>JBDRGF010000075.1:0-74077 GCA_043818055.1 Pseudomonadota bacterium | reverse complement strand
TGTCCATCTATCTCGATCTTCGGGGATGTAACCTCCCCCTCCTCTATCACAAGCTGCTTTAGGAAGAAGAGATGCATCCGGCTGAGCTCCCCCCTCTTCTTATCTTTCTTTTCACCCTTTTTGAGATGTATGTCTGGAGAGTTGATTTCGAGTTCAGATATGACAATCTTTCCGGAGAGCAATCCCAGTAAACTGTAGCTCAAATTTACCTCGGGAAAGATAATCTCCCCATTTTTTGTCTTGAGCGAGAAGTTGGTCAGCCTAATTTTGTTGAGAACAGGCGTCCACTTGAAGCGCTCCAGCCCGATCTCTACAGTGATTCGCTCATTGATCAGGGGGATGATCTTTTTGAGAGTTGCGGGACTATTGATGAGCGAGAGCACACCCCAAAAAAAAAGAAAGAAGGTGATAAGGGTAATTATGAGATTTCGCAGAGGATGTGATTTTAGTTGCGTCATCCGGGAACCCGCGTCGGCTTGACATCGTCCTGATTTTTCGAGATGCGCCTTATATTCAGGGCCGACAAAAATTTATTATGGATATCATCGAAGCTGCCGTTCGACATGATGAGCAAAACATCATCGTGCGCAATAGAGCGCAAAACAAACTCTATGATGTAATCGACGTTCGAGATCGCGAAGGCAAATTTTCCCCTTCTGGTGAGCTCACTTGCAATTCTCTCTGTGTCGAGGCGCTCATCTGCAGCAATAGCCTCCTTCTTGAAAACCGGCGCTATGATGATACGATCCGATAACGAGAGCGCATCCACAAACTCCTTCTGAAAGATGTTCCTGCGGCTCGTGTTCGAACGCGGCTCAAAGATCGACCATATTCGGGAATTCGGATACCTAAGCCGCATGGCCAGTATCGTCTCCCTGATCGCGGTCGGGTGATGTGCAAAGTCGTCTATCACCTTCACCGATCTCACCTCGCCGACGAGCTGCTGCCTTCTGGTTATCCCCTTAAAAGTCTTCAAAGCCTTTTCTATATTTGTCGCCTCGAAACCGATGTTCAAGAGAAGGGCTACCGCTGCAACCGTGTTCTGAATATTGTGCTCGCCATACTGCTTCGATAGAAAATCAAAATTCTTTTCTTTGCTCTTGATCGTAAACTGCGTCCCGGATTCGTCTGCACAACCCATCGTCGCGTTGTAATCACCCTTGTCGTGCGTAGAATATCCGATCACCTTGCATCTGGCCGCTTTTACGATCTCCCTCACAACATCGTCATCATAATTGGCAACTATCAGGCCATCGTCAGGCACGATGGCGATCAGTTTTTTAAAGCTATCTATTATCTCATCCTTGTTCTTATAGATATCGGCATGATCGAACTCGATCGACGTGATGATCACAAAACGTGGCCTGTAATGCAGAAACTTAGGCGTCTTTTCAAAATAGGCGGTGTCGTATTCATCACCCTCGATGACAAAATACTCCCCCTTGCCAACGTGATAGCTCTTTTCAAAATTGAGAGGGACGCCGCCAACCAGAAATCCCGGATCGGCATTCATGGCATAGAGCAGCCAGCCAATCAGGCTAGTCGTCGTGGTCTTGCCATGCGTCCCTGTAACAACTATAGTCTTTTTCTCTCCCACCACCTCGTCGATGAGTATCTGCGGCATCGATTTAAAGGGAATTTTTAACCCCTCAACCTCTTTCGCCTCGGGGTTCTCGCGCCTTATGACGTTGCCTATGACGACGACATCGGGCTGACTCTTTGGTATGTTAGATGCGCTGTAACCGTTATAGAGCTTAATCCCAAGCCTCTCTAACTGAGTACTCATCGGCGGATAGACATGCTCGTCCGAGCCTGTGACCTCAAAACCCTTCTCTTTAAGAAGCCCCGCCAAAGACCCCATGCCGGTCCCGCAGATGCCTAGCATATGTATATGTTTTTTGGACATTTGAGAGGTCTTATCACGATTTAAGAGGCTTCTGCAAGGGGAAGAAGAAGAGAAAGGCGTATGTGGTATGTAGTAAAAGGACCCCAAGTCATTCGACGGGGCAGGCAAGTAGCCAGGGTCCAGGCGGTAAGATTTGAAAATTGATCCTTGTCTGCCCCGTCGAATGACTATGGGGTCCTTTACCATAGGAGATACATGTTAGAACATCTCATTGAGCGTGATCACATCGTCGATCCCGTCTGACTTTGCCACCTGCTCTGTTACACCGTGTGTTGTTATCAGCAGCGTTTTTAGCGTGTGTTTTTTTGGATTTGGATAGAGATCTTTCTTTCGCTTAAGCTCTTCAATTATCGACATTCCAATCTTACCGCTCGACCACTTACACTCGCCGATATGCGTTATACCATCCGTCCTTTCAATGACAAGATCGATTTGAACACCGGCTTTTGCCTTTGTTTGTTTCTGCCAGAATGACCCACTTTGTTGAAAAACTTTTTTGATGCCAAGTATAGAAATAATAGTTTTGATATTTTTCCAACAAAAAAGCTCAAACGAATAGCCACAGTAATTCTCCCATTTTGGAGCCATGATAGCATCATACAACCAATCGTCTACGTTTTGTCGTATTCGCTCCATGTTGGGAAGGATGAAAGTAAAATAAAATCTCAAATATTCATCCCATATAAAATATTTTGAGCTTTTTAATGACTCCAAGTTCTTTTTTGTAATAAGGCTTCTATGTCTGACCAGTTGCAAATCAGTGAGATTTTTTAAATACAGATTAAGCGCACCGCTATTTTTGATTTGCATTTCCTTTGCAAGTTCCGCCCTGGTGCAGGACTTTCTTGAAAGAGTTTCTAAAAGCAATTGATAATTGGCGGGAACTTTAACCTGCTCCCTAAGTATGTACCTAATCTCATCAACAAGATAGCCATCCTTTGTGAGAGCAATTCTGTTGATGTTTTGGGCGAATGATTGTTTATCTCTTATAAGTTCAAGATAACTGGGAACCCCCCCCAATGTCATGATTATCTTGCACTGTTCAATTATACTTTTTTCTAAAAAAAAACCTTTGGCAAAGGGGGCGGCCATAGGTTCGAGCTCAAATGAAAATGTCCTTCTGCCGTAAAGTGGGCTTTTTTCAGACAGTATTTCCTTTTCCATGAAGCTTATGATCGAACCGCACAACACAAGGAATATTTTTGAATTGTGTTTCCATTCATTATCCCATTTTTCCTGCAGGATGGATATCAACTGTGATTTTTTCGGATGCATCCACTGAAATTCATCCAACACGATTATGAGCTTTTTTAATCCCAGTTGATCATCTAATAACTTGAATATTTCATCCCAGCTGGAAACTTTAATTTTAGCTAAGATAGGGTTCTCAAGTGCTTCAGACATTGCTTTTGTGAATCTTTCATACGTGATGTCCAATGCCTCATCTCGCCTTCCTGTAAAATAGAGATGTTTTTCCCCTTCACAAAAATGTCTGAGCAGGAAAGATTTTCCAACACGTCGCCTTCCATACAACACCACAAATTGTGATGATTTCTCATTGTAACATTCCTTTAGCTTTTTCAATTCTTCTTTACGATCGATGAATTTTCGTTTTTGCATAAATACTCCATTTCATTTACTTAACATCAAGTGGAGTATAAATATTATCTGCAAATTTGTCAAATATATTAATTAGTTATAAACTAGAAAGATGTAAAAATGAACATGTTTTGATAGCCATCTTTTGCCACAAATACTCCATTTGAATTTATAAAACGAAATGGAGTATTTATGCTTTTATCCCATATCTCTAACATGATCCGGAATGATAAGCTTTGTCTCTGTGACGGGTTAGTGGCCAACCATTTTTGTAAGTTGCCATTTAGCAACCTGCTTTCTAGCTTTTCTCTTAATTCCGCGCGCTGAGAAAATAGGGATCGCTATCTTTTGAAGCAGAACGAGGATATTAATCTTCTGTTCGATCGCCACAATCACTCCAATTCCAGATAACCCTCATCAACGTGTAGCGTGAGTTTGAATTTTCTCAAAAAGTTGAGTCCGAGCAAACCATCAGCTGGAACTCTTGGAGGAAATGAGTGGGATGCTACCTCTATGTTTTTAAGCGACTTACCAGCAGCATCCAGCTGTTCTACTATATAAAACGGTGTGTGTATTCAATGCTGCTAGTGCTTCGTCAATTTAATTACCACAGGTGGTATATAATAAATATTAAATTGTTACGAGCACTTGTGCCCTTCCTCACTATAAAGAATTTAATAGATGAGGTGCTAGCTGTGGTGATTGGCAGTTTTCGTTTTGGCTGGGACAGGTCATAACCGGCTTCAATCAGAATTTCAGGGCAAATCATTGTATAAGTCGCACCCGTATCCAAAATCATCCTTGCAAAGCGAATGTTTTTTGGACCTTTGATTTTTACAGAGACTATTATCGATTGAACGTTTTTCGGGAAATTTAAAATGCTCATAAAATTATAAAACAGGCAGCCATGTCTTCAGGCCAATCCTCTGAATAAACTACATAAGCGATGTCAGGATATTTTTGGGATTCTTCGTGAATCTCCTCTTTTCGGGGACTGTGGGCGATCAGATGTCCCTTTGTAGGCGTGCTTGTCGCTTCATCTACCTCATCTACGGCTATCAGCAGCCATTCATGATCAAATCTGGACCTTATTTTTTCGACGCTTTCTGTTTTCACATAGGATGAATAACATAGAGATAAGACAAGATCAATTGTGATGAAAATTCTCGTGATTCAGTTAAACAGCAGGGAAAAAAGACAGCGTTTTCGATATCTTAATTAATCTATGGAACATGAACCAAATTTCACACTATTATTTAGCTCGTGGTTAATGATTTTTAATAAAGTATAATCAATCTTACAGGTTTGGCCTCTTGTTTTGTAGAAAAGTTAAGCAACATTTTTGAAGCTTAACCGATAACATACGTACAAATGAAGAATATCGGATTTAACATCGGGCAGGGAATGAGTCCTTTCAATGGCGTCAAGGGATGGGTGAATCATGTCAAACAGGCACCGGATGCCCCCTTACAGCAGGCAACGGATGTCATACATGCATGGAAAGGCGTTCTACAGAAATCCGGCTACACACCGCTGGCCAATCGCATGGGGGAGATGAATAACTTTTACACCCTCTCACGAGGATATGATCTCTTCGAAAGCTGCATTCTCGATGCATTGGAACCAACGCTTGATCCGGGCAAGGGAATCTTTCTGGGATGTGCAGTTGCTCTAAAAAACATACTCAACCTCGATGATTGGGATCTGGCTACTGTGGGAATCATAAGATCCGTTGAGACAATCGCTGCGCAACTGCTTGAGATTGAGAAACAACCTGAGATAGTTGTTACTGAGATTTTTGAAGCTGATACTCCCGTCGAGAAACTCGTCGGTTTTGCTGCGATACTTGAGGAAAATGATAAAACCAATTGTGATAAAGGCTTTTGGGTAAAATTATCTGGCGAGGTCTTTCCAGAGCAAAACAATGTTCCCGGTACCCGTTACGTCAGACCAAATCCTTCCAGAGGAGACAGTTATCACTTTTTTTTGCAGTCATCTGACCATCTCATGCGCAACTCAATAGAATTTCGAAGTGATGTAATATATTTTGTTCGGTGGTGTAAGCATTATCGAAGTGATAGCGAACAGATCACCCCCTTTCAAATCTTTAAGAAAGGCATTCTAACACCGCATCAACTCATATCCCTTTACAGGGCTTTGGATTGCAAGACCATTCCCAACCTCGAAATCTACTATCTTGGCAGCGATAATTCACTGCTTGATTTTACAACACCGAGGAATCTACCGATGCTGTTGAAAGATCCAATAACAGGGGAAAAGATCATGCTGCCTAACACGACAACGCCGGAAGGTACACATTGGGTGTTGCTCTCTGATGGTAAAATCGAAGTTTACAGCGCCACTCAATCTGTTACCGAAAAAATCAAACGGTGGGAATACATCACCAGAGGTCTTTTAACTCCGCTCATGTATAGCAACACATTCAATTATAAACTTATACAATTAACCCCAAATGGAACCCTTTCCGAATATCGAGCCTCCGAGCCGTCACCGATTATTTTTGAAGACCCCGATACGGGAGAGGTCCAACTTTTACCCAAGGAGTTGGATAGGAATTGGCAGGTCGACTCAAACGGAACCTTCATTGAGAGAAAAGAGGAAGGCTACAGAGTCTATACACTTGGTGATATGCTCTATGATGGGATTTTAAACATTGCACAGGTGAGAACCATGCTCGAAAGAGCAAAACATGGCTACTTTCATAAACTCGCCGTTGAGGAATACTGGGATTCAGATCTGTGGCAAATCAATAGAACGATTCTTCATACAATAGCAGAGAGGGATCACTGCGATGAACCTCTTTCGATTGCAGAGATCGGTCATCTGGAACAAAAAAGAGAGCTCTCAGAAAACAGCAGATTCGTCGACCTCAAAACAGATAAAAATAGAAAAATCATCGGATTGAAGGTCTATTTGGGAAAAAATGGTCACGGCTCATTCGATTCGGAATTCTATCTTCATCTCTACAGAGATTCGAATGGAAAATTTAGAACAATGATCACAAACAGAAAAAAGGATATTTTCAACGAGAACATCGATATCATGGATATTCTCTGGAACAGATATCTCTCCCCAAATCAGCTCAGACAACTGCTATACATACTCTACCCAAAAAGAGATGAAATGCGGATGAATATTTCCTACAAGGTTAAAGTTAAAAAAGGATGGTTTAAAAAAGATGAAAAAATGGTGGGGGAAGAGTTGAGTTTAAAACGAAACGAGCCGAAAAAATTAAAAGGAACTGACATTACCGTAACGCTAAAAACAAAACAGCTCCATAGCAATGATCAATGGCCAAACATTCTCGGATTATTCCCATCTCATAGGCCGTATATTGAAATCACACGGGCAGGAAAATCGGAATTTAAAAATGACAAGGTGAACACCTATTTCATACGATCGGGCGTTAATCCAAACGATTCCCTTGATGTAAGCGATCTGGTCACACTAGTTGCTGGTCAAACTCATGAAACAAAACTCTCGAGCGACAGCAATGAAAACAGCGTGCACATTTCAGTACACAGTGAGCACGAAGCAAAAAAATTCGTATTCCTGGCACATGTAATTTATTGAGCGGTCGGGGTATTTTCGAAAAAGATTAAATTTTACAAGTAATTCTGAACCCTTCGATCAAAACCCTCGCTTTTACCCTGCCATACTTGTCCCGTCGAATGACTGTGATAACTGGGGCAGGATCAAGGATAGTTATCCGGACAAAACGCCTTCATGCGAAAGATTATCAGAAGATTATTTGGACTTAATCAGGAAAATTATCAGAGAATATAGTTTAAACACCCTTTAATGATTTTTCTATTTTGTTGATCTGACCTGTGTTGAAATCTATGTCCAAACGAAACAATTTTAAAAAATTCATACCCAAGAGACCTGCAACTCCTAACCTTGTATTCATATCATGACAGGCTATTTCAAAGTCTGTGAGTTCAAAATTTAAACATCTAAAATTTGGAGCCCTGATAACGTATCCAACAGATTTACCGCCTGCCCCGTCAAGAGACGATCTTCTAATACCATCATCTCTTGCTGAATACCCCAGATAATTGATAATATTAGTATCGACTATTGTCATAGCCGCGCCCGTGTCCAACACAAGCTTCACTGAATGTTCTCTTCTTATTTTTTTGAAAGGCAAAAATACTTCGACTATAAATAGCTCGCCTTCATTAGCTAATTTGTGGAGCATTTTTTACTTCCTCAATATCCCACCTGGCAAATCCCAAAAACTGTTTCACCTGCCCTGTATATTCAAAACTATCAACTATAGAATTCCTTTTCTTTAACTTTAAAGTCAACGCCTTCAAATCTAAACCCGAAGCCACAACTATAGCCGACCTGATCTTTCCATCTTCATCTTTATCAACATCGTTCAATGATACCCATTGATCAGGGTACTTTTCCTTTATATTTTCCCAAGCCATTCTTTGTTCCTGCATATATTTTCCTTTCCAGTAAAGACTCATTCGAAGTTTTACTCTTCATTCTAAAAAAATCAACATGCCTTTTACGGTTATGAAAGGGGGGGAAAAGCATATATAGCATGTGAGCTTTTTATGATTTCATCTCTCCGACATGATCTGGGATAATAAGCTTTGCCTCTGTGGCTGATTGGATCTCTTCGATAGTGAATGACGGGTTTCTCTCTTTAAGAAGCAATCCCTTTGGCGTGACTTCGATGAGGGCCATCTCGGTGCATATGAGATCGACGCATTTGGGGGCGGTCAGTGGCAATGTGCATTTTTTTAAGATCTTTGGCTTTCCGTTTTGCGTGTGTTCCATCGCGACTATAACCCTCTTCGCGCCGAACGCCAGATCCATTCCGCCACCCATGCCCGGGACCTTCTTGCCCGGGATCATCCAGTTGGCGAGGTTGCCATGTGAATCGACTTGGAGCCCGCCCAAGACAGTAACATCGAGATGCCCGCCGCGTATGATGCCAAAACTGAAAGCCGAATCGAAGAACATGCCGCCGGGTAATATGGTGACAGGGGCATTTCCCGCATTTGTCAGTTCAAGGTCTTCGCCCCCTTTCGGAGGTGTGGGTCCCATCCTCAAGATCCCGTTTTCGGAATGAAGTATGATATGAACATCCCTCGGGACAAAGTTGGCCACGAGGGTCGGCATGCCGATGCCCAAATTCACGACATCACCCTCTTTGAGCTCTCGGGCGATCCTCTTTGCGATGATTGTTCGAATCTCTTTTTTATCCATAAATTAATGATAGTGCGTAAGTGCTTAAGTTTCGGCAAAGTCTTTTAGTTTTTACTTAGACACTTACACACTCAAGCACTTGGACAGTTAACTCCTCTACATCACCAAATAATCTACAAAAATCCCCGGCGTTACAACATCGCCCGGATGAATCTCGCCTACATCTATAATCTCATCCACCTCGGCGATCACGAGTTTAGCCGCCATCGCCATCAGCGGATTAAAATTTTGTGCAGTACCGTGATAGACGAGGTTGCCGGAGCGGTCTGCCCTCTTTGCCCTGATGAGCGCTACATCTGCATGAAGAGGTTTTTCCAACAGATATTTTTTACCGTCGATCGTGAGAATTTTTCTACCCTTCGCCCTCAATGTGCCAACCCCTGTTGGCGTGAGCACACCGCCCAACCCTACCCCTGCTGCACGAATCTGTTCCGCGAGCGTGCCTTGCGGCGTGAGATCTGTCTCGATCTCCGATGTTGCCATCTTTTCCTGATTTTTTACGTTGGCACCGATGTATGAGGCGATGATCTTTCTGACCTGATCGTTCTTTGTGAGCTTGCCGATCCCTTCCACACGCCTAGAGCCATCGGGCAGGGGGAGATCGTAACCTGAATCGTTGCCGATGATGGTAAGCCCCTTCGTTCCCAATTTGACAAGCGCCTCTATGATCTTTGTAGGTTCTCCGACGGTGAGAAATCCGCCTATCATCAAAACATCGTTTTCCTTTATCTTTGCTGCCGCTTGCGCTGGCGAGAGGACTTCCTTATTCATAACGATCTCCGAAGATTCTGACACTTACTCCTTCAACAAAGATTTTATTTTCTCAAGCAGAGCGGGCATCTCAAATGGTTTGGTGATGTAGGCGTCAGCACCTACCTGGTGGCCGATCGTCTTGTCCTTCTCCTGGCCCTTTGCCGTGACCATTATGATAGGGATTTCCTGATAGCGTTTGTCAAATTTTAATATCCTGCAGACCTGAAAGCCGTCGATCTTCGCCATCATGATATCGAGGAGCACGATGTCGGGCTTCTCTTCCCTCACTACCTCGATACCCTCCTGACCATTCACGGCTGTCAGAATCTCATACCCCTGAAATTCGAGCGCGATTTTCATTGTCGATACAAAGCTGTTCTCATCATCGATCACCAGAATTTTTTTCTTCTTTTTTTCCGCCATAGTAAATTCCTTTTAAAATAATTTTGTCTTATCAACCTTCCAATCTAAAATCATAACACATCTTTAGAAAAAAGCACCTCAAGTTTTATAGAGCATCAGCTCTTTTCAGCTTTAATCTTCGCAACCTCTTTTGAGCTGATCTTAGGGAGCCTGAATCCAAAGACCGACCCTTTCCCCAACTCGCTAGAGAGCCAAATCTTACCGCCGTGCATCTCGATGAGCTCCCTTGCTATAGCCAGCCCCAAGCCTGTTCCCTTTATGCCACTCCCTTCGATCCTTCCCACCTGCCTGAACTTTTCAAAAACAATATTTGCTCCCTCGGGTGAAATTCCCATACCGGTATCGCTCACACGCACCTCGATCTCATTTTTAAGATCTTCAATATTGATCGAGACCGATCCGCCGGTCGGCGTAAATTTAATCGCGTTATCGACAAGATTGAAAACAACCTGTGTAATTCTGTCGGGATCTATATAAATGGGGAGCTTTTTTACGCCGACATATGACTTTTTTAATTCAACCCCCTTCTTGAGGGCAAAATCGGCAAAGACCTTGACCACACAATCGAGAAGTTTGCTGATATCCACGAAATCCCTTCTTAACTCAAATTTTCCGGATTCTATCTTCGAAATATCCAAAAGGTCGTTTATGATTCGCGTTAATCTGTCGATCTCGGAGTTTGCCATATGAAGATACGTCTTTAGGCTTTCAGATATTTCCCCGGTGATTCCTGCCAGCGCGTTAGATACGACGTTCTTTATGGTGGTCAGAGGGGTGCGCAGCTCATGCGATACCGAAGAGATGAACTCATCTTTTAGTCGTTCGAGCTTCTTTTGCTCTGTGATATCCTTGAGAAATGTTACAAAGCCGATCTTTTTCCCCTCTCTATCACAAACCGCTTCCTGAAAGATCTGAAGCGCCAAATCTTTAAATGTGACCTGTCTTGAGATATCCCCTTCTTCCTCGCTTTCAAATTTCATTCTCCTGATCACGATATCATCCATATCTATTTCATAAAATTTTTTCTCTATATCCCTGAGCGAAATGCTCTTCATCCGGGCCAATCCCAACATCATGCTGGCAGCTGGGTTTATGACGATAATCTCCCTTGAACTATCGGTAAAAATAACACCCTCAGTCATAGACTCGACCATCGAGAGCATCTTAGATTGCTCGTTCGCCAGCATTATCCTCAGCCTTTCAATCGCCTGCGAAACCTGATTCACAACTATGTACATAAACCTGATCTCTTCATTGGTGAATGCCTTCTTCTTACAGCTGGCCACAATGAGAACGCCGATAGCATTTCCCAGAACGATAAACGGAACTCTGAAAATCGATATAAGTCCCTTCTCTTTTATTTCCTTAACCCTTTTTACCTTTTTCCCGAGATCAAAACTCTCTTTACGAACAACAATATTCTTTTCACCTACATTTTCCCCCGTCAATTCAGATGCCCGACTTATCAACCTCTCCTTTATATCATCCAGAAACTTACAACACTCATTATGAAGGGTTTTTAAGACTACAGAGGCGCTGCCATCTTTTAGCAATATTGTGCCGGAGAGATCGTAATCGACCATCCTCTTAAGGGATTCCATCGTCACATCCATCAGCTTATCTTCGTCGGTGGTTGAAAAAATCGCATTTGAAAGATCATAGAGGATCAACAGCTCTCGAGGGCTTTTTGAAGGTGTGGCAACCCTCTTCCTGATGCTCATGGGGAGCTTTGTCTTTGCCACAACTTTTTTGATCTTTTTCTTTATTTTCTTTGGCATAGCAACATTCTCAGAAATACTGACTTCTTATGGGCACCTCTAAAAATCTCCTCTGTCATCCTGAGCGAAGAGACTGTGTCGCAATTAGGATTTTGTATGTTCTGTCATTCTGAGCGTAGCGAAGAATCTTGTAATTTCAAAAACTTAGGATCCTTCGCTTCGCTCAGAATGACAATCTGCGGTTCTCATAAGTTTTTAGAGGTTCCCTTATATCAAATCCTCAATTTTGTTTATCAGCTGTTCCTTCGAAATCGGCTTTTGTAGATATTCGAATTTGCCGATGTGGTTGAGATTCGTCATGATATCCTGGCTCAAGACGCTCACTATTATTATCGGTATGTTCATGGTCTTGATATCATCCTTAGCATAGACGAAGAAGCTGTCCCCAGTCATCGGCTCCATTATTATGTCCAGAACGACCAGATCATAGCCACCATCCTTGAGGACTGTCAGGGCATCCGTAGCATCATCCATAACAGCGATCTCGTATTTTTCCTTCTCATCCTCAAAAAAGCTGCGATAGACCTCCTGCATATCCTTGTCATCTTCTACGATTAAAATCTTTTTCATAAAAGCCTCCTATTACTAATAGATTGGGCGGTTCGCGAACCGCCCCTACTTTTATATCGGCAATTCGACAGTGAATGTCACGCCCTTTCCTCTTCCCTTTGAATCCAGCTTTATTTTGCCATTATAGCTTTCAGCGATCTCTTTTACTATAAAGAGTCCCAAACCCGTTCCGGGAATCGAGGCATGTCGTTGTTCAAACTTCTCAAAAACCCTCTTCCTGTTTTCTTTTATAATACCGCAGCCTGTATCCTTGACCTTTAATACCAGCTTATTCCCCTTTATGCCACTGGAAACAGATACCTTTCCATTATTCGTAAATTTCACCGCATTCTCAATGAGATTGCTGAGCATAGTCCGGGCATCGCTCTCCCTCATCGGCACCTTATTTGCACGCTCTGAAATCTCGACTGCTATCGATACGTGATTATTAACACACATCTGTTTCAAACTTTTCGCAATATCTTTTACAATTCCCTTTAAATGACAACTCTTCTTCTTTTTTGAACGCGGGTCGATCTCCAGTTTAAACATCTCGAGTATATGATCCATGTCGCGGCGGAGCCTTTCGACATTCTTCATGGCGATCTTCTGTCCCCGGTAAATCTCCTTGAGATCCTTATTTTCAAAACCTAATTGCGATATCTCAAGCGCCATCTGCATCATCGCAACCGGAGTCTTGAACTCGTGAGTCACGTTGCGCACCAGATTGTCCTTCATCTCATCTATCCTCTTCCTCTCGGAGATATCTCTCGCAAATGCGAAATTCATCTCCTTGCCTCCGTAATCGAAGTAATTAAGAAGCATCTCGACAGGGAATATCGTCCCGTCCTTTCTCCTATGGCGTGTTTCGATTATAAGGGATTTGCGCTTTTTTAGATCCTCCCAGTGAGATGGCCATCTCTGCCTTGTAAAATCGGGGTCAAAGTCATGGACCTTCATCTTAAGCAGCTCTTTTTTGGAGTATCCAAGGGAGCGGCAGGCCGCATCATTCACATTGACGATATTTGCGTTAGAATCAGCCCAGAAGACGGAGTCGGATGCGCGATCGATTGAGAATTTTGCCAATCTAAGTTCGCTCTCCGCCTTTTTTCTATCCGTGATATCAAGTGCGAATTCAAACCGCACATCCCTGCCATCAGGCCACTTTATGATCCTGTCGACGATCATGTAATCCCGACCCACCATTGGATTATAATACTCCCATGTGTATGGCTTTCCCTTGAGCTTTGTGATGATCTTGTTTGTGCAAAATCCGCATGGATGTTTGTATCCCTGAAACGCCTCGTAACATTTTTTCCCGATGGGATCCTTTCCCAAAACATCCCTCCAATACTTATTCACGTATATGACTTCATACGTCTTTGGATCCGTGACATAGATCACCTCCTGAATGGAATCGAAGATGGAGAGGAGCTGTTTGTGTTCGAATTCTACGCCTTGAGCGGCCTGCATTTTTTCAGTGACATCGTCATAGATCGCGACAACCTCGCCTGATGGCAGTTTATAGATATGGTTATCCCGCCAGCCCTGAATCCTCTTATCTTTGTATAGGTTAACCGGAAAATGTTCGGGTTTTCCTGTCTTCCAAACCCTTTTAAAGACATCGAATATGCCAAAGGTTTCGACCCCCGGAAAGACCTTTTTGACTCTCTTTCCTAAGAGCTCCTCCCTTTTGATCTTTTCAGTCCTCTCAGCACTCATGTTGAATTCTTTGAAGATAAAATCCTCTCCTCCATCGACCGCTTCATAGATCGCCACGGCGCTGGTCATATTCTCAAAGAGCATACGAAATCTTTTTTCATTCTCTCTAAGATCATCATGTGTTTTTTTCTCTTCAGTGATATCCTCCACAATGTGAACTGCCCCGGTGAAATCCCCCTTATTGTCGAGAATCGGATCGACCGTAACCCTTATCCAGAGACCCCTTTCTTCAATAAAGGCATCTGCCATCTCACGTCTTTTGGATTTTTTAACTCTATTAAATGGACAAAAATCGGGAGAGGTATTCATACCGTGCATCAACTGAAAACATTTTTTCCCGATCAGCTCCTCTTCTTTTTTTCCGAGAAAATCCATAACAGAGATATTCACCTTCTGTATCGTAAAATCCTTATCGAGAAGCATGATCAGGTCTTTATCCGAGTCGAAGGTCTTTCTCCAGTTTTCAAAGGACGACAGCAGCTCCCGCTCGAGCCTCTTCGTGTTCGATATGTCAACGGCAACTGTGATACATTGTTGACCGTTCGCCTTGCCTTCCAAAAAGAGGCTCTTTGAAATGACCTTTAACTCAACCCCGCTCTTTGTTTTAATAATCACTTCATTTGATTCGACATCCTTCGTTTTAAATACCCTTCTCAGGTGGGAATAAAAGAGCGACTTGCTCTCCTCTGCGATGAAGAGCGAGAAGGGCTTGTTGATAAGATGCGATCTCTCCCTCCCCAGAAGGGAGGCGCCCGTCAGATTAATTTTAAGTATCAGGCCGTTTTTATCGAGCGTGAAGTAGGTCACAGGTGCAAAGTCGTAGAGATCGGCATACTCGACGCGGGAGTTTTCAATCTCGGTTTGAGCCCTCTTCAACTCATCATTTTGCATCTCGAGCTCTATCTGATGGACCTCGAGCTCGTGAACCAGCTCTTCGCGATTCCAAAGAGAAAAATCCCCCAGACGTTTTTCTCTTTTGGCGAGCGCGTTTTCGGCAGCTTTACCATAAAGATTTTTAGCCTTTGTATTATTTATATCATCATTGAGAGAGGAAAGCCCCTTACGCGCCTTCCTGGAAATTTTGCCTTTTTTTCCGGCATTTTGAGAACTTTTTTTGATCTTCTTACCTCTTTTCATCCTTTTCCCCCCACTCCATGGTCTCAAGATAATCCCTGAGTCTTCCAGCTGTCCTGAATTTTCTTATTATCATAGATTTCTTCAGACCGCAGCAGATATTCTTAACCTGAGCAGGATGCTTTGCGTAATGTCTCTGTCCACCGATAGCATCATAGAAAATTCTAATCATATCGCAGACATCGTCCTGAATGTTCTCCGTCCTCGTAGAATCCCACCGATAGAGGTCGAGAAGCTTGAGATCAAAGCCTAGTCCATATCTCTGAACGATGATGTTGTCGGAGTGAAGATCGCCGTGGTATTCCTTTAGCTGATGAATCGCATCGAAACCTTCAGCCAGCGCATGCAGCAGATGAAGTCCCTGAAAGATATGAAGTCTCCCCCCGGGCTGCCTCTTTAGAAATTCACTCAAAAGCTCTCCATCGACATAGTCGGAGACCAAAAATGTGATCGGAATATTGCGAACCTGTATCGTCTCCTGCGTGTGATACGGAATCATGATGGGACAGTGGCGGAGCTGATGGAGCTTTTTCGCGTAAAATTTGAGCTTGCGGTTGTTGGGGTTTCGGTGAGGGAAGAAAAACTTTGCAGCCCTTTCAATCCCTGTATTTTTTTCCTGAAGGAGATAGACCTCACCCTCCCAACCGGAACCGAGGCGTCGTTTTACCTCGTATTTATTTGCAAGTACCCTTCCGGTGAGGAAGTTGAAATTCTCGATCCTTGAATTTGTTTTTCTCTTTTGAGCCATTATAACATCCGGGTCATTTTTGGAGATAAGCCATCCAGCGACTTTTTTCAAAAGTACCACTTTATGGGGCATTTTCAACAAGTATCTTTTGATATTATATAAAATATGATAAGATGACCTCACATTTTTCACAGGAGGGCAAATGAACAAGATAAGTTATTTCGGTACGGATGGCATCCGGGGCAAAGCAAACTCAGATCATATGAACACAGAGATCGGTGTATCACTTGGACGCGCTGTAGCTAATTATGTCCGCAACTTCAATCAGCTGCCGCAGATCGTCATCGGAAAGGATCCGAGGCTCTCCGGCTACATGATCGAAACGGCGATCGCCAGCGGAATCACATCCATGGGATTGAACGTCATCAAGACAGGTCCCCTTCCCACACCGGGGATCGCCTTCATATGCAACTCCATGAGGGCGAGAATGGGGATCATGATCTCAGCCTCCCATAATCCCTCCGATGAAAACGGCATCAAGCTCTTCGATCAACACGGCTTCAAGCTGAGTTTAAAAGAGGAGCTCTTCATCGAGGATCTGATGGTGAGCGATATGTACAAGAAAAATCTGGCCAAGCCAAACTGTGTGGGAAAGATCACGCAGATACACGACGCGGATGGAAGATATGTTCAATACCTCAAAGAGAGATTTCCGCACGGACATAACTTAAACGATGTGAAAATCGCGCTCGACTGCGCCAATGGAGCGGCGTACAGCGTGGCTCCTAAGGTCTTCTCGGAGCTCGGGGCCGATGTATTCACCATCAACAATGAGCCGGATGGCCATAACATCAACAAAAATTGCGGTTCGTTATATCCTGAAAAAATATGCGAATACACAAAGAAGATGCATACTGATATCGGCATCACATTCGACGGAGATGCAGACAGGGTGATATTGTCCGATGAAAAGGGGAATGTGGTCGATGGAGATGCGATACTCTATATCTCGGCAAAACATCTGAACTCAAAAAAGCAGCTCGGCCGGTCGTCGGTAGTCGGAACGATCATGTCGAATCAGGGACTCGATCTAGCACTGAAAAAAGAGGGAATCAAACTGATAAGAACCGATGTGGGAGATCACAATGTGATATCATACATGAGAGGGCACGGAATCAATCTCGGCGGGGAATCATGCGGACATCTGATATACCTGCATCACAGCTCAACCGGGGATGGGATCTTGGCAGCACTCCGAGTCCTGTCGATCATGCAGCAGCAGCAAAGGCCTCTTAGCGAAATTGTGAAGGGCTATCATCCTTTCCCGCAAAAGACTGTCAACGTTGAGGTCAAGAGGAAGGTCGATTTTGATAATGTGAAGAATATCGCGAAGGTAAAAATGGAGACGGAAAAGGAGCTCAAGGGTAAAGGAAGGCTCATCATCAGATACTCAGGGACGGAGAACATCGCGAGGATCACAGTAGAATCAAAGGACGAAAAACTCACGAACAAGCTGGTAAAAAAGCTATCACATACTGTGGAAGAGAATTTGGGAAAGTGATAATACGTGAAGCGTCCGCCCGTGAAGCGTGAAGCGCAAAAAAATGGCGTTTTTACGCCATCAACCTCAATCCATCTTTTAAACTGATCTGTGCCTCAAAGCCTAGGAGCTCTTTTGCGCGGGTGACGTTGGCTACGGACCTTTTTATATCGCCATCCCTCCATGGCTTGAAAGTGCGCGTCTGTTTTACGCCATAGATCTCGTCAAAGGCGGTGAGTATCTGCAAGAGATTTGTCTCTCTGCCTGTGCCGATATTCATCACCTCGCCTAAGCCGCATCTATCATTGGTCAAGGCAAGAATTATAGACCTCGCTACATCCTTGACCGATATGAAGTCCCTCGTCTGGCTGCCGTCGCCATAAATTTCGGGATTCGCCTTGTTCTGAAATGCGCTCAAGAATCTTGATATCACGCCTGAATATTGGGATGTATCGCTCTGCCGCGGGCCAAAGACATTGAAGAGCCTCAAGGCGACCGTTTTCAATCCATAAATCTTTGTAAACATGAAGGCCTGATATTCGTTGCAGATCTTCGATATGGCGTAGGGGCTCTCAGGGCGTGGGAGCAGCGCTTCTGTGTTGGGAAGATTTGCTTCGGTGCCATAGATTGCTGCCGAGGATGCCAAAACGACTCGCCTGACGCCGCAATTATTTGCAGCTTCAAGGACGTTGTTTGTCCCCTGAATGTTTATTTCATGAGTGAGTTGTGGCTTGTTGTAGGAATCGAATGCGGAGACGAAGGCTGCGAGATGAACAACATAATCTGCATCCTTCATCGATTTTTCCAATTTAGAGTATTTTCGAACATCCCCCTTTATGAGTTTGAATGTGCCTTTCAAGGCATCGAGATTCCTCTTAAAACCTCCTGAAAGATCGTCGTATATCACGACCTCGCCCCAACCTCCCTTAAGAAGCTCCTCTGCCACGTGAGAACCGATAAACCCTGCACCACCTGTTATAAAAAATTTTGACATTCGTATCTCCCCATCTTCCAAATCATCTTGATAAGATGACTCTCTTCTGTTAGCAAGGTAACACAAAATCACTGGAGGCATCAATGGCAAAGAAGATTCTGGTCGTAGAGGATGAGATTCTCCTTTTGGAGATGATGAAGGATCGCCTGAAATTTAAAGGCTACGAGGTCCTCATAGCGGATAATGGAAAGGATGGGGCGTTTAAAGCCATATCTGAAGGCCCGGATCTCATCATAGCCGACCTTTTGATGCCTGAAATAGATGGCATGCAGATGATCAAGATAATCCGCTCCGACAGCAATCTGAAAAAGGTGCCGATAATTGTCATCTCAGCTTTGGGCAGGGATGAGGATGTGGAAAAGGCCATTGCCGCCGGCGCAAATGACTACATCGTAAAACCTTATTCTGTGGATGATCTGATGAAGAAGATTGAGGGCTTCCTGAAATGAAATGGCTGACTTTCATTTTAGCCTTTTCCCCGCTGATTTTGAATATGCAAATATCCCATGCAGAAAATAGAACTGATAAAATAAATTCCTGGCTCTGCTTCTATGGCGGCGAATTTCCGGCTGAAAACATACCTAAATTTGACCTCTACATTCTCGACAGCATCAATCACCCCCAAATCGAACCGCTTAAAAACAAAGGGAGCAAGGTAGTAGGTTATTTGAGCCTCGGTGAGATCGCTAAACACAACTGGTACTTCGAGGAGATGAAGGCCAAAAACATTTTCGTCGAAGAGAATGAGAACTGGCCGGGGGCATTCAGGATAGATATAAAAAATAAAAAATGGCTCAAATCGCTCATCAAAGAGATCATACCTGAGATTCTGGCAAGGGGATTTGACGGCCTCTTTCTCGACACTATAGATACTGCCGAATATCTTGAGACTCAAAAAGGGGTAAAGGGATCGATCAAGGGGGCTGTAAAACTCATAAAGCAGATCCGAAAAAAATTCCCGAACATCATAATAGTCCTCAACAACGGACTCTTCCTGACGGATATGGTTGGGGATGAAATAGATGCTTTAGTCGTTGAGGACATCTACACAACTTTTGATTTCAAAAATAAAAAGTATTCACTCACATCCGAAGAATGGACAAGGGAGAGGCTTGCCCCCATCAAACTATTTCAGGAAACTTTCCAAAAGCCGGTACTGGCTCTCGATTATGTAAGTCCGGGAGATAAAAAAACTATCGAAAAGATTTCTGAAATGGCAAGGTCACAAAATCTAATTCCTTATATCTCTACCATCGAACTCGATAAAATTTTCTTTCATCCGCAGTAAAAATCAGTCACTGGTTGCTGGTCGCTAGCCCGGATTTCTCACAACAACGTTGAGAAATGTTTTAAAGTTCCAAATATCAAGCACCAAATCCCAAATAAATAACAAATTTCAAACTTCAAACAAAAAATCAAAACTCAAACATCTAAGACAGACTCTCTTGAATATTTTGATATTTGTATTTTGGGATTTATTTGAAATTTGGAGTTTGTAGTTTGTGATTTCCTGTATTTTTCACAACCTTGTGAAGAATACAGGCTAGCGACTCGTTTTTACGTTATCGTTCTATTGCAATTTGCAGTATTAAATCTGTATAATGCCGGAATTGATAATGTATATTAAAATCCTCTTATTAATAGTCATACTCATGGGGCTCACCTGTTCGGGAGGCGGAGGGAGTAAAATGCCTGTTCCGCCTGCGGACTGGATGAATGTCGCGACCGTCGGAGGTTTGGCGCTCGATCAGGAGATCTCAGATTCTGAAATGATAGCCCTGCTCAACGACTTCGTTAATCAGAACGCTACTGTGGTCGAAGTCGATGGAACACTCTCTGAATATATCACTGAGGAGGTCTTCGAAAGAGAGCTCGAAATAATGCGAAAGGTTGCCACCTACGCCCATGACAAAAATCTCAAAGTTGTGTGGTATTATCCAAGCCTCGAATCGATCACTATCGGCGGTGAAGAATCCACCTCCTCTATGTACAAAGATCATCCGACATGGGTGCAGCTGAGCATCGATGGAACTGTCAATGTCTTCTACGGCAGCCTCGTCTTCTGGGTTGATCCGGGAGATGAAAGCGCGTGGCTTAGTCCCTTAACACCTTACAGGCAGTACTATCTGGACAGGGTCAAAAAGATAGCGGCGACCGGCATCGATGGAATATGGGTTGATGTCCCTCTGTATAACGATATCGTCGGAAAATGGACGAGCCATACGCCCGAGGAAAAGGCCCAGTTCAAAGCCGATACGGGCTATAACATGCCTACAGTTTCTGAGACTCCGGATGCCGCATGGTGGAGATGGATCCAGTGGCGCCACGATATCATCGACACATTTCAAAAAGATATTTTTGCAGCAGCGAGAGAGGTCAACCCTGATTTTTACATCACTGTAGAAACAGTCACGATGGATTATAACGCGGCTGTAAACGAGGGGCTTGACGGGAGCTTCACAGGGCCGCTTGATGGCTTCTGGCACGTGTGGGAGGTCGATGCGATCTCCGACACAAATTCCATGGTCAACGCCCCCCACGATGACTGGCTCAGCATGCTCGCGATGTTCAAATACGGAAGAGGTGCAGATCGTGGAAGACCAGCCTGGGCATTTGTCTATGGTTACGAGCCAGAGGATGCCGAAACAGTCCTGACGCTGGCTTTGGCAGCGCAATGCAATCCATACGAATTAAAAATTCCCCAGATGACGACGACGGTCGGCGCTGATTACAGAACACGAGTCTTCGGGTGGATACTCGATTATCAGGATGAGATCTTTCGATCGACATCACAGGCAAAGATTGCGTTGATTCACTCATCATCATCAAGGGATTATATAGATGGCACATGCATCGTTGCAGGATCCTGCGGAGTATCCTTATATTCCAAATGGAACAGGCCCGACCCCAACATGGCGTGGTGGACCAACAGCGAACCCGATTCCATCGACTATTCAAACTATATCGCAGAATACAAAGGGTTTACAAAAGCGCTCGTCCACCTGCATCAGCCGTTCGACATACAGCCATCCCGACTCATCACTGAAGCGATCCTAAATAATTATGAGATGATCGTCCTGCCCGATTACCGTTCGCTGACAGATGCCGAAGCCACGCTGATAAAAGCCTATGTACAAAACGGAGGCCATGCTTTTATCACAGGTGAAGCCCCTGGAACGCTCGATGAAAATGCGGTATTGAGAGGAACAAATGCTCTGGCCGAAATCCTCGACATCGACACACCCGCCGGGACTTGCTCAGAAAAAACATATGGGCAGGGAAGCTCGACCTACTGCAAATCGCAGATTGGAAAAAGCTACTTCGTCTCCAGTGACTCAAATGCATTCAACAAATTTTCGACAGCCGTAACAAATTATTCTTCCAGTCTGATACAGACAGATGCGGACGACTATGTGCACATGGCGCTTTATAAGAGAGATAATAAATTAGTTTTGCACATAGTAAACTTAGTCGGCGCGAACGGAGATTTTTCCATAATACCCCAGACCATTCACGTCGCCCTCGACATTTCATCCCTTCCATCTGTATCAAGCGTCATAGCCACATCCTCAAGGCTAGCCGCGCCAGAGACGATCGCATTCACACAAAACGCCAACCAGATCGAATTCGACATCACAGTGGATATCAATAAGCTGGTAATCATCAACTAAAAGCGTGAAACGTAAAAACACCTTCTTTGCGCTTCACGGGTGGACGCTTCACGTTTTCATGCTACATGCGCTTTTTCTCTGTTGAATTCATTGCACATATTTCGAATTGATGGTAAGCTCCAAGTTATGAATAAGATGGGGTTTTTTTTGCCTTTTTCAGTAATATTTTTTGTTGTTTTTTCTATCACACCACTCTTTCCGGCATTTGGAGCCCCTGTTAACAGAAACATCCTCGCAGTTATCGATGGATCCGAGATCAGAGAGGATTTCGACAACAGGATTTTCAAATGGGCCGAGATGCCTCTCAACTATCTTGGATTCAAAGTCGATTATGTCGATGTATCGAAGCACCTGCCAACAGATCAGGAGATGACGAAATACTTCGGCATAATCAGCTGGTTTACTGACAACCAGCTTAAAGGTGCAGCCGACTATGCCAACTGGCTGACAAAACAGCTTGGCAAAGGAAAAAAGCTGCTGATTTTAGATGATTTTGGCTTTGACGCGGATGAAAAAAATAAGCCGACACCCGAAGCGGTCATGGATAAATTTTTCAATGCGTTCAGAATCTCCTTCGATGGCTCTGAAACTACAAACAGCCCCCTGCTAATCGAAATCACATATAACGATCCAAAGATGACTGAGTTCGAACGGCCTCTCAAAGGTGAGCTCACAAATTTTGAAAATCTAAAAGTGCTCGATAAAAACGCCAAGGTTTATCTCAAACTCAAAAGAAAGGATAACGGCATAAAATGCGATGCCGTATTCGTGCATTCAAAAGGGGGTTTTGTCCTGACCGATTACGCAGCCTATCTAAATCCGGGCGATTATCAATCCCGATGGAAAATTAACCCATTTATCTTTTTCAAAGAGGTCTTCAAGGCTGATTTTCCAAAACCCGATTCAACTACGCTAAACGGCATGCGGCTATTCTACAGCCAGATCGATGGGGATGGCATAAGAAATATGAGCTACACAGATAAAAAAACCCCCTGTGGAGAACTGGTCTTCGATCAGCTCATGACAAAATATAACCTTCCTATCACCGCATCCATCGTCGTCGGAGATATATTGATGTCTGTAGGTGGAGAGAAAGAAAGACTCACCAGCACGATAAAAAAAATGTTCAAACTCCCCAATGTCGAACCTGCCAGCCACGGCTGGGCACATCCCTACACGTGGAGACTGGGGGATAAGAGCTCGATGGGTATGCGAACGACGGGATATAAATATACGCCGCAGAATGAGATTGGAAATGCGCTGGATTATATAAATAAAAACCTTGTTCCTCCTGACAAAAAAGCAAAAATCCTTCTCTGGACGGGTGACTGCGAGCCGGATTATGGAGCTCTAAAATACGTATATGATCACAACATCTACGATCTCAACGGGGGAGACACTCGTTTCGACGATCATTTTCCAAGCTACACATATGTCGCCCCTATCTTTCGAAATGTCGACGGCTTAAGGCAACATCTAGCTAGCGCATCCAACGAGATTCCATACACGAATGAATGGACGGGGCCATATTATGGAATAAAATTCGTAATAAACACCTTCAAAAACACGGAACGCCCGATCAGACTTACCCCCGTAGATGTTTACTATCACTTCTATGTGATGGAATATCAGGAAGCGATCGACGCTATAAAATCTGCATATGAATGGTCCCTCACACAGGAGATAGCCCCCGTCTTCACATCCGAATATGTCCAAATTGCCAACGGCTTCTTATCGACGAATATCAACAAACTCTCACCAACCAACTGGCTAATAACAGATAACAACAATCTCATGACGATTAGATTTGACAATAATAAAAGCTATGTCGATCTCGCGAAATCGCAGGGGGTCTTAGGCTTCCTGCATTATCAGAATTCGCTATATGTCCACCTCGACAACGGCAAAAAATCCCAGGTCGTCCTGACGAGCCAAAGACCGACGAGACCCTATCTCGTCAAGGCAAACGGCCACGTAAAAGAATTTAAGCTCAATGCTCAGAGTGCGAAGGTCGCGTTCAAACTCAATACAGTTGGAAGGGTTAATTTTACAATCGGGGGAATGGTAAAGGAGAAGGAATATTCAATCAAGATCAACAACATGCCCTTTATGGTAAAGGCAGATGCCAACGGTGAGATTTCGATACTAGAAGAGATTTTGGGAAATAAGTACGAATGGGTGAATGTAATCATTAATTAAAAAGTAGCCGCAGGCTTCAGCCTGCGCAAGACGCGGGCTAAAGCCCGCGGCTACATTTATTATGAGTCTTAAATCGTGGTACATAGCACTCTTTGTCCTCCTGATTCTGATCGTAGGTGTGATTTTACATCCATCGAAGATGAGAGAGGGATGGATGCTCTACAAGAGCGCCAAGGTTCATGAGGCGATAGAGAAATTCAAAACGATACTTACAGAGGAGCCTGACAATTATCGCGCAATCAACATGCTTGCTAAAAGCCTTGAAAATATCGGGGAGACCGAAGAGGCGGGAAGATATTTTGAAAAATTGTTAACGCTAAAACCCTCTGATGAAAATTTCAAAGAGGTAGTGCGATTCTACACATGGACAGAACAGCCGGACAAGACCAAAAAAGCTTATGAAGGCTGGTATGACTATCGCACAAAGAGCGGCATCTCTTTCGACGATGAGGATGGAAAACAGATATTGAACGACCTCTATGGCTTCTTCCTCATGGATCAGAAATACAAAAGCGCAATAGATGTTCTTCAAAGACAGAAGAGATATAAACCTGAAGAGATCAAAACTATCGACAATGAGCTGCTCATTCTATACGAAAAATCAGGAGACCTGAATACGACAATCGCACTGATCGAAAAGGTGTTGCAGGCCGACAGCGAAAATATAGAGGCGCTTGAAAAATATATGAGCCTCGCCAAAATCAGTGGCAGAGGAAAATCGCTTGAGAAAATCCTCGAAAAAAACATCAACAAGAATCCGAAAGATACGAAGGAATGGGAGAGGATGATCGAATACAAGACGATGGCAAAGGAATATGATGATGCCGACAAGTGGTTCAAAAAATGGATAAAGAGGGAGCCAGGTAACCTGGAGCTGAAAAAGAACCTCATAGAATGGTATGTCGGCACGGAACAACAAAAAAGGGCTATGGGCTATATCGAAGATCTCCTTGCAAAATCAAAAATCGAAGATCCTTATTACCTCAAGATGCTCTCCGAGCTATATAAATGGAACGACGTGAAGGAAAAGCTGCTCCCCATCTATCTGAAGGAGTTCTACGCAAACCCGGCTACATTCGAAGATAAGGATGAACTGGTCTATATATTGTTGGAACTGAAAAAATATGACGTCGCAAAGGGTGTGCTGACAACGCTGACAGAGATGATGCCTAAAAATAAAGAGTTTGCGATAGATCTCGCTGCCCTTTATGACATGGAGGGGAATACCGACGCGGCCATAGCGGTCATTGAAAAATGTGCGAAGAGCACGAACGACCCTGCGATGTATTTAGATCTGGGAGAGAGATATGTATGGGCTGGACAGATGGAAAAGGCCAACAAGGTCTTTCAGATGCTGATCGACAGGCAGTACGACAATCCCTCGATCTATCGATATATGGGAGATATCTACCTCTATCAGAATAATCCTTTAGCTGCTATAAAAGCGTATAATGAATACTCGGCCAAAAATCCTCTCGATTACTATCCTCATTACAGATTGGGCGAGTATTACATCTCCATGAACGAGAAGAAAAAATCAGAGGGAGAATTAAAAACCGCTCTCGACCTGATGTACAGAGAGGAGATCGAAAAAGGTGCGACAAGAGATGATGACTTCACCTTTGCTACCCACAAGGCCAGAATTTACGCCTTGCTCGGTCAGAAGGAGCTATCCGATGAATTGTTTGGGAAACTCATAAAGGCACACCCTGACAATATAGATATCGCTAACCAATACATCGAAACCCTCATCGACACCAAAAGACTCAGTGAGGCACATGATCTTGCTTCAGATTACAGGAAAAGATTTCCTTACGACGTCGTCCTCATCAACAACATAGCAAGAATCTACATCACAAAACAGGAATACAAGAAGGCCAGGCAGGAGCTTGAACCTCTGCTTGAGAGGTTTCCAAACGACAGCAGGCTACAGATCACATATGCATCAATTCTTTACGAGCTCGGAGACTGGTGCCGGGCGTATCCTATGTTCACCAAATTCAAAGAGCTCTATCCGGGAGATGAGACCGTAAAGGAGATTTTGGGTGAACTAGACAAGGAATTTAAGCCTTATATCACAGCCGGAGCGGATGGAAGCATAAGCGGAAGCCAGAACTTTTCCGGCCCATATGCAAGATATGTACATCCATTCAACTGCCAATGGACGTTTGAAGCTGGCTACACAATAAGAAGAGATGGCGCAGATCTGCCGCTGATCAACAAGAGATTCTGGACTTTGACGAATGTCGTAGACGCCATGATAAAATTCAAACCATATCATTCGATCACGCTGGGGGCTGGAATTTCTAACCAGATGGTCGATAAAAAATATTACCCTGCAGGAAATCTCTTCTTTGAGTGGAAAGACAGAAAATTCGGGCTGCTCCAGTTGGATTACAGCTACAACAAAATCCTGGAAGACCCGGTTGACGCACTCTATTACGACGGCAAAATGGCAACCGCCGGGCTCTTCTATGAAAAAATATTTTATGAGAGGGCCATCCTGAATGCCAGTTACAGGAGCAACTGGTACTGGGTGAACAGCAGCAAGACACCTCAGAATATAGGAAACGACTTCGGCAGGGATGATAATATCAATGCATCTTTGAGGTTCATCATCCTTAAACGCCCGGAAATCAGACTTGGCTATGAATTCACATATGGCAAACTGCATATCAAAAACAATTATCTGTCGATAATACCGTTGATAGAAGAAACAGAACAACATGACATCACGACAGAAATCTACCATGAATGGAATAAGTGGATCAGCACTTATGTCGGGGGCTTTGTCGGAGAGGATAGGAAAAGAAATCTGACGTTGAGCGGTTTAGATTTATATGGTTTTAATATCTCAAATAGGTTAAAATTGAGCGAAAGGCTTGAAATCTTCGGAGATTATACATATTCGAGTGAGAGCCTGACCGATGAGACCGGAAGATTTCAGTATTTCAACCTTGGGGTGTTGTATAGGTTTTATTAAAAATGTTGATGGTTGTAGGGGCGGACCCATGTGTCCGCCCGAAAAAGACGGGCAAACACGTGGGTGTGCCCCTACATTATTAACAAGCAACTGTTTTAGAGGTTAAACTATGGCTGAACAATCAAAGAAGATCCTTCATGTCGACGACGAAATCGATATCATATATATCGTCGAATTTGTCCTATCCAACGGCGGCTTCGAAGTAGTGCGCCTCGATGATTCTACCTTAGCAATCGAAGAACTTAAAAAGACAGATTACTCCCTTTTGATCCTCGACCTCATGATGCCCAAACTCGATGGATTCGCACTGCTTGAAAAATTGAGACGGGAAGCCTCACTTCAAAAATTACCGGTGATGATCCTAAGCAGCAGACAGCTGACCAAGGATGAAACAGATTTTTGTAAAAATATGAAGGCCTTTGTCATGTCAAAGCCATTTGAACCGCACCGACTCCTTGAAAAGGTGCGTGAAATATTGACTGAGTAGATATGTATGATCGAATAATCAGAATAAAACGCACTAAGCTTTATATCATTGAGACAGTTCTGGGGCTGATGATATTGATCGGAATCAATCTTGCCTTCATGCCTGACAGACCTGCATTTGAAGGACTCAATCCAAGCCCATACTGGATAATAGTCTTGGGAATCGCCGGCCGATACGGAAGAAATGGGGGGCTCTTTGCCAGCATATCCACATCGATCGTCTTCTTATCCTATCAGTTCTTATTCAATGGCACGGACATCCTCTATGACAACCCGTGGGTACTCATCCATCCATTTTTGTTCCTTCAGGTTGGATTTCTCATAGGTGAGATCAAGACCGTCTACATCCTCAGAGAGGATTATCTCACAACGCGCGTTGAGGAGCTGGAAAATCAGAACGACAATTTGACAAGAGAAAATGAAATCGTCAAAGAGGCGCATAAAGATCTCACTGTCAATGTTGCCACAACCCACGACACGATCACGATACTAAACGAGATAAGCAAAAAACTGAAGTCATTCAATCCCGACGATATCTACAAGGGGATTCTGGACGGTTTTTCCAATTATCTCTCTGCCGAAGAGAGTTCATTCTACGCACTCGAGGGAAACCTTTTGTACCTAAAACATTCCAAGGGATGGAAGGATTACTACAGGCGACCGACATCCTTTGAAGTAGGACAGGGATTGATAGGCCTCTCTGCTGAAACAAAGAAGACTCTCAACATCAAGGATTTCGTTTTAAACAAAGAGACATATGACGTAAACCAATCGACCTTTCTGGGTGATTCCGTCCTGGCCATACCGGTGCTCGGCATCGAGAACAAAGTTTACGGCGTAGCGAGCATTGAGAAGATTCCGCTTCTTAAAATGACCGACTCTACGATTCAGGCGGCAAGAATCACATGCGAACTCGCAGCATCTTCACTCAACAACGCCTTCACATTTATGAAGATGAAGGAGAAACAGATCAAGGATGAGCTATATGATGTATATAAATATCATTTCTTCCTAACCCGTCTGGATGAAGAGTTCACCCGTTCGATCAACTACATGCTGCCGCTCTCCATCATGGCGTTCAAGTGGACGAAGATGAATGAGCTCAAAGGGGAAGAACATGAAGCAGTCATCAAATCGATCGTCTCCCTTATTAAAACGAATTTGAGATCCTTCGACGTTCTTGCGAGAACGCCAAAGGATGAAGTCCCTCTGGTTCTGCTTTTAGCTACGACCCCCGGACCGCAGGCTCAGGGGCTTAAGGAAAAAATAACTAAAAAGATAAATGAATACGAATTTAAGAGAGCGCTTACCGATGAAAAGCTCGAAGATACGATTGTAGTTTCGGATTATAATCCCAACAGGATTAAATCGACGCAGGACATGTTGAAAGAGGTGGGATTATAAACTAATGTAGGGGCGGTTCGCGAACCGCCCTTTCTAGCGATTGGCTTTATGGGAAAAACGGTACAAAATGAACTGGTTCGAAAGAATATATATCAAAAACGCTCCCCGATGGAGGAAGACCCAGAAACGCATTGAAATCGTCATCGGAATAATAGCGATAATACTAGCCGTCCTCTGCAATATTCCTGTAGCACTAAAAATATTCGGCATTGAATATGTCAGTTTTTTCTTCTTTTTAATATTCCACACTCTCAATGCAATACTTTGCGCCTTCGGTTTCTTTTTGATAACTGCCCGTGATGAATTGAAACGCAAATACAGGAACAACGTGTGGTGGGTCTACGCCTTCTTCCTATGCATTACACTGCCACTATATGGAATCATCATGTTTCTCTTCATCTATCTCATCCAGCTCGTTCAAAAGAGAAGGCCTCCCCCCATCATCAGCGACGAGATCACCGTTCAGGATCCAAATGTATTTAAGGAAAAAAATAAAAGACTTAAACAACTCGAAATACTCGACAGGCTCGACATCGAACCTTTTATAGACATCTTCAGGGGGGAGCAGCAGGATCTAAAAAAGAGCGCGGTAAAACTTCTGGGAAGCATCCACACACAAAAAGCCATAAGCACATTGAGAATAGCCCTTCTGGATGAAGATATCGAGGTGCGCCTCTTCGCTGCCGGCATATTGGGAAGGCTGGAAGATGAATTTGCAATAAAGATCAAGGATAAGGTTTTCAAGCATGATCTGAATCCGAATGACAAGTTTTTGGGGTTTGATCTCGCCCAGTTTTATGTAACTTACGCCGAGAGCGGATTGTTGGATGATATCTCAAAATACTATTATTATAATGAGGCGTTGAGGATACTGAGCACGCTCAGTCAAGATGTAAAATACACATATTTAAAGGCCCACATATATTATGAGATCGGAGATTATGAAAAAGCAAAAAATGATATCAAGGAATGTCTTGATACAGACGGCGACAATCCGGCTTATCAACAACTGATTATGGAAACTCTATTTGCGCTGAAGGATTACGATGCATTTGTGTCGATGTTAAAAAAAGTGGATCTTTCCAAAATTGAAGATTTTAAAAAATATGAAGTAGTAAATTTCTGGGCATAGAAAATGAGCTATTCACAAAATATTATTTTAGGAAATGAGATATTGAGAGCCCCTCTTGAGACCTTCGAAAGGGAGATGGTAAACTTTACACTCAACGACAAGATCTACCAGATACAACACCTGAATGATACAAACGACGAAGAGAGTATTTCCAAAATATTTTTATTCTATCTCAACGGCGACAGAGAGTTGAGGCATGAGATCAGAAGGAGTATCCACTTCGGAGATAAAATTTTTAAAACAAACTATTTTATCAGCCAACTCAACTCAATAGATTCTGAAATAAAGCTTACGTCTATTTACCTGTTGGGTATGCTGCAGGAACGACTTGCAACACCTTACCTCTTAGACATACTGGATCCGGAAGATATCATTTCAAGCACGTATATCATTGAAGCCTTAGGAAGCATTAATGATCCGATGGCGGCAGGAATTGTAAAACATACTCTAAAATCTACAAACAAAAAGCTCCTCATCAATTCCATAAAAACACTTTCAAAGTGGACCACCAATGTCTCCTGGAGAACATTTTTAAAACTCCTTCATCACAAGGATAAGGATGTGCGAACCGAAGCTGCTTTTGCCCTTGCTATGCGAAAATCGCCATGGAGCGCAAGACATCTTCTCAAGGCGATAAAGACCGAAAAGGATCCCAAAACAAGAAACTCTCTGATTGAATTCGTCGGAAGGATACCAACCAGGAAAATCGTCCTCCCACTGATCAAAATAATAGTGTATGATAAAGATCAAAGGGCAAGACTCACCGCGACACGCACACTCGACAGGGTACAGGGGTTGATAAAACCTCAGATCCTCTACAAACTTAGAAATATCAGCGATATAAAACTGAAATCAGAAATAATTTTCAGGATCGGTAAATTCGGAACTGATGATGAAAAACATAAACAGTTTCTGAAGGAAGGCCTCATGCAGACCAGCAACCAGATCCTGCTACAATCCTTCATTTACTCTATCGGATATCTCGCAGAACATTCAAATATCGATATGCTGATGAAATTTATCCAGAAGGATCCTCTCACCTCATATAATGCTACTTGGGCTCTTTGCAGAACATGGAGACTCGAAGATAAGGAGAAGATTTTAAGCGTCATGTCACAACAGATACTTCCTATGCAAAAACAAATCATCATTAAATTTCTAATTCGCCGAAGCGGGCTCTCTCTATCACCGGATCAGATACTGGAAAGCGTGAAAATGACGCTCGAAAGAGAACATAACAACAACGTCCGATATCTTGCTTTGGCATTATTGGAGTTTTCACCATCGATATCAACATTTGAGTTTTTATTAAGCTCACATCAAAAACAGCTTTCACACTATGAAGGGGATGCTATAAGGCTTGCCCTCACGAGCCTGATAACACATCACAGCGAACTTCTGTTCATATATATAAAAAACGATGATAGTAAAAAATATCCTCTGCTTCTGAACTTTACACCCATAGTCATGAAACTGCAATTTTACAGATTGCTCTCTGAGGCTATATTCACAAAATTGAGTCTGGAAAATGATGAACCGACTATCAACTCCGTGTGCGACCAGATGACAACTATATTTTTTTCCAAACAAAGAATAGCCAGGCAATTTTTCAAAACAATGCCCGATGTAAAATGGAAGAGGCTCTTTTTGAAAAAACTGTATGACCTCAATGATGAAAAACTGATTCAATCTCTGCTTGAGGAATTAATTGAAATGCTCGCTGTCGATGATGATGAAATGCGAAACATTTTATTGAAAATTATTACGACGCACAGGGATCCACGCGCGCTTCCATATTTGATAAAGATTGCAGAAAGAGATAAATTCAAAGAATCCGGTACGATTGCAAAAACGATCGTCCAGACCTTCCTAAAAGAGGGGATTATATGAGTGATGTCTGCCTGGTGCTTGAGGGCACCTATCCATATGTAAGAGGAGGAGTCTCCGCCTGGGTGCACAACATCATAAAAGGCATGCCTGAGATTAAATTTTCGATCCTTTCCATCATGCCGAAGCCAAAGGACACGAGGATCGAGCGTTATGAGCTTCCCAACAATGTGCAAAGTATCATCAATGTCTATCTTCACGATTTCGAATTCAAACCGAAACTCTTTCCGACAAAGATCAAAGATCTCTTTGAATTCTTCGATCTCTTCTATAAGGGTATCGATGAGGTTCCGAAAGATAAGATGGAGATGTTTCTCTTAAGACTCATGAAGCAACGATATCAATTGGATCTTTCATATGCATTCAGCTCAAGGGATTTCTGGAATACCGTCAGGGCATCATATGATAAGACGCGTACTAATATAAGCTTTCTCGACTTTTTCTGGAATTATCGTTTCACCTTTTTACCTATCATGCAGGTGCTCAAAGCCAACATCCCTCCTGCCCCGGTCTATCATACCATATCCACCGGTTACGCAGGAGTTCTGGCATCCCTTGCCAAGATCAAATTCAACAGCAACATGATCATCACCGAGCACGGAATATATACGAAAGAGCGCAGAATCGAAATCGCACAGGCAAGCTGGCTCTACGAAGTGGAAAGCGAATTCATAAAGGCGACACCGGAGCTCAGCTTCTTCAAAGAGTGGTGGATCAAATATTTCAACACGATGAGTAAACTTGCTTATTCATATGCTGACACCATAACCACTCTCTATTCAGGAAATAAAGAATCCGAAATCCTGGATGGCGCAGACGCAAAAAAGATTGATATCATACCAAACGGTGTAAATTTAAACGATTTCAAAGAGATCGTGATGCAGAGAAAAAAGGGCGGACAGAGAAAGAGCATCGCCTACATTGGACGAATTGTTCCGATCAAGGATGTCAAAACTCTCATCAAGGCGTGTAAGATCATCGTTCAACAGGTACCCGATCTTAAGATCTTTTTGATCGGGCCTCAGGAGGAGGAGTCGGATTACTATCAGGAATGCAGCGTTCTGATAAGAATGATGAAGCTCAATGACAATATCGTTTTCACAGGACATGTCGATGTGAAAAAGTATTATCCTATGATAGATCTCATCATATTGACCAGCATCAGCGAGGCTCAACCCCTCGTTATTCTGGAAGCAAACGCCTGCGGAATACCTGTCGTCGCAACCGATGTCGGATCATGCAGAGAGCTTCTAGAGGGAAAAAATGATGAGGACAGAGATATCGGTCCGAGCGGAATAGTTTGCAAGTTCTATTCTCCCGAAGAGACCGCGGTATCTATTATGAAACTATTAAATGACGATGAGTTATATGAGAAAATGTCTCAGGCTGGAATAAAGAGAATTGAGAAATATTACAATGAAGAGGATATGATACTCTCATATCGGAATTTGTATGAACATTATATATAAAAGGTAGGATGGTTCGCGAACCACCCCTACTACTGTTTTTTTGGAGTTTTTTATGGCTGGAATTGGATTTAGACTGGAAAAAATTCTATCAAGAAATTCATACCTGAATTTGTTGGAAGGGTATGCCTACTCCGCCGTCGTCTCTGCCGGACCGGTGCTATTCACAATCTTTTCGATCCTCATCCTCACAATCCTCTCCTATGGAAAAATGGACCCTTACGATGTTACAGTCTTTAGAACGTTAGTCGTTTATATATACGGCTTTTCACTGATACTCTCATCTTTCTCGCAGATGGTCTTAACGAGATATATCGCGGATAGAATATTCGTAAAAGATTTCAAAGCGCTCATCCCGGCTTTCGTCGGCCTTCTTTGCATGTCCATACTCCTCCATGCTATCGTAGGCGTGACAGGATCACTATTTCTGGACTTAGGCTTTGGCATCGAAATCACTGCTATCGTCTTATTCATAACTATCGGCATCAGCTGGATCGCCATGATCCTCCTCTCTGGCGCGAAGGAATATATAAGAATCGTACATTCATTCATGGTAGGATCAATACTCTCCATCTTCGCCGGATTCTTTCTTGGAAAATACTTCGGACTGTTGGGACTGTTATCCGGTTTCACCGTCGGGCAGGTGACACTGGTCATCCTCCTCGTCGTTCAGGTCTTCACCGAATTCGATTTTAGAAAGCGTATCGAATTCTATTTTTTTCAGTATTTCAGAAAATATACGGCCCTGGCTTTCATAGCCACATTTTACAACATCGGTGTGTGGGGAGATAAATTCGTTTTTTGGTTCTCTCCTGAAACCAGAGACTACGTTCATGGCTTCCTCTATGCCTCCCCATCATATGATGTCCCAGTCTTTCTTGCATACCTCTTCATCGTACCCTCTCTGGCTATGGTGACGATAAGAGTTGAGACGAGCTTCTACATACATTACAAAAAATATTTTCTCTCAATCCTGAACAAGCATCCATATGTCTCACTGGATGAGAGAAGAAAGAACATACTCAAGGATCTCTACTTAAGTTTGGGGAGGATGTTGGTCTTTCAGGGCACTATAACCCTCATAGGAATCGTTTTTTCGAACAGCATATACGAACGCGTGGGGATGTCGGCGATGGGGCTTGCCATATTTCAGGTGGTCATACTCGCGACATTTCTCCAGTCGCTGCTTTTACCTTTGCTCCTCATGATGCTTTATTTCGATTTCAGACTCGACGCCCTCATCATGTCAGCGATTTTCGCAATCACCAATATAGTCCTTTCCAGATTATCTATCGAGCTAGGTTATAGCTACTATGGATATGGATATCTGGGTAGCTGCTTTCTGGCACTGCTGACCGGCTTTATCCTTTTCAACTACAGACTCAAGCACCTTCTCTTTTATACATTTGTCAGCCAAAGGATCATCGTGCACGTCGATACGGCGGAGGCATAATATGAAGAACTTAAAATATTTTATTTTTACTGTTGCCATTCTTATTTCCTCAAGCTCATTTGCTCAGGCTGTGAATCGAAACATTCTTGCTGTAATCGACGGTAACGAAATTAAAGAGATCTACGAAAACATGATTGCAAAAAGGGTCGAGATGCCGCTCAATCATCTCGGCTTTACGGTCGATTACGTCGATATTTCAAAGAGGCTCCCCTCTGACGAGGAGATGCAAAAATACGTAGGAATCGTCAGCTGGTTTACTGACAATGTGCTTAGCAATGCTCCGAACTATGCCAAATGGCTTACCCGACAGCTGAATAACGGCAAAAAAGTGATGATAATAGATCAGTTCGGCTTCGATTATAATGAGAATATGATTCCAACAAAAAAGAGTATCTGGGATAATTTTTTCAAAGCTTTCAAAGTAAAATATGAACCTAGAGGCGCGACAACCAGCTCAATTCTGATCGATGTAGAATACAAAGATCCTGATATCACCGAGTTTGAAAGAAAGCTTGGAAAGGATTTGAATTCATTCTCTAACCTTCAAACAACCGACAAACTGGCAAAGGTATATCTAAAACTCAAGAGAAAGGACACCGGAACTGTTTGTGACGCAGTTTTTAAAAGCTCTGTCGGCGGATATATTCTTTCATCGTATGCCGTATATTATAATTCAATAAACTACCAGACACGTTGGTTGATCAATCCTTTTAAATATTTTGCAGCTGTCTTTGACGCCGATTTTCCCAAGCCGGATGTTACAACACTAAATGGCACGCGCATGTTCTACAGCCATATTGATGGTGATGGTGTAAGAAGCATGAGCCTGATAGACAAAAAAAAGAATTGCGGACAGGTCATGTATGATAGGGTTTTGAACAAATATAACCTTCCGGTTTCGGCATCATTTGTTGTTGGAGATATTTTGACTACGGTCAGCAAGAGGGAAAGAGACTCGATCGTAGGAATAATGAAAAGGACATTTGAGCTGCCAAATATTCAACCCGCAAGTCACGGCTGGGCTCACCCGTTCATATGGGAGAAAAAAGATCGTCTCATCGGCATCAAGGTCCCCGGCTATACGTACTCTCCTGAATTCGAGATCGGAAAATCGATCGAATATTTAAACAAAAACATCGTTCCGAAAGGAAAAAAGGTCGATATGTTCTTCTGGACGGGTGATTGTCTGCCTGACTATGAGGCTTTAAAATATGTGAATGATCATAACATAATGAATGTCAACGGTGGCGATACGAGATTCGACAACGAATACCCAAGCTACACCTATGTCGCCCCGCTCTTTCGTCATGTGAACGGCCTGCTGCAAAACTACGCCATCAATAGCAACGAAAATGTTTATACCAATATGTGGAGCGGACCTTACTGGGGATACAAATATATAATTGAAACATTTAAAAATACAGGATCTCCTATTCGCCTGCGTGCGATCGATGTCTATTATCATATATATAACGCGGAACGCGAACCCTCCCTTAATGCAATAATAAAGGCCTATGACTGGGCACTCACCCAGGAGATGAACCCGGCCTTCCTCTCTGAATATCTCCATGTCCTGAAGGGTTTTTTGTCGACCAAATTTAGCAAGATTTCAAAAACCGCGTGGGCGGTTTCAGATAACGGCGATTTGAGGACCATCAGATTCGACAACTATACAGGTAATATAGATTTGGAAAAATCAAAAGGGGTGATAGGTTTCAATAGCCTTCAGGGAGTGACATATGTGCATCTAGACAATGGCACCATCTCTGAGATCCACCTGACTCCAAATTATCCAAAGACCCCTTTTCTCATAAAGGCCAACGGCAAGATTGAAAACTGGACCAAAGGGGAAGAGGGGCTATCATTTAAGATAAGAAATATGGATAGCTTAAGCTTCCAGATCGGCGGACTTTCGAAGGAGAAAAAATATAAGGTAAAAATAGGTGAACAAATATCCGAGACAACAACTGATCCAAATGGAACGCTCACCTTTCGACAGGAGTCTCTGGGAAATAAATTCATCTGGAGGGATGTAGCGATATTCTAGCTTGCCAGCCCTGCGATTTATTACTATTACCCCACACAGCATGAAAACCTACTCTCCCAAAATTCAGGCTTTGGCTATGATCGGGCTCGTCGCCGACACGATTATTTGGGGGGCATCCTTCACTCTCGTGAAGTGGACGATCACCGAGATTGACGCTTATTATTTTCTCTTTTTGAGATTTTTAGTCGCCTTTTTGTTTCTGGCCATCATCTTCAGAAAACGAATTCTTAAGGCAAAAAAATCCGAGATCACAGCATCATTAAATTTAAGCATCTATCTCTCAATAGGATATCTCGCCCAGACTGAAGGATTGAAATATACAACAGCTGGAAACTCCGCATTCATAACAGGACTCTATATCATCCTTATTCCTCTGCTCTCAGCCCTCTCAAAAAAAGGGAGAGAAGAGATAACCAGACCAGCTATTATCGGAGTGATGATCTCATTTTTTGGTCTCTATCTTTTGACCTATCATGGCGTACAGGGCATCAACGTAGGAGACTACATAACACTTATCTGCGCATTCGCTTTCTCATGGCACATCATCCTCACCAAGCGGATGGCGCATCGTCATGATATCGTACCGATCGTGATGTTTCAGCTATTCTTCGCTGCGCTGATGTTTGGCATCCTAAGTTTCATCAAGGGAGTTCCCAGCCTTCATCTCTCTAAAATCGCGGTTATTACAATAATAATCACCGGGATATTCGCCACATCTCTTGCCTTCCTCATTCAAACTACTGCTCAGAGGATGATCAGTCCTACGAGGGCTGGCATCATCTTCGGAATGGAAGCAGTCTTTGGAGCCCTCTTCGGATGGTGGTGGGGAGGCGAGATCATGACAAAGCTCGCTTTCATTGGAGCCTGCTTCATAATGAGCGGCGTTATTTTGACCGAAATGCCACTGATCTTTTCAATTGCCAAGTCGCGAATGATAAAATATCTGAGGTCGGAGAGTTAATAAATTTATGATAGAAATATGGCTTGTCACATTATGTTGGGGTCTCTCCTTTCCGCTCGCTCGTTTTTTAGTAGCAGAGCTTGATCCGTTATGGATCACAACCTTTAGATTTTTATTGGGGGGGCTGGCCCTCTTTTTATTTTTCTTGTTCAAAGGGGAAAAGAGAAAATTAAAGATTGAATCTGTCAGGTTGATTATCTTCCTCGCCATATTCGAATTTTTTCTGGTCTATTTCTTCTATCTCACCTCCATCAAATATCTCCCAGCATCAAAAGTGGCGGCCCTTACACTCACAACGCCAGTGATCGTTCTGATACTCGATTCAATATTCAAAAGAAAGATGCCTCTGTTAAAAATTTTAATTCCATTTATCTTTGCAACGTTAGGCGCTGTAGTCCTCTATGATAAATCGGCATCGCACTCAGCGGATAAATATAATCAGATCATCGGATTTATCTGCATCATAATAAGCAACACATCGTTCGCCTTCGCAAATGTGATTTTGAGATCGAGAATGAATTCGAGCAATATATTCGTCACAGGCTCAGCACAAATCGTTGCCGGCATTATGAGCATGATAGCAAGTATTCTGGTCGTCGGCGCACCGAATAGGATTTCAACTGAACGCTTTGCGATACTTATATACTTGAGTGTAGTCGCCACAGGTATAGGATTTTGGTTCTGGAACAGAAGCGTCAATAAACTGGGAGCTCTTTATCCCGGCCTCATCTCCAATCTCAAAGCCCCTATAGCAGCTCTCCTCTCTGTTCTGATTCTGAAAGAGTCTGTACCTGTGATAATGTGGATAGGCATCTCGCTTCTCATAATTTCTGCCTCTTTCGCAAAACTGACTATTGAGCACAAAATTAATCCAACTATAACTGTGCAAACAAATCCAATACGCGAATCGGAAGCGTCAAGTTGACAATGAAGGCGAAAGCGTGATACGCGCATCAGACTATGAACTTCACAGAAAGGCTAAAACCTGATGCGATAATTCTACCAATGATCTCCACAACAAAAGATGGAGTTTTGCAGGAGCTGGTAAATAAATTCGCGAGTACATATCACATCACAAACCCAAAAGCGCTTTTCGATGAGCTCAGGAGCAGGGAGTCGCTGGCCTCAACTTTTTTACCCAACGGCCTTGCCCTCCCTCATGCAAGAAGCGATCTTGTAAAAGATTTAAGTTTGATCATCGGAGTTGCGCCAAATGGAATAAGCGATCGATCGGAGTCTGGCAATTCTAAGGCAAAAATATTTTGTCTCTTCTTTTCACCTGCGAATGAGAAGGCCTTTGCTGAGCATCTTAAATTCTTATCACAGATATCCTCAATATTCTCGGAACCCAATCTCGTGGACGAGCTAAGCCAGATCAAAGAGACATCCCAATTCATCTCAAGAATCAAAAAACGGGAAGAGGATTTGGAATTGTAGAAGCAAAAAGCGCATGTGGCATGTAGTATGTGGAAAATGCTCATTAAACAAGCTTTTGCCCACATGCTACATGCCACATGCGCTTTTAGCCCTTTTTACCCTTTTCACCACACGTCACTTACTATATACTGAGCACCGATTATGATCAGAAGACGACCAAGACCAAAGCCTTCATCACGATCCCGGATCAGGGTTCCGACCGGACTTGATGACTATCTGGAGCAGGCGAAAAAAAAGGGCCATATAGTCGGCACATGGGGATTTGATTCCGGTGTCGATTTCACAAGAATGTCCAAGGATGAATCGAATGTCTGGTTCTTTGAGCAGGTATTCAATTTCCTGCGCGCTATGTTTGGCCTTGTCGTGCCGGATAACCTCGAGGTCACCGCATATAATGCCTCCGAACAGATCACACGCGACAACCTCAACCAGATGACATTCCTCGACGAGTTCATGCTTGTTTTGAAAAAGCTAAAACAGCCACTCTGGGTGTCTCGACTCAATCTCAATATCGTAGGTTTTCTGCGAACGGAATCTGATCCGGACAACCCGATCAGGATTCAGATTCAGGAGCCGGCGAGCTTCATCATATGGGGTGGCCCTGACGAAACCGGATTTCAGACCTTCTCCATCAGCTATCGCCTCTTCTCAGAGCAAAAGCTTCAGGGGGAACACAACCTTCTCTGGTCGCTCAATCAACCGTTGCTCGAAAAGGGACTAAAAAAATGGGAAGCTCAAAGCGGCCATAGAATAAATGTTGTCGAAGGAAACAGCGACGATCTGCCACTATACAGACACGGCTTTTCAAAACCTGCCCCAAGGCGCGCCCGCCCAAGACCAACTCCAAAGCGCGAAGAACCGGTTATCGTAGATGAGGGGATTCCAAGTCTCGATGATTTTGATTTTTAGAAGCTATAGCTAAACGAGACCTTGCCCACAGGGATTGCAACACCAAACCAGCCATCACTCTTATCGGTATATAATGAAAGGGTTTTTGCTCCTACCTCAACAGCAAATGACGATCTATCGCCCATCATAGCCTGATATCCGAGATAAAATTGAGGAACAACCAATGGGCTGGCGCGAAAACCTTTAACATCATCATCGACATCCCATCCACCAAGAAAGGTCAACGCTCCAACTTTTACATACACTCCCTTACGCTTCTTTTCACCAAATCGATGAGCCCTACCGGGCGCACATAAAAAACGGCCGGTGTCTTTATAACACCGGCCGCAATAAAAAATCATCAAAATCTTATCAAGCCTTCAGAGGATCACATAGCAACTTTCCGCCCTCTGTCGTCTCCTCTTCGCTCTCTTCTGTGATCTCAGGTGTATCTGGCGTGCATGTGATACACGATGCCGCACCCTTTCTTCTCCTCTCCATCACAGCTCGATACATCAAGAAGAGAATAGCACCGATGATCAGGGCAACACCTATGATCTGAAGTGTGCTGGGATATTTCTGACCATAAAAGATGGCCAAAAGGTATGTGGCGATCACTCCGGAAACGATGCTTGAGCATCTATTTGCAGGGGCACAGAACGTGTGTTCGCGTTTATCGAGGAATATCAGACTGCCAAAGAGACCCGTCCCGTATGAGAATATGCCGATAAGTAATACCGTGAAGAAGAAACCTTCAAAAGGCACTTTGGAAAAGCCAGTCCAGATAAGTCCCGGCATAGAATCCGGACTCATCGTCGAGCCGATCAATCCAACGATTAAAAGCGCTACTAACAAAACAGGGTTCGCCACCATCTGCTCCTCGGTGAAAAATCTTCTCTTCTCCGCGATGTCGTTCGACTTGGCCTTGTTGCTCATGAATGTGAGCCTTAAAAAGTAGCATCCCAAATAACATGCGATGTCGATCGCTGCAACGGTTGTCATAGCAGTTCCTGCGTTTCCAGAGAAGGCAACGAGCAAAGCGCCGACGCTGAGAAAGGATGCCACGAGCGACGGCCAATAGATTTTTCTCTTTCTCCTGGAAAACAGATCTACGACGGGGGCTATGATCAACACGCCACCACGCATCAGAAGCATCGCGAAAACTATGCTTATTCCGCTGAATGAATAAGATAAGGTTGTTGTAACTATGATACCTGCCGTGCAAAGCCCTGACAAAAAGGTGAACCACCTCGGACGCGGCAACGAAATACCTCCCACTTTCCACTGAGTCGCAAACTTCCACCAGCCCTTCAGCGTTATGAACAAATACATCGCAACAAAGCTTCCCAAAACTGCGATGGGTTGAATCGCAAAGCCTGAATAACCTGTCCCGTCCATCCCTGTGAAAAGACCCTTGGTTACCATCTTGGTCATCATCGAATAGGGAACATAAGAGGCAAAATAGCCGAAGCAAAGCGCTGCTATGCCACAGGCAGCAACTTTTTTATTGAGATAGGCTTTTAAACTCATAGATCCTCCAGGGTAAGGTTATAAATTCTTATAGCTCTATAAGAAGAAATTATTAATAGGAAACGCTCTAAATGTAAAGGTTTAAAGGACATTTTTATTATATTTTTATGAATAGTTGTGGTGTTTTCCCCCAACACAACTGGTGACTCTATAGGAAAAAAATATCCTTTAAGCAAGAGATATAAATGAATTTTGAAAAAAAATAGCAATCAGAGGGTATTTTTTTGATAAAGCTCATAGAGGAGATCCAATGCCTTTTTATATCTTGGGCCTAATATGACAGGATCTTTACTCTCAGGTTCATTGTTCATGGTGACAAAAGGAACATCGACACCATTAAGTTTCAAGAAGCCATCAACCTTACCTCCTGTTATCGCGGCCCAGTCATCTGACTGATAAAAGCGCTCCATATCCTCATCGGGACATTTATGTGATAGCACAGAGTGTTTAAGCTTCTCCTGATAACGAGCTTCATTCCTTCGCCTCGACTCCTCAGCGGAGACATCTACATAGAGTATCACAGATGACTTCAGCACTTCCGAATCGAATCGGTTCATGGCAGGAAGATAGGGCTTCTCTCCTCCACGGGCAAACTCTATCAAGAGGGTGTGTTCGTCATAAAAACCATCATTCTTAAGAAGTTTTTTCGCCTCAATATTCAGCTTTTCAATCATGAAATCATATAGAGAAGCGTCATCGACTATGTGCAAATTTCCGCTCCTTTTTGAATGAAATCTCTTTCCGATCAAACGCTCCCAGAGATTATCCTCGATAAATTTTTGCCAAAGCCAGACAAAATCATCCATAACTTTCATCTCTCCGATATGATAGATCTTAGACCTCTCCTCTGAGCTGATCTTATTCGTCATAAAATCCAACAATTCAGATTTGCCGCAGGCGGGTTTTCCAAGAACGAAGAGATTTTTAAAATGGTTCATGGTTGAAATTTCCTTTCGTTGATTATCTCTTGTTGAAAACATCCATCAGGCGGTTCAGGGCATCGCCATATCTTGGCGCTAAAACACCTGGATCAGTTGATTCGGGGGTGTTATTCATCGTAACAAATGGAACTCTGACCCCCTGAAGATCAAGCTCACCATCGCGTTTTTTTCCAGTGAGCGCATCCCAGTCATCAAAGGAATAAAATGTATCGAAGGTCTCTCTCGGAACTTTGTGGGCCAGAATCGAGTGTTTTAACTTTTCCTGATAACGCGCCTCATTTCTCCTCCACGACTCGGCCCCATCCACCTCCATATACAATATCGCAGAACTTTTAAGCACCTCGGGGTCAAAGCGATTGAGGGCATCCTTATAAGAACATTCTCCTCCCCTTGAGAATTCGATCAACAACGTCCCTGAATTATAAAACTCCTGATCTTTTAAATTCTTTTTTACCTCTTCGCTCAAACGCTCGGTCAAAAAATTATATAGAATCGCGCTCCTCGCATTATATAGATGTCCATCTCTGTTGGAATGAAATCTTTTCCCCGTGACCTTTTCCCAGATATCGTCGTCTTCGAATTTTTCCCAGAGCCACACGAAATCATCCATCACCTTCATTTTTCCTATGTGATAGATATCCTGCCTCTCATCATCCGAGATCTTATTTCGCATAAAATCCAGAAATTCTGATTTTCCACAGGCAGGACGGCCTAAAACAAAAAGATTTTTAAAATATTTCATCCCGAAAGACTCCCTTCAGCTGATTATTTTAGTTTCTCCTTCAATTCCATGAGGTTATCGAGCGCTTGACCGTAACGGGGGCTTAACACAGCCGGATCTGTCGACTCCGGACAGTTGTTCATCGTAACAAATGGGACTTCAATTCCCTTCAGGTTTAAATAACCCTCCCTCTTATTCTCAGTAAGATCGTGCCAGTCATCATGCGAATAAAAGGCATCGAAGGTCTTTTTCGGAACCATATGGGCTAATATCGAATGTTTGAGCTTCTCCTCGTACCTTGCGACGTTCCTCTTCCATGATTCCGCACCATCGACCTCAACATACAAAATCGCGGCTTTATCCCAAAGATCACTTTTGATAAGATCGAATGAATGTTTATATCCCGTTTCCATCCCCCTCGCGAACTCGATTATCAGGGTATTTTGAGAATAAAAATCGGCCTTCGATAAAAAATTATCACGAACTATATGATCGATCTTGGCTATCATCATATCGAAGAGCTTTCCCTTGTCGGGCTTAAGTCCCGGGTTGTCATCCTCATTGAATGAATAGAGCCTCTCACAACCGACCTCCTCCCAGAGGTGATCCTCCATGAACTTCTCCCAAAGCCAGACGAAATCATCGACCTCGGTAAAATGGCCGATATGAAATTTCTTCGCCCTCTCCTCGTCTGTAACTTTTTTCATGAAATCTATGAATTCGGATTTTCCAGCAGCAGGCCGCCCCATCAGAAAGAGATGATCAAAGGTGTTAGTCATCGATGCCCTCCTATGTTTTGAAATTGTGATCAATTCCATTTAGCTAACTGTAAAAGGGAATGCAACGAAAAGTGGCGATAAACTAAAAGATAATCAATTCATGTTAAAAAACCGCATTGTTTCAATTTTGAATAAAAACTCGAACGGCTCATCTTGAGAGAAACAGCTGCCTCGTCTTTGTTGCCGGCCTTGAGATCGAGCACCTCTTTTAAATATTCGGTCTCGGCCTTCATGACATAATCCTTAAGCGGCATCACATTGCCGGAGAGTTTGGGCGATATCTCCGAAAACAATTGTATAAAGGGCGTGGACTGCCCTTCATTGATGCAGGCTGAGGAAGGGGTTAGCAAATGCGAAAAATCCTTCTCCGAAAGCATATAGCCCTCAGCGAGGACGATTGCCCGGTGTATTATATTTTCCAGTTCTCTCACATTTCCGGGCCAGGAATATTCCTTTAATATTGCGATTGCTTTATCTGCAATTTTCAAACCCCTTTTCCCATCTGAATATTTTCTGAGGAAATGTTGAGCAAGCTCTTCTATATCATCCTTCCGGTCGCGAAGTGGAGGCATGTAGAGATTGACGATCTTCATGCGATGATAGAGATCGAGCCTGAACTTTTCTGAATTCACCAGCTCCTCCAGATTTTCATTGGTCGCGGCGATCACCCTGAAATCCGATTTCACTGGATCGTTGCCGCCAAGGGGACAAAATTCCTTTTCCTGAAACACGCGCAATAATTTTGCCTGCAGATCAGGTTTTAGTGAACTGATTTCATCAAGGAAGATATCACCTTTGTCAGCAAGAACGAATTTCCCTATCTTCTTGCCAATCGCACCGGTAAAAGCTCCTTTTTCGTGGCCAAACAATTCTGATTCTATAAGATTGTCCGGAATAGCAGCACAATTGATCGCAATGAACGGTCGCCTTGTATTCTCCTCAAGCCTGTGGATGTAGCGCGCCAGGAGTTCCTTTCCCGTGCCGCTCTCTCCTTCGATCAGGATGTTTGCCCTGTGATGTCCCTTCACCTTCTTTGCTATATTCAGAATTTTTGAGAGCTCCGCGCTCCTGCCGACAATCCTCGAAGCGATATCCGCTGAATTCAACTCACAGAGCAGAGCATTATATTTTTCCTTTTCTTTTTTGGATTGTTTCGATTTTTCCACGCACGCGAGCAACGCTCCCTGATCCACAGGCTTCAACACATAATCGCTCGCGCCGCTTTGAATCGCCTTCACTATATATTCGGTGTCCCTATGGCCTGTCACCATCACGACATCGATGAACGAATTTCTTTTTTTAATCAGGTTCAACCCATCCAGACCATCCTCGCCGTTGAGGCTGATGTCCAATAGAACTGTATTGATATCGTTCCGGTCTATGATCGACAGGGCATCATCCATGCATGTCGCTTTGAAAACTGTGTAATCCGCAAATATACTCTCCAGCTGAACAAGAAAATTCTCATCATCGTCAACACAGAGTATCGTATAATCTTTGTTCATCTTTGCCTCCCATCTCAGCGAATTCAAATATTCGTATCGGCGCTAATAGGCTTAGGTATGATCGAAGCAACGCCTAACTTTCTCGCCTGCGATTGCAATTCTTCATCGTGATACATCCCCGTGCACATGTGGATCACCTGCACGCCCTTCTCTTTCAAAAATTGTACGACATCGAGGCCGGTGAGCTTACTTCCCTCATATTGATAGTCAACAATCGCCTTTGATACCCTGCTGTAATCGATTTTGGCTTTCATCATCTCTTCAGGGCTCTTTGCGGTTATGGGCGGTTTTCCTGTTTTCTTCTCTATCAGGCCACACCATATTAAAATTATTCCCACATCATCATCGACGACGAGGATGTCGTTATCCGAGTCCAACTCGCCTTTTGTCGGCTGACCGCTGACCGCTGATGTCTGATGGCTAGGGACAGCATGTGGTATGTAGCATGTGGCATGTGGTGTTGTAATACAAGATGGAATATTAATCGAAAACTCTGTTCCTCTTCCAACTTCACTCTCTACTGCAATAGCGCCCCCATGTGCCTCTATGACGTTTTTGCAATATGAGAGCCCAAGGCCTGTCCCTCTCATCTTTCCCTTTGTGAAAAAGCTATCGAAAATCTTTTTCTGATCTTCTTTGCTTATTCCCCTGCCATTATCTGTAACTGTTATTTTGAGATTTTCGTTGTCTGATTTAACAGAAACTTTTACCTCACCTGATTCCGCATCAATCGCCTGAACGGCGTTCGTGATGAGGTTGGTCAGGACACGTTCCATTCGGTAATGATCTATCTTAGCAACAACATCATCCCTCACATCATAAATAAGCTTTACACCCTTTTCATCGGCGATATTTTTAACCTCTTTGCTGACGGTGGTTTCAACGAGGCTTTTTAACGATGTTGCAACCGGCTCAATCTTCGAGGCCTTGGCATAATCCAATAGTTCATCGGCCATGTTATTCAGTTTATTTGCGCTTCCCTTTGCTGCTTCGAGAAGTTTCATGTTTTTTTGATTTCCCCGCAGATATCCCTGTATGACAGACAGCGGCGATCGCATATCGTGTGCGACGTGGGATGATATTTGTCCTATGGCGGCTAAATGTGTATTTCTTTCAGCAATTTTTTGAAATATTCCTAAATCTTCCATAAGTGAATTAATATTTTCAACTAGTATATTCATATCGCGAGTATTCATTTTTGGAATATTTTTTCTCTTCCCAGATTTAATTTCTGAAAATGATCGAATACATATATTGATTGGCTGACTGATATTTTTTCTGATAAAGAACATAAACATTCCGAGCATCGCTATTGTTACCAAGGATGCAAATAATACAATTACTGATACTGATGGCTTAATCAGCATAGTGAAAGAACCCATCTGTTGTGCCATGATGAGGCTTCCTAAATCCTTACCTCCATAATTCAAGGAATATACGAATTGAAGCACATCATCATCCCTGTTGTAGCACACTCCATTATTATCAGGAATACAATATTTATATTTCAATTCATTTCCTGTAACAAAATCATTAAGTCGAATATCAACAAATATATTTTTGTTTTCTTCTAGAATTTTTTTACTTATTAGATCGAGTGACGAGTATGAATGAAAAAGAATTTGAGCAATAATATCTTCTGATTCAATAGCAGCTATATTTTTCATTTTAGAAACCGCCATGTCGATTTGCTTACTGCGTTCAACTTTTGCCATGTAAAAAATAAATACAACAGAACATAGCGTCACCAGAAGCATGATTAAAATAAAATAGAAGTTTATTTTATGACTCAATTTAAGCTGCATATTATTTTACGATAACACTCTTGTAATGCTCAAATCTACGATCACCTTCATGAGACAAATTGGGTTGAGGATATTTTACTATATAAACATTTTTTGAAGGCGTTCCATTACCTCGATTATAAGAGAATCTCCCAGTTACACCGAAATGAGACCGGATTGATTTGAGCTCTGCGTTGATTTCTTTCCTATTTATTTTTTTCGCCTTAGATATTGCATGTAAAAGCAGACTCATAGCATCATAAGCTAATGCTGAATTATCGTTTGGATAAAATCCAAAACGATTATAATACCTTTTCTGAAATTCTTTTGAACTAGTGTCAACAGAATCACGATTCCAATGAGCAATTGCATACGCATCAATTTTTTTATTTCCAACTATAGCAGGAAAAATATACCCATACAAATTCCCCCATCCGTCTCCACCAGCAACAGTGGTTTCCATACTCAAATTATATATTTCTTTAACCATAGTAGCGCTCTCCATTTCATGATTAGGAATAAAAACTACATCATATGATAAGTGATTCATTTCATTTACTTCTTTATTATAGCTTTTTTGGCTCGAAAGCGTGTTAAACACTTTTACAATCTTTCCTCCATATTTTTTAAAATAATGCTGGAATTGCTCTGATAAATTAGTGCAATATGGGTAATTCTGATTAACAATAACTACAGCCTTTTTCTTATCCAGATCATTTGCCAGAAATTCCGCCATAACTTTAGCTTGATCTTCATCCCTAAATGAAGCGCGATATACATATTCACGACTCTCGGTTAATGAATCAATTGTAGCCGATGGCGTAATCATAGCAACATTGTGCGCCTCAGCTATTGGAGCAGCAAGAAGAGCAAAACTAGAGCATGGATATCCAATTAATGCTACTGCATCGGAGCGAACAGCTTCTAATGTAATACGTTCCGTATTAAGTGGTGAATTACCATAATCATATTTTCTAAGTATTATTTGATCTGAATATTTTTTATGATCTTTTAAAAAATCTTCCAATGCTAAATTCAAAGCATTCAAAAAGTTTTCTCCTTTAGGATCACCACATGGAGATCTAAAATCCGAAAAATTATTCACCAGCGCTATTGTAATATTTTGATCCGCTTGAATATAAAATGGTATTAGTATGATAATTAAAAAACAGCAAAGTTGAAATGCTTTTTTTATTAGGTTATTCATGGCAATTCGTCACTCCCTTCTAATTTTATGAGGATACAACTTGCTATATACTTCCAAAGCAACAGTAATCTCTCCTTTTATAAACTCACAATTCATTGCTGATGAGCATGCTGAATTATTATCGGCAGTATAAGCACATACTCCAGGACATAATGTTCGTGCCCAGCAGGATAAACATCTCGTCGTTATTGATTCACATTTTATGGAATTAGGATTGAGTTCATAATCATTTATCATCCCCAAACGATGAGTATCTATACCAACAAAGGTTGAGCATGGATACACAGAACCATCTACATTCACTGCATATGATTGTTTATTAACTGCAATACACCCCTTGATGTTCGCTATACGATTATGAATATAAGGCAAATACACGCTTATATTCTTAATTTTCATAATTGTTTTTTCATCTTTTCTACTGATCAATTGATTAGCGATATTCCGAAGAGATTCTGCAAACATGACACTATGATCACTGACATACTTACATCCAAGCGCATCTATATTTATTAGAGGAACAAATTTTATCGCATTTGGATTGTATTGAATTATATTTTCAAAAGCTTTAAGCATTTTATGAAGAAAATTGGGATGAAGTACAGATATAACACTAAAATCACAACTTGCATTTCTTAGATTTGATAACGATCGTACCACATGAGAAAAGCTCTGCTCCCGATTGCGCATCGGTCGATTGACATTCTGAGATTCTTCTACACCATCAAAGGTTAATCTTATTTTAATTTTATTTTCGGAAAAATACTTTGCTATGGCTTTGTCAATTATTGTACCGTTAGTCGAAATACTATATGTAAATACCGAGCTATCAATTGCAGCCTTCTTATTGCAATAATCTACAGTTTGTTTGATTAAATCCAGACATAAAAGCGGCTCTCCACCTATGAAATGTATATTGTAATTACCAATCCTGCTATTACAAAACTTATTCACTGCATCGCATAGTGTACTAAAATGCATATTTTTCGAATTAGAAGAAATATTCATATTTTTCTTATCATAGCAATATGTACATTTCATGTTGCAGCTCTTAGTGATTGTCAACGCCAGTTGTAGTTTCCTGCTGTTTGCGATCTTTACCGATTTACAAACGGATGGCCTCACATTTCTATCTTTATCCACATCCTTCGGAAATGAACTGCCTTTATAAAATAACATTTCATCGGGATAAAAACGAATTTTTTTTCCATCAACTAAAATATTATGATAATTTTTTTTCATTAATATATCTATATGGGTTTTGTATATGCGACAACTACATCATCTGCTGACACCAAGTGTGTCAAATCCGAAAAACCTGCATTTCTAATTAAGATTTTCAATTCTGAGTATGTCAACAATTTTGAACCCCATGGTTTTTCAAAAAACTGAACTAGTGATGATAATAAGAAATTAGGCCGTACATAATCCCCGGCATTTTCGGGGGCCAAAATATCAACCAGAAACAAAAGACCATCCTTTTTCAATGCTTTACAACAAGCATCCAGCACCGGTTGTCTTACTTTAGCATCCATTTCGTGAGGTACTTCATTAAGAATTATTAAATCAGCACATTCCTTTTTGATTTCGGAACCGCAACCGACAATAAAATCTACTCTACTCTCTACTTTATAATGTTTGGCCTCCTCCCTAGCCATATCAATAACTTTATCTAACGGGTCGATACCTACATAGCGCGACTTTGGAAATTGTGTTGCTATTTTTGAAAGAAATTGCCCGCCACCACAACCCACGTCTAAAACATCTATTCCTTCTTCCAGTTTTAGCTTCAAATCTGGAATCTTATCCACAGCTACATGCAAAAAATAGTTTGCAAATCGCACTGCATCCGCAGCAATACCGACCAGCAGTGGTTCACTGAATTCATTTGAATGCATGCAATTTCCATTTCTAAAAAATTTTGCAAATCTCGGATAGGTATCTGCAATAGCGAAATGACATTCCATCATCGGCGGCACATATTTATCACTATCTCGATCTGTAAGGGCTTCCTTCCAGTCACTAACAAACGACAGATGACCATTTTGATCAACATCAATAATTCCTGCCGCTTGCATAACATGTATCCAGGATTCTACATATCCCTGATCACAGCAAGCTTGCCTGGCTAGTTCTTGAACTGTTGTTGGACATTTTATTTCAGCAATCACACCGAATAATCCCACCTCAACACCAATATTAACAGCCTTAGCAATGTGCATAGAATTAATCCAACTTCTCATCTGACTTACAGGATTCATCGCATCACTCCTTTTGAATCATGTTATCCGGGGGACTAAAGCAATGAGATCCCCCGGATAATAGATTCATAATAATATGAATATTCTTGATGTATTATCCGTCAATTCCCTGAGGGCAACATCCTTCTTGCTGAATTTCAATGTTGTCCAATCCAAGCAAATCCATTTGCTTCATACCTCCTCCTTTCTCTAATTTAATATTCGGCGGCATTTTGTTGTAAATCTCCAACAATACTCATACTTCCTTCTATCACTCTTTTGGTTATCAAAACAACAATCAATCCAATTATCATAATAACACCTAGCACTGAAAAAGAAAATTTTTCTCCTGCAAAACCTACAATAAAGGGAATCGCTAATTTACCCAGCAGAGCTGCCACACGTCTCCCAAATTGCAAAGTTGAAAAAACCGTTTGAAGTTTATTATCTTCCAATACATGGGCATGTAGATAATTATTCACTGAAGTGAATATAACTAATTGAAAGAGGCTGAATAAAATTAACAAAAGACCAGTTATCCATAAGCTGCTCTGCATACCCCATACTAAATAAACCAAACCACCTAATGCAATACCGATAAACAGGGATCGCAGCGACTCCATTTGCAACATCTTTTTACGTACCAAAGCATGAAAAACTGGAATTCCCAATACCGAAATTGAAAAATAAAATCCAATGTAGCGATAGGGCAACCCTAAAATATCGGTGAAAAATGGAATTTCAATCACATTATATGCACCTGCAGCAAAAGCCACCAGAAAAGCCAACACCAATGGAGAAAATAACAATGTCCTTTGAAATGGACATTTTGGACGTACCACTTCTTGGTCTTTCGTATTATCATTCGCTTTCTCTGCTGATAAAATTACAAATCTATTATGGGAAAGACACATATAAACAACCCCAACTAATAAATAAGAAATAATATCAACAAATAGCGGAAGCCTAAACCCAAACCGATCTAACAAAATGCCGCCCAAAATCGCACCTATAACTATGGCTAATTGAGACAATATCTGAATGTTCTGATTAATATTAGGCACATCTGTTTTTTTGATCATCCTGGGAATTAAAGTATAGAATGATGACATGTAGGTATTGGTACACATTCCTAACACAAAAAAAGCAGCAACAACTAGCCACCAATTAACCAGACATAAAATTGATACCATCATCAAACCTGACAATATCAACGATGACGAAAGGAGAAGTTTTGCGTGCACATTTTTAAGATATTTCATTGTCAAAAGCCACCCAACCATTGTCCCTGCCGCTGAAGCACCCAATACCATAGCAATAGAATTTATAGAATTATTGTGTTCCCGAGCTATTGCAATGATGGCAAGATAGCTTGTATAAGTACCTAATTGATTAATAAAGTAGGATATCTGTAAAAGGTTTTTATTATTTACCATATGCCTCTTACCATTGATTATCATTACGGTAAGTCATGTTTCATTAGAAAATAAATTTCAATTTCAATTTGAATATAAAAACTTCATTACGTAACTTTATATTACCCCACCATTATCGCACTCTATTACAACTTGTTGCTTAACTTTTTGAAATATATAGCAATCCATGTGCCAAAGTGGAGGAAAAAACACAAAACGTTATATTTTATATGGTTACACAACTACACAGTCAATTTAGCCGGATAAAATCCTAATTTTCTGTCCAGAATCCTGGATTTCAGTCCAAAATTCTGGAAAAAACAAGACTCGTTTTAAAATTTATCACCAACAAAACAAGCCCTATTATCATTATAGTAATACCTATGATCATCACGATGCTATCAATCCCGATTGCTTTTATTGCGAGCCCTGACAGAGAGATGGTTATCGGTTGCAACAGCTGCTCCATGGACATCAACGAATATGCCCTGGTTTTGTAGTCATCTTCGATATTTTCCCGTAAAAGGATTTTTGCCGCATAGCTTGCGATGGTGATCGTCACCTGCAGCAAAAAGTATATGAATGTCGCTGCATAGAAATTTGAAGTGACGACCAGCCCCATGACGACAATGCCAATGATGCCAACGCCAAAGGAATATATACTCGAATGTGAGCTTTTGTACTGCCAAATCGTCAATCCGATAGCTACGATTATAGCGCCTGCATTACCTATCAACTGAAAAATACTCAACCCAACAACTCCCGAAGAGAGATGATCCCGTATGTATATCGGCATTATTGAAGCCAAAACCCCCAACATAGACCCAATCGCTATCAACGACGTAAAGAGCATCAACAGATTTTTGTTTTTGCTGACATACGCCAACCCCTGAAACAGATTTTTAGCATACGAACTAAACCCTGTTGTCTTGGGCGTTTTTTCAAAGTCTGTTTTCATATGCAAGCGGATAAAAACGATACAAAGGGCTGAGACAAAAAAAGTAATTGAATCTATAAGAAGCAAAAGACCGATGTTTCCGGATATTGCCATTATTATGGCAGTCGCTGAAGGTCCGATGAGAGGCGCCATGCGGCCAAATAATTCTCTGAGCGATGTCCCCTTTGGATATTCGTCCAACGATAATATGTCGTAATACAGAGGTTCTACCGCAATGCTGAACAAAACGCCGACAAGTCCGTGAACAAACATCAAGGAAACGATATACTCGTATCTGAGACCCTTCGTGAGAAAGAGCAGATACATTGTAAACAAACAGATGCCTTTTACGATATCAGACAAGATCATCAGCAACTTCTTATTCACCCTTTCAAAGAGGGGGGCTAACAGAGGAGTCAGAATAACCCTTGGCAGCAAGCATATTCCGGAAAATATGGTAAACTCTGTGATCGAGTACTCCTTGAGGACGAGCCAAGATATTCCCAGCTCTGAAATTGTGCTGCCGATATTCGATGTGAACTGGCCTGTTATGAGCAGCCAAAAATTTCTGTTCAATTTTAATGCGCCTAACATTTTCATAACTGTGATTTCCCAACTCTCTTCTTCGGCAAACAATAGAGTAGCCAGGGAACGATAAAGAGTATCAATAGTGTTGAAACAAATAATCCGCAACTTATCGTTATTCCCAGCGGCTGCAGCGCCTCTGAACCGCTGAATAATTTTACAGCGATGGGTACCATTGCTATGACAGTGGTAAAGGCAGTCATGCAAATTGGCTTTAATCTCAAGTTCATCGTTTGAACAATTCCGTCAGCGATGTCGTCAGAGCCTATTTTATCGTAAAAATCTATGATGATGATTGTGCTGTTGACACTTATGCCTGAAAGCAAAATGAGACCCAAAAGCGCGTTCATGCCAAGAGTTGATTTGAATATATATAATGAAATGAGAGCTCCAATCACGCTAGTAGGAATTGCCATCAATATTATTAAGGTGTAATAGATGTTCCTGTATTGTAAAAAAACCACAAGGAATACGAGCAAACAGGAAACAGCCAATGCCCAAAAGAGTTTGTTTATTGTATCGTTTATCAGTCCATAAGGATAATGTGTTGATATTTTCTCTTTACCAAATTTATGAATTAATGTTGTTGAAAATTCATCGAAATATGTGAAGCCCTTGTCCGAAAAAAAGGCATCTACTTCATATTGCATACCACCATTGTAGCTGTGAATCTCACTATCTGATTTGACTAATTTTATGTCTGCGATTTTATCCAGCGTTAGCGATCCGTTCCCAAACGGTATGCTAAAGCTTGAAATCTTTTCTCTCTTTAATTTGGGATAGTCCGATTCAAGAAATACCGCTGTTTTTGCTCCATCAAACTTCATGTGCCTTAAATATTTTTCTTTCGCGTGAAAATTCAAGATATCAAGGATTTGTTTTTTTGAATAAGATGTTCCGTGAATTCTGTTTTGATAACCCAGTTTTTCAACGTCTATATCAACGATTATCTCATCCGAAGTTAGGCTTGTCGGAATGGAATAAGACCTTACCGTTTTGCTGTTTGCTAAAATGAATTTTTCCACCTCAGCCTGAATCAATTTGCTTTCAGCTGGGCTTGCACCGCCGATCAACACCTTCATCTGTGGTGGGTCTGGTATTTCAAATTGCGTTGGAACCCAATCGACTACCTTGAATTCATATTTTTCTGAGCTCTTATATTTTTTTATGAGAAGTTGTTTCAATGTTTCTTTGTATTTTTCATTTTTGATGTGCAACAACATCATCGCTAAATCCTTGCGCAAGACGGTAAGCGTAAAATCAACATAGTCAGATGTTAGCTTAAACACCTCCCGCTCAGTATCGTGAAAATCCTTTTCCTGCGTAGCAATGCTGTCAACGTCTTTTGAATTACCCCTATGAAAAACAATTATATCTGATGTCGGTGTTGCTATAAGTTCGTGGTCAATCTTGTAAACAGCCAAATATAAAGATAGTAAAAAGAGGATTAACAATGTTATTATAATCGGGACATTGATGACTTTATTTGTGATAAAGCATTTAACTGCCTCTGAGTAGTATTTTTGAATATTTGTAAAACATCTATTTAGAAAATTGGACTTGTGCTTTAAATTTTCCATCTGCGTGATATCTGGATTTATCCACAAAAGGATTGAAGGAACAAAAAAGATGGCCATTATCATGGAAAGAAAAAGACTGAGCGTCATCACCGTCGCAACATCTCCCAAGATGGCGCTGACAAGAGGAGAGGCATAGTGCAGTGGCACGAAAACACATATGGTCGTTATCGTTGACGAAAAAAGTGCACCTTTAACTTCTGATACAGCTTTGACATAGATTCCAAGTTTCTCGGAATAATCCTTCGGATGCGTATTTTGCAGGTGCCTAAAAATATTTTCTATTACCACTATAGATGCATCGACAACCATGCCTATTGCAATGGCCATTGCCCCCATTGAAATGAGGTTCACTTCTATACCTAAGATATACATGAATAAAATAGTGCCAAATAACGACAAGGGCATGACTAGATTTATAACTGTGGAATATTTCAAGGATCCCAAAAACAAGAAGACGACAATTCCAGAGAGTATCACGCTGATAATCAATGAATACAAAATGTCTTTAACCGCGTTCCTGATAAAAGATGCCGGATTCAAAAGCGTTTGAGCAGTAACTTCGCCGTTGAAACGTTTAATCTCTGCTTTGACTTTGGATTCGATGGAATCGCTAAAATTAACCAGGTTAGCCTTTGCCTGAGGAGCAACCCACACTATGAGTGAATTTTGATTATTTCCTTTAAACAATTCATTAGGTTCGACTGGAATGATTTTTACGTCGGCGATATCTTTCAGCTTTAGTATCTCATTTTGTTTGGTCAAAAGCTTGAAATTTTCGAGATCATCAAGGCTTTCTATCAATTTTGAACTTGCTTCTATTGAAAGAATATTTCCTTCAATGGAAATGTTTCCAATGGTTTTAATATCATTGTTTGAAGAACTAAGTTGATTAAAGATCATTTCTTTGGTGATTTTATTTTCAACATTTGGTTTTATGCTTATTGAAATCTTTTTTTCAAAAAGATTTGAAACTTCACCGACACTGACATCGGGATGAGTCGAAAGGAACGAATTGATCGATGGCGATATCTCATCATAGACCTTTTTCAGAGGTATATTTTTTGAGTATAATGCTATTATAAGAACTCCCTTGTTGGAATCGCCAAAGTTTACCTCTGCCTCTTTCCATTCAGCGGGAAATGACAAAAAAATTGGTTCAAGCTTGTTTTTTACCCTTTCCAAAATTACATGATCATCTGAACCGAACGGCAACTTTCCCCTGCAAATTGCATATTCGTATTGATATTTACAATCTACCTCTTCAAATTCGCCTTCTCCATTCAATTCTTTTTCTATCAAATCTCCATAACGATCTTTAAAGGCGAAAGGAGATAGACTTTTATAATGAGTTTGGACTGTTATTTTCGTCTGAGTGGCGTTGGGATATAACTCTATGGGGATTCTTAGGGAGTAATAGATACCCGCCAGAATGATGATGACAGCAACCGAAAGAATGTAGAATCTTTCTGTATATATCCTTTTCATGCAAAACTCTCATTGTTTTGTCGATCACCTCTACCTATGCAAAGCATAGTGCAATCTCGTTGCATTGAACATTCACTACACTTTTTATCACTGATTATATTTTTATCCAAAGTTTCTTTTACAAAATAGCGATATATTCTATTCCTGCTATCTATGTGTTCAAATGGAACCTTGAGCTCAACATCATCCCCTATGGCTGAGCACATTTTTATCTTATCCAAACATTTATAAAAAAGATTTGAACACCAAAGACAATTATGAGGGAGCGTTATCTCACGTAACAGTTTCGTCGCTTCATCCGACAGTGAACAACGCGGCAGGGGATTTAATATAATTATACGATACCCAGAATTAATTTCTTTTAAGATTTCTGTTAAAAATTCCTTTGTTTCAGGAATAATATTGCACTTGAAGGATGAATATTTAAATTGAATAAAAATGATATTAGAAGAAAGCTTATTGCGCTGAGCTCTGTACTCATCAAGCATGCCGCATTCGAGTTTTAATTCTATAAAACTGCTTTTATCGACACGCAACCTTTCACCATTGAGCACCAATATCTCATCTTCTGTTCTATCTAGAAAAAACATCTTGTTGCTTTTGCTCTCGAGGGAAAGCTCTTTTCTGGCTTTCATATACTTTGAAACAAATCTATTAAGCGGCATTTGATTTTTGAACAAATAATAGTCCGGAAGATAATCCTTCAACTCATCCAGAAGATAGTTGAATAGCCAATGTTGATCCTTTGCAAAAATGTCTGCAAAACCTATTTTCTCCCACTTGTCATATTTAATAATTTTGTCTTTGTATTCTTCTTTGAGTCTAGTCCCAGTAAGTGGAGTGAGCAGGTTGAGTTGAGGTTTTGCACCACACCTTTTAATTTCAACGGCCAGATTAACCGTTTCATTGAACTCTTCTTCAGTTTCAGTCGGTATGCCTGTCATAAAAGAGCAAATTGGATTAATTCCCCTTTTCAAAGTGTCTTTGACTTTTTTTATAATTATTTCATTTGAAAACATCAGTCCTTTTTCCAAAAATTTTCTTACCCTTGGGCTACCCGACTCTATGCCATAATAGACCTCTTTGCACCTGCTTGATTTCATTGTATCAAGCATATCTTCATCAATGCGGTCGAGCCTGCTCAAACATCCCCAATTAATGCCTATTTTTCCAATGCCTTCAGCCAACTCCAAAAACCAGGAGCGCTTCATAGTCAAACAATCATCCTGGATGGAAATGAACTCGGATCCGGAATCTTTTAGAAATTTGATTTCATTCAATATTCTATCAATGGGAAATCTGCGCTGTTTCATCCATATTCGACTGCCTGAACAAAACTTGCAATTGTATCCACATCCCCTGCTGCACATGATATAACTTTTTTTAAGTTTGTTGATAAAATAATGTTTCAATGGTTTTATGAGTTGATAATCCACTAGAGGCAGGATAGAAAGATCGGAAATTACTTTTCTGTTATTATTGTGAACTATCGCACTCCCATCACGATAAGAAAGACCCATAATGTCCTTAAGATTTTTATTGTTCATTATATCCAAATTATCCAGAAGGTTGGAAATAGTTATCTCTCCCTCTCCACGAACAATGTAATCAACTGGACAAAGTGAAAATAACTCATCTGGGGCAAGAGTTGCATGAATCCCTCCTAAAACAACTGGCTTATTGCACAATTTGTTAAATTTTTTGGTAAAGCTGACTGTAAACGGAAGGTCTATAGTGGTGACCGAAATCCCTAATATGTCAAAATCCTTTTGCAAAACCAAATTACAAGCCTTTTCAATAAGAATGTGAGGATTGTACATATCATCATGTAATTCAATGTTGAGATCTAACACTTCTGCTTTATGAATTGTCTTTGCATTGATATATGACCCCAATTGCAATAAACTATAAGGAGTATATTTAGAAACTATGGACCAATATGGATTGACTAAGAGTATCTTCATATTCATTTACATCAACTTTCAACATGCGTTACAAAAACATTTTTTACCATAAGATGAGGAGACCCACCCGACACTGGAAGATTGTTTTGTCCTTTTTTTGAACATCCTCCAAAACCTTTCACAAATGTTAAATCATTTCCTATTTTGACAATATTATTGATCGTAGCAAAACAATCTCCCTTTATGACAAGATTTGAGATAGGGCTCCCTGTTATTTTCCCCTTTTTTACAATGTATCCTTGTTCAACATTTAAAGAAAACTTTCTTCCGTTTGTTTTACCACCTCCAATGTTACCTTTGAGATACAATCCATTGTCAAGGGAACTGAACATTTCTGTCAGACTGATATTTTTTGGCTCGATATAAGTGTTTGTCATCCTTGGAATTGGAATTTGGCTCGCATCAGATGTTCTGCCATTTCCCATAACTTCTGAATTATTGTTTGTAGCTGTAAATATTGAATGCATGCAGGATTTAAGAACTCCCTTTTCAACAAGATATTTTTTTTTAGCCATAACCCCTTCGTCATCAATATAGACAAACCCCTTTTCAGCAATTGTTGGATCATCGGCAATAGTGATGTCTTCATTTCTAAATTTGGCAAATAACTCCCTTCGACCTTTAACATTTTTACTGAATGAGATGTCCGCCTCACAAGTATGACCAAATGCTTCGTGAATTAAGCCCGCACCAAGCGTTGGGTCCAAGATCACATTATAGATTCCCGACTTTATTTTTGTAGCCCATGCATTCTTAAATACTTTTATCATCTCGATCTTTTCTTCAAATCCATTCCCAAAAACATAATCAACCAAAACTTCCAATCCTGCCATTTCGTTGTGCGAAAAAATTGGATATAGTTTTCTCTCATATTTAAGAAAACCGGAGAATTCAATCATGCTATCCACTCTGTTATGATAGAAATTGTTGGAATTATAATAGCAGGTTTCTGTCATAGAATCCTGATAAAAAATTATCAGATCGACAAAGGATGGCTTACACCTATCACATTTTATCAATCTATCTGCAAATATCTCTCTTTTTGTGTTGTTGTTGATTGAATTGAAAGGCAACTTGCATTTTGTTAAGTAAAAAGCCTCTTTATCTCGGAGTATATTCTTAGATTTCTTTTGGAGCCTTTGAAAACCGTTTTTATTATAATATACATCAAATTTATTATCGAAATGAGAATTAAAAATCTTATCTTTTAAATCCGAAAATGAAATTCTGCCATTTATTTCTCTGATCGGCAGGTGAAGCCTTTGTCCACCCCTGTACAAAGTCACTCTCGCAGAAGTTTTTGTCCCGCTGAAATCAGTTCCATCTCCTTTTCCATTTAGCAAAGAGAATGAGTTTACCATCTTATGCTGAACCGCGGCTTCGACATAATCGCCAGGAAAATAGCTGATCAATTGTTCAATTTGGTTTTTCACAAAACTTTCCTTCTGCTGTAATTACAGGTCCAAAGAGTAGTACTGAACACATATCGCAATAATCTCTCTGGAGATTATATTTTATTTTTGGCTCAAGCAGAACCCTTTCCATACCATCTGAAAACAAATTGGCGATATCTTCCAATGCTATTCCTCCACTTAAAAGACCTTCTATCTTTGGTGAAAAAAACCGTCTTTTAAAACTATAATACGGATTACAACAATGATGTAGCGTTCCATCAAAATTAACGACTAAGACAGCGTTTGAATCCGCTTTTGATAGTGAAACGCATTTTGCTGTCTTGAACTCAAAAAACTCTTCACCATCAATTTTCCCATGAGAATACGCCGGGTATGTTTTGATATCCACTCTCTTTCCATCGATAGACCAGCTATAATAATTTGACTTGTGCAATCTTTCCTGCAAGATTTTTATGGTCTGTGATTTATCGACAAGTAAATTTGCCGTCTTTAGCAACTGATTTAAGCCATCCAAGGTCTTTTGATAATTGGATTTATTATATATAACTTGAATCTCAAGATTATCTTGAGATTCCAGCCATATTGGTAAAATCCACTTCAATCTTTCGTTGATGTCTCCTTTTTGAAATAAATTGTAGCTAGTAGTAAAAGTGATAAATTTGCGTGCTCTGAGTTTCTCTAATGCATCAAAAATCAATTTTTGTTTTGAATTTATATCGAAGCCTGACGTTCTGATGGAAACACTATTTATAAATTTCTTTGTGCTAAGATATTCCACAATATCAACCAGCGTATAATTTTTTCCCACCTCATGATCACTATACATAAAGGGTTCTCCCCCCGAAATCCCCCAGTTGCCTGTTTCGTTTTTTTCTTCTAAGTATTTTTCGATACAATCGACAACCCCACAAAAATCATTGAATTTTAAATGCTGGATTTCATTCATGGCATGCGGATTGGTGCAGCATATCGAGCATCTTTTGTCGCATGCATTTGTGATCAGAAAATCAAATGTGTTAAATTTTATTTTCATATCTTAATATCTTCAAGCATCTAGGATGCAAGGAACTCCAATCTCCATTTAAATAAAAGGCTTCTCCTCGGCAGCCCCCATCGCAAGTTTTCTTGATGGGACAGCTTTGATCACAACCACTTAATACATCTGTAGTTTGATTTTTCATTTTCTTTAGCTTTTTCATTGCTTCTGAATGCTGCCACATCTGTGTAATTTCATCCTCAACAGCATTCCCCATTTTTAAGCTTTTTAAACTTGTGCATGGAAACATGTCACCTTCGCTATTGATATATCCAGTAACTGTGCCTGCCAAACACCTCATTATCGTTTTGTCTTCGCATCCATTTTTATCAACCAATCCTGAAAAGATTCTCAATTCGTTATCATTAAAGCATATCTCCGGATAAGTTGATTTAAGATATGCGTACATGTCATTTATTTTTAGCTCTTGTTCTCTTGTAAGTTTAAATTTTTCGTACACATCCGGATTTGATGGTTTTAAATCCTGAAGGCCGATATTGGTAACTCCTATAGACCTGAGCAACAGAAATAATTCTGGAAGGTAGTCGAAGTTGATATTGGTAACTGTAGATATCACATTAAATGGAATTTTTCTTTTTTTCAACAACCTAATAGCAGTCAGAGCCTTTTCAAAAACGCCTTTTCCCCTTGTTATACAATTGATATTTCCCTTCGGAGCATCCAAACTAACGCCCATGAGAATTCCCAATTCTTTAATCTCATCTGCCATCTTTTCGTCAATGATCAATCCATTCGAAATAGCTCCCACCATTATGTTTGCAGATTTTAATTTTCTGGCTATCTGAAACATATCATCTTTTCTAAGCAACGCCTCACCGCCCGATATCGTCACCCTGCAAACCTTTGCCCTTATGATATTGTCGACTATGGTGTTCAATTCATTAGCTGATAACTCTTTGTTGTTTTTTCTTTTTTCCTTTGCATTGGGCAAACAATAAACACAATTCAGATTACACATGTTTGTTATCTCCCAAAGCAACCCTACGGGAGAGATTTTTGAACTGAATTCTATCTGAGGGCCAACCACCCAATTGCATCTTTCACCGATTTGAACGCGATTGTTCAGGGAGACTTCTTTATTACATCCATCTTTTATTAGAAATCCTTCCTTGTTTAAAACATCGATCGTTCTTTCGCTGATGTTTGGTATGTTTAATTTTTTTTCATCATTATCTAGTGTCTTTTTGATATGACTACCAATATCATTGTTCAATTTAACAGTAGCTCCATTATTAGGATTAAACATCAACCAAAATGATCTTTCATCCCTGATAATAACATTTTTATTTAATAGTAGTTTTTTCATAGTAGATATGATGTATGAGGGGAGTCGCAAGTTTGACTCCCCCATACACGATTAATTCATTAATTGTTCTTGCTGCCGCCAACGCCCCAAAGCATCTCCTCTTCGGAACCTTCTGTGACAACTTCAATTTCATTGATGTCTTTTCTTAACGTTTCCATTTTTCTCTCCTTTTTAAATTGTTTTTGGTTTACTTACCACCAACAACTCCCCAAAGCATCTCTTCTTCAGAGCCTTCTGTGACGATTTCAATTTCGGTAATGCCCTTTTTTAATGCTTCCATTTTCCTCTCCTTTCTTTGTTATTGGTTAATTTGTTTTTGCTCGAGCTTCGAAAATCTCTATAGCAATTATTGTGCCAAAGTTGTTTTGGGAATTAAGTTGTTGAAATATAAACAGGTCGATTTTTTTCTAGTATATTTATGATGAAAAATTTTGTCCAAAATCCCGGATTCCGATCCAGGATTTTGGAATCCACATTGTTTTCAAAACAAAATCATGTTAGACTGCGAAATATGAGTTTAATACTATTAGGCCTCTTTATAATTCTTTCATACACGATCGTAAAACTCGGGGGAATCGCCCTCGAGCTCACGGGGCTGCCTCAGGATGTCGCTCGGTTTCAGGCGCTTTCAGCATTTTCCAGCACAGGCTTTACGACTAGGGAATCTGAGATGATCCTCCATCATCCCAAGAGACGAAAGATCATCACCTATCTCATCATACTCGGAAACGCAGGTATCGTTTCTGTTCTCGCCACATTCATCGTATCTCTGGGTGGGGGAAAATTTTCAAGCTCAGGATTCACCATATTGACCGTAATAGGAGTCGTAGCCCTGATAAATTTCCTTTCAAGGTTCGCAAGGTTCAACAACGGTTTGAATAAATGGGCAAAGAGAAAACTGACACAGGTAACCGATCTGCAATATACAAATCTTGAACAGCTCTTAAATCAAAAAAATAACTATGGTATTGTAAAATTGACCGTCGATGAATTTTCCCCACTGGCGGGAAAGACGTTGATGGAATCGGGCCTGAGAGAACGCAAGATCATGGTCTTATCTCTCGAAGATTCTAAAGGGCTTATGTCGCTTCCTCCGGCAAGCACAAAAATTCCTGACTCCTGCGTTTTGGTCTGTTATGGAAAGTTGTCTGCCTTTGAAGTTCTGAGAAAAAACATTAAAAGCTAAAACACCTTACTCTTATTTTGCGGTCTCCTTCTCTTTTTCCGGTTCGATTGGAGGTTTCAGGCTTGCTTTGATATCGACCTCGTTGGGATCGACGCTTCTCAGTTTGATCTGCCTTGGCAGCTCGAACATATTTTCCCGGATCTTGACGTTCTGCTTTCCAATCTTGATCTTTGAAAGATCCAGCACAGCTTTGAGAGAATCAGTGTTAAAAATATCGAACGCCCTCACATCTCCAGATAACGTCACCTGTAATTTTTTCGGTTCGACCTTATCGAGAACATAATCATGAGGTAGGTTTATATATTCAATCGGGACTTCGAAATCCTTCACAAAGACTTCGGATGGCTGTGCAAACAAAAGCCACAGGACGATACCCAAAGCCAGAGCTATCATCTTCTCCTTCCAGTTCTTTCCGAATACTCTCTTCCAAATACTCTCTTTCCCTTGAGGAAATTTTTCCTTCATAAACCTTGTGACGATCGGCCCTAACCTCTCCAGATCTCCAACCTCTCTTAAATTGCCATCTCTTGCAATCGACACGCGCCCTCTCTCCTCGGAGACGACTATACACAAGGCGTCACAGCGTTCAGAAAGACCCAAAGCTGCCGTATGACGAGTTCCATAGTCGGCTATCTTCTGTAGATTCTTTGAGAGTGGAAGATGGGCAGCGAAACATTTAATTCGCTCGTTTTCGATAACAACCGCCCCATCATGACCGACAGAGTGAGGATCAAAGATGCTCTTGAAGAGTGAGGTTGTTGGAATACCATCGAGATCATATCCACCCTCGAGATGGCGATCGACAGGATCTCTTCCGACGATGACGAAAAGAGCTCCCGTTCTCTCCCTTATAAAATCGGCCACCGATCTCACAATCTCGCCTACGAGTGGTGAGATATCCATATATCTTTGCCTTCGCCTCAATCCCCAAACTGCGAGCCTCTCAAAAAAGTGCCTCAACTCCTCCTGAAAAATTACTACAAGCGCGACGAGCAAGACGGCGAAAAAGCCCTGTAATATTGAAGTGGTGAGAAAGAGTCCGAAATGCCTTGCTGCTATATATACAACTCCTACGAGAAATATCCCTATGAGTACAAAAGCCGCACGAGTCTTTTTGAACCAGCTGAGCGCTAGATATATCAATGTCGATACAATTATGATGTCTAAAATGTCGCTTATTGAAATTCTCGAAATGAGCCCCATCAATCCTCCATATTCCAACCGTATTTTCAATACTTGGGGATAATTTGCAAGGAATTATGTAATAATAATTATTTAGGTGGATAGACTGTAGGTGTTTAGGCTGATAGGTAGGGTAGAAATAAATCAAGTTTAACCCGATAAATTTTTACAAGGTTGTGAAAAATGCGAGTTAAAGCTACTTCCTTCGGAGTTTTCGTACAGACAACTTTCTAATTATTACTTCGACCGGCTTAAATTTGGCTGCAATAATTATCAGCATGCCAAAGGCTAAAAATATCAGCTCCATCGAATTCGTGGCTTCGCCATTAGGGGTGAGCGAACACTTTCCTCCTCCGCCCATTCCTAAAAACTCCGATATGCCGCCCTCAGGGGCTTGTTCATCAACTGTCATATCACTGGGCGGTGTCAACTCACCGGCTTTTGCAATGGTTTCCTGAGATGGGGGTACTTCCGTATGAGTCAGCTTTTCAGGCTCTGAAGGAGGAAGAGGTGTAGTCGGAAGTGGCATGCCCTGCGTGAACGATTTTGTCTCCTCCGGTTTTTCTTCTACTTTCTGTTCCTCAAATTTTGGAGTCTCTATTCCCTGTTCAAACGATCCTAAATCCTCTTTGCCCTCCTCTATCTTTACTTCAGGTTCAACCTGCACAATTTTTGTTTCTGCCGTCACTACATGTATAGTAGCTGGTACATTAGATGTGGCTGTTTGTTCTGTTATCATTTGAGAAACAACTGGTGCTGGTTCAGCCACAGAGGTTGCCGTTGTAATCTTTCCAACCTCCGGCGCTGGCTCTGCAACAACCGGTTCGGGCGTTGTCTGAGAAAATATGGCCATCTCTGAAACAACTGGGGCTGGTTCTTCTACAGAGGTTTCGGTTGTCACTTCACTAACTTCCAGCGTCTTCTCTGGAATAACTGGTTCCGGTGTTGCCTGAGAAAATGTGACCGCCTCTGAAACAACTGGGGCTGGTTCTTCTACAGAGGTTTCGGTTGTCACTTCACTAACTTCCAGCGTCTTCTCTGGAACAACTGGTTCCAGTGTTGCCTGAGAAAATGTAGCCACCTCTGAAACAACTGGTTCAGGTTCGGCTACAGATGTTGCTGCTGTCATCTTACCAACCTCCGGCGCTGGCGCAGGAACAACAGGGGTCTCCATACCCGTAGAAAATGTGCCGGCCTCTTCGGCTGGCTTTTCGACAACAGTTACCGGTGTCTTCGGAGGTGGTACACTAACAACACTCATTTGAGAAGGAGGCTCTTCCAAAGGTGCTGGCTTGGCAATGACTCCTGTTGGAGGATTGATCGTTCCAATTGAGGGCGCTATTTCTTCCATTGTGGGAGGTGGTACATCAATTATGTTCTTTGCCAACATGGAATCTGGAATATCAGGAGTGAAGATGTTGGCAGCTAGTGGCGCTTCAACAATAATAGGTTCCGGAATAGGTGCCGATTTTGGCTCTACTTGCATTGTTGGTGGTTTAACTTCTACCGTGGATGTTGCCGTTGGAGCCGTCTGAACTAAGTTTAAATTTGAAGAAGGAACAGCAGTTGAGACCTTGCCATCCTCTGGGTTTACAGGTGTCACTTCAATCGGAGCAGTGGGAACTTGCACAGACATTCCTACTTTGCCGGAACTCGATGTTTCTTCTCCAGTTCCACTTTCGACAACCGTATTTTGAGTTGCAGGTGTCTGAGTTGCTACTCCCACAGGTGCACTCGGCGCTGGCTGTTGAACGACAAGCGGAACAGAAGGCGCTGGAGATGGTTGAACCACATTTGTAGGCGCTGGAACCGGTGTCACTATAGGAACAGCTGGCGGCGGTGTATATGTCGTCGTCTGGGTTGGGACAGGGGCTGGGGGTGGTGTTGGGGCCTGAGTCGGCTGCACTACCACTGGTGGCTTTGTTACCTGCGTTACCGCAGGCGGTGGCGTATAAGTTGTTGTCTGTGTCGGAACAACAGGCTTAGGAGCTGGCGCTGGAGAAAGTGTTGGAGCTGGAGTAGTTTGTACTACTGCTACAGGCGCTGGGGCTGGAGGAGTTATCACCCCTAACGCCATGAGCACATCCTCTTTTACCTCTATCGCTACCGTTTGTGATGGATTCTTTGCAAAATCCATTGCCGCGACATTTAGGTAAATTCTCGAATCAAGTTCGGTGATGGAGGCCTCGTTAAGCAGTTTTTGAAAATCTTCACCTGTCAATTTGAGCTTCAAAAATCTGCCATCCTCTGTAAGCTCCCATTTGAATGGTTCCTCGATGAATGAGAGTTGAGCTTGTGAAAAAAATGACCTTTTAGAGACCGTTGATAGATTGATTATCGGCTTCCAAAATCCGCTATTTTCATCAATTACTTTGGTGCAGATGAGTTCAAACGGATTCGCACGTAGCTCGACAATCTCAGATGGAGGGGGTGGCGAAATGTCAACATTGAATACCTTTTCGACCTTCGCCACAACCACATTCTCTCCCTTTTCCCTATGCACACCGATGAAATCAACAGTCAGAACAAACCTACCGCTCTGTGCAGTCCTTGGATTTTGCTCAAACAGAGGAAAACAAAGTTCGCGTTCCCGTGCTTCCCCTACCAAAATCTGTTCTCCATATGCGTTGAGCACCTTGTAACCAATACCAAAAATGGTCTCAATATTTGGATCATTCTCCCTGACGATATCACCGTTCCAACTAAAACATAATTCCTCTCTAACCCACCTGACTTCAGGATTTTCAAAAATAAATGAGACTGCTTCAACCTGAGCATGAGCGATCTCTATCAGGCTCATCGATGCAAAAATGGATAACAACACAAGCAATGCCCTGATTTTATTCTTCATATTAATCCCCCTAAAAATTGATAATTAACTATACAATGGATATAGCATTTTCCATGCCACTCAGATTTCCTTGTCTTGATTCTGTAACCAGTTGAATTTTATGAATTGTTTATTTTTCTACGTGCTGCGAGAGACTAAGAATTTGACACTTCATAACAATATTTTGACGCTAAAAATTTCCTATGCAAAATTTCTATAAACTTCCTCATCGGATCGAAAGAACACCAAATCGCTTAAATCATCTGATCATCGAACTTATCTAAATCTCATGATGGGCACGGCCGTCAAAAGATCGTGCTTCACATGTCAAAAAACACGGCACTTACTCACTTCAAGCAGAGGGCGCTATACGCAATTTCAACTAGTTAGACGCTAAATAGGGTCAAAATAAATGTGGCACAAAACTTGCTTTTTTTTAGTCATAGAAGACCATCCTGAAGGGGGAAACGATGAGAAAAGAAACAAACAATAACAACGGAAAAAGAAGATTTATGGATGAGCTCGAGAAAAAAATCGAGGCGTTTAGCCATATGCAACCGGGAACAACGCATGTATTCAATGTGCATGCGAAATATGGAAATTATCAAATCATCATCAGCGCAGCGCCATCAAAGGAAATAAGCGACCACAGCTCCGTTGAAATAAAGGGTGAGATCCATCACCTTTTCCTCTCCGATCATGGAATGCAAACAACACCGACCAGAGAACAGATCAGTCATAACCTGAAAGGAATGTTGATTTTGCAGGGCCTCAAGGTAGATTTTAAAAATCCCAACGGCGACGGAAGAGATTTGCACGCTGAACACGTGGAAGATGTAAAACCGCAGGAGATCATCAACATGGCAGGCAACGGAGGCGATGAGATTTACAAGCATGCGATGGAAGATGGAACCATCAGGCATGCCACATATGAAATTATTCAGAAGGATATATTACATGCCCTCGATAAGCATGAGATCAAAGAAGAAACATTTGAAGAATCAGAGTAAAGCAATAATCAATTAACAATATTCAATTTCCAATTAATAAAAAATAATTACCAATAATCGATAGCCTATTTTATATCTTAAAATCTTCCGGAATCAGCAGCTTTTCTATTCCTTCATATACTGCGATCAGGTGTTTTACGTTTGAGATGAAGTCTATCTTTGAGACATCGACCTTCAATACCGGCCCAGTGTACCATCCCGTCTCACGAACAGTGTCGACAAAATTATCGTAACGGTTGTTGAGCGATCTAACCAGACGCGACAAACCTTCCGGAATATCTTCATTCGAAACAACTGAGGCTGACTTTTCTTCGTTTCTCGCTCGCTCCCTGATATTCTGAAAGAGATATTCAGTCGGGCCGTGAAGAAAGATTACAAGCCCCGGCTGGACAAGCGACTTGAATTCATTTTCCAGCCTTTCATCTACAACTCTCACGCCCTCTTGGGTGAGGTATGGAACATCCATATCTTTATGAAGAACCTCACAGAAGGCATAGCGGTCTGCGAGCGACGATCCATCTATGCATGTGGATCGCTCTAAACTCGTTACCGTCTGCAGCTGCATCTTTCTTAAATCGAGATAGGCGTGTTGAATATCGAGCGCGGCATTTTCAAGATTCTCCTTTGCGATCTTCCAGGCATGATTATCATCGGTTTCCTTACTCTGACATTCGATGAACGAATTTATCGCCCCGTAGTATCGTCCGAGTGTGCGCTTTGCGGTATTCTTCGCGGTTGCCAATAGAGGAGAGAGCGATTCGTTGTGCACAAAATGATCTTCGAATCCTTCGTCTGGGAGTTCGAAGAGGGCATTCATGCCTGTGTTATATGCGAGCACCTTCACAAGCGAGCTCTTCCCCGCCCCGATGTTTCCGATGCAGGTGACGAGCGTCGAATTGGTCTTAAAATATTTCATGAGTCGACGAACAACTCTGGTGAGGCGATGAGGAATCTGATACCTCAATATGGTCTTATCCTCAACGACATCCAATATCTGCGGCGATTGATTCACTATGCGTTCCTCCTCGCAGCTATCATCTTTCTCACCTTCTCCCTGATCGTTCCAGCGGCGACATGGACATAATCGGGATGCTCGTACATGTCGATCTCGGCCGGAAGGACTATGAGATCAGCGTCGGGCGGGACGATAGTATGCTCCTGATATCTCACTAGCGTCCTCTTCCAGTTAGCGACGATATCTTCGTAGCTGTCGTGAATTTCGTGGAGGTATTCGGCCGTGATGGTACCTGCATAACCATCGCCATTTTTAGCTCGCTCGGCCCTTCTATTTTCGAGCAACTCCGGCTCCGAGCGCAGATAGACAGTTAAGTCCGGCAGCCGTATCCGCTCATTGTAAAGCGTTTGATAAAAGATAGTCTTATAGAGCTTTGCGTGTGGCGGCTTCATCTCGCCCGACTTGATCATCCTCTTTACGAAGACCTCGGGCCCATCCAAAAACGGGCGGTCCTCAACGATCAACACGCCGTCTGAATTATGACGCGTCATCAGGTGACGGATTTCGCGCTGTTGCATTGTGCGCATATGAAGAAAGGCGGTCTCGGTCGCGAAGATATTCGCGATCCGGTTTTCGTAGAAGAGCCCAAGACATTCATCGGCGAGCGACCCCTTTTCAACACGTTCAGTGAAGGTATGCATAGTCGCACAACCGAGAAGTTTTTCGAGATCTGACTTGTAAGGATCCTGAGATAGGGCGTTCATGAGAGTCGTCTTCCCCGAAAAGAGATTACCCATGATGCCGATATGAAAGTTTTTAGTCACAAAAGGCCTCCCCCAAGATAGTTGTCATCTTCTGACCTATCAAACACGCTATTTCTGGTCAAACAACTTTTGATATTCCTGAATAGCGAAGCGATCAGTCATGCCCGCTATATAATCGCACACGAGTCGCTTTTTGTTGCCATCATCTATGTGCCGCGTCAACTCATCAGGCATAAGCTTTGGGTCTTTGAGATAGGCTTCAAAGAGAAATGTGATCCTCTCCTTCGCCCTCTCTGCCATCTCCACGACCTTCGGATGCCTGTACATATTTTTAAAGAGAAATGATTTTATCTCATCCGTCTTTTTTTGCATGTCAGCGCTGTGTGAAACGATACCCTTGCCGCAGCTTCTTACATCCGCTAGTGACCTGATGTTATTTTTTTCTATGCGCCTTTTAGTCTCGCGCTGTAAATCGTCGATGAGTTCGTTGATGAGCCAGCTGATCGTCTGAAGCCTTTTTATCTTATCTGAAGTTGTCGGCATATTTTTTTCAACGTAATCAAACGCCTCTTTCCAGAGTGGAACCTCTTTTAAAGATTCCATCGAGAGCATGCCACATTTTATACCGTCGTCGAGATCGTGGTTCATGAAGGCTATCTCGTCGGCAAAGTTAACGATCTGCGCTTCCAGCGTTGGGTAACCGACATCCTTAAAACCTTCGACTTTTTGTGGTTTATCGTAATCGGTCGTGTGCTTGACTATCCCCTCGAGCACCTCGTAGGAGAGATTCAAGCCCCTCATATTTGGATACCTGTCCTCGATGTGCGTAACTACCCTGAAACTATGAATGTTGTGTTCGAACCCACCATCACTCTTCATGAGCTGATTTAATGTCTCTTCGCCGGCATGGCCGAATGGCGAGTGGCCAAGATCGTGGGCCAAAGCTATGGTCTGCGCCAGATCTTCGTTTAGCCTTAGAATTCGGGCTAATCCCCTTGAAATCTGGCTCGCCTCCAGCGTGTGGGTTAGCCGCGTGCGATAATAATCCCCCTCGTGATTTACAAAGACCTGTGTTTTATATTCGAGCCGCCTGAAGGCCGCGGAGTGGACGATGCGCCCCAGATCGCGATAGAAACATGGCCTGAATTGACATTCATCCTCAGAATGCTCTCTTCCGAGGCTCTTTGAGGATAGCTGCGCGTAAGGAGCTAAAAGCTCTTTCTCAAGATTTTCATATTGTTCTCTGGGAATCATATAAGGTGGCTATAACAGTTTTGGAACAAGATCAAGTGAAGAGAATTCAGGCAACGCGCTTGATTTTAAGAGAAATGCCAGTCTTTTTGATTTCGCTTGGAAATTCCAAAGGCGAATTTGATTTAAATTCCTCAGGCGTATAACCGAGAGCTTCAATAATCGGTGTGCCAGCCTGCCACGCTATCTTTCCTAGAAAAACAAGTCGGTCAAATGGCTCCATTTTTTTAAAATCTTTTGATATAATTGCAAGATCAATATCACTAAACTCTTTCGTTCGTCCTGAGGCAAAAGAACCAAACAGATATACCTTCTCAACGGCAATTTTACTCTGCAAGTAATCAAGAAATGTTTGAATTATTTTTTTAGTTCGAGCATTCGGACTAGCCATTCAAATACCTCCCTGACTTGCTTGTATATATCCACAGCTATAGATTTATTGGTGATATTAACCGATTTTTTATAAGATGGATATCTGGTTGCGATATAATATTTATCAACTTTGATAATTATATCCATGATACGTTCCGGGGGATTCAATTCCAAATACTGACATAAGAGTTCCAATTTATGAGTATATGGAGGAATTTTTTTAAACTTTGTGACGTAACCAGCTTTTAGACATTTCTCGAGAGCTTGTTGGCAAATAAACGCACACCAGGTATATCGACCGGCATCTAACAAAACCTTTGCTGTCTTAATATCTTCCAAAGCTTACAAAAACCACGCAGATGAAGATTTTTCCCCATTTAATTCAACCATGTTTGAAAGGTTACATTTACTTATGCCGAAGGTCAAGGTGCTAATAAGCCACAGCAAGTATCTGCTCTATCTCGGAGCATGCCCTGTCCAAGTTATCGTTGACGACCTGATGATCGAATTTGTCTTTGTATGTCAGCTCTGTCATGGCATTTGTGAGGCGGAGCTGTTGGACTTCGATGGGATCCGTGCCTCTGTTGCCAAGCCGTTTCTTCAACTCATCTATGGATGGAGGGAGCAGAAAAATCGCTATGGCCCGATCTCCATACATCTTCTTCAAATTCATTCCCCCGACGACATCGACATCGAGCATGACATCGATTCCCTCGTCGATAGCATTTTGGAGATCCTCTTTAGGCGTTCCATAATAATTATTGTGCACCATCGCCCATTCGGCGAACTTATTCTCCTCTATCCACTTGTGAAAAGTTTCGTGAGTTACAAACTTATAGTCTTTGACGTCCCGACTATCCTTCCTCACCGGACGCGTCGTGCAGGAAATGGAATGCATCATGTTCGGATGAGTTGACAAAAACTTCCTGATCACCGAGCTCTTTCCACCGCCGGATGGGGACGATATGATTATTAACCTTCCCTTTCTATTCATAGAGCCTCTCCATACAAAATATTCTTCATCGATGTCAACTGGACTAAACAAGATCTTGTGATATCATAAAGAAAGAATCAGGAGGCGATATCCATTTCGGCGGTGATCATAGCAACTGCCGAGGTCGCCTTCTTCTTCAGTATCGTACTGCTCGGCAAACCCTTCATCCAGATGTTGAAAACAAGACTGATAAAATCTTTAAAGGGAACTATATGGACGTTAAAACCGATAAGCAAACGGCGTCACAACGTTGGCATAGCAATGATTCTCTTGAGTTTTCTGCCATATTACATCACGCAATTTGTCCTCATACTTTTCGACCTAGATCAGACCGACCGCCATATTCTAGTCGGACTATTGATGCTCTCAGATGTGCTCTTCATGACAAGCCTTTTTGTGCTCGGTGGCGAATTTTGGGAGCGTTTGAACAAGCTGTTCAAATGGCCCGGCGATGAAGTTACAAAGGAGAACAAACAATGAAACGATGGGTACGGGCCTCGATGAGTTGGGGAATAAATAGTGAAGATCATGACAACCATCAATCATGTGGTGACGATTTTATATTAGGAAACCTCTAAAAACCTATCAATTCGGTTTGTGTAGAGTAGAAAGGGGCCGCTGTTGATGCGGCGCCCTTCCCCTCATCGCACCGGACGTGCAGATTTCCCGCATCCGGCGCTCCCAGCTATTTCTCCATGAGCATGCACAAGAGAGCCTCACAAGTACACCAAACCC
>JBDRGF010000074.1:0-12388 GCA_043818055.1 Pseudomonadota bacterium | reverse complement strand
TAAACGGATCAATTCTTAAAACTGACAAATCTTCAATATTCTCGATTCCTTCGTCGGCATATTTATCTAACAAAGCATTAATAACGACACGGGCTTTTTCACCATATTTAGTGAAATAATTACGTTTCCTCACTTGGTCGGATCGCTCTTTGCGGGTAAGCGCGGGCATATCCCACGCAATGTGACAGATAAGGTCAAAAACATCCAAATCCTTCTTTACCTCTGACATCAGATTTTCGATAATAATACCGTGAGATTCTAACTCCTCGACAACTGCCTTCTTTTTATGTGCACTGTTCCACCTAGCAAGGAAATCATCAAGAGATCGAAACTCCTGCAGGATACTTTTTTTCGTGTAATCCTTTAACGTCTCTATGATCAATTTGCCGTTCGCATCTAAATGCTGAACCCGCTCATTTAAGACCGAAACATCTACGCCTGCCACATAAATCTTCGGCTGAGGCTCGGATACTATTGACCCGCCTTGGATAATTTCTGGTTGAACCGAATACTCTTTTGTTTCTTCTTTTTCGAAATCAACCGGCTTTCCAGTATCAGGATCAATGGTTTCCTGACCTTCTTCCGGGTTAATATCTTGGTCTGTTAATTCCTCTTCTCCCTTAACCTGCTTGATCATAACAGGATCACCATCAAAAGCCGGATCAGCGAAAAGATCGGTCACATTGCGAAAATCCATAATGGCGAAAAAAGTTTTACCATATTCTTCATTAATACGTGTCCCACGCCCGATAATCTGCTTGAATTCAGTCATCGACTTGATATTTGAATCAAGCACAATCAATTTGCAGGTCTGCGCGTCAACACCGGTGGTCATCAACTTTGAAGTGGTGGCTATAACCGGATAACGCTCTTCGGGATTTATGAAATTGTCTACTTCTCGTTTACCTTCATCATCATCACCGGTTATTCGCATGATGTATTTATAATTCTCAAGCGCCAAATCCGAGTTCTCAATAGCCAACGCCTGTCTCATGCGTTCGGCGTGTTCAATATCAACACAAAATACTATTGTTTTGTCAAAACGGTCGGTTTTTCTTAAATACTCTGAAATTTTCTTGGCTACAATCTTTGTCCGTTCATCGATAACAAGGTTTTTGTCAAAATCTTTAGTGTTATAAATCCGATCCTCAACCTCATTGCCGTCCTTATCTTTTTTGCCTGCGTCCGGACGCCAACCCTCAAGGTCGGTATTGAGTCCGACACGTATGACTTTGTAAGGAGCTAAAAATCCGTCCTCTATACCCTGTTTGAGTGTATAGGTATAAATAGGATCGCCGAAATATTCTATATTTGAAATTTCTTTTGTTTCCCGCGGCGTTGCCGTAAGACCGATCTGGGTCGCAGAGCTAAAATACTCCAATATCGCTCTCCAAGCACTATCAGCGTCTGCACTCCCGCGATGGCACTCATCAACAACCACAAGATCAAAGAAATCCCGGCTGAATTCTTTATATGCGTCTTTATCCTCGTTGTAGTTCGTTAACCCCTGATAAAGAGCAAGGTATATTTCAAACGCTTTGTCGATCTTCTTCTTTTTTATAACCGTCATTCGATCTTTAAAATGCTTAAAATCATTTCGCTTGGTTTGATCCAGAAGCACATTGCGATCTGCTAAAAAAAGGATTCGTTTCTTACGCCCATTTTTCCAAAGGCGATAAATAATCTGAAAAGCCGTATACGTCTTACCCGTACCGGTAGCCATTACAAGAAGAACCCTGTTCTCGCCGCGCGCGATTGCTTCAACTGTTCTATTTATTGCTATTTGCTGATAGTAACGGGGCGCACGCCCTGACCCATCAAAAAAATAATCGAATGATGCAATTTCTTCCTGTTCGGGAGTTGTGATCTTTTTATGTTTTTTATACATCTGCCAAAGTTCGGAAGGGGAGGGAAAAGCATCTAAAGATAATTCTTTCTCAATCGCTGGAGTGAACCCGGAAAGATCATGCTGAACAAATCCATCACCGTTTGAACTGAAGGCAACCGGAATATCGAGTATCTTCGCGTAACCCAACGCCTGCTGTAGGCCGGACCCAACGGAATGGTTATTATCTTTCGCCTCAATGACAGCGATTGGAATATTCGGTTTGAGATATAGAATAAAATCGGCGCGCTTTCTTTCACCCCGAGCAGTTTTGTTGCCTTTTACAAAAATACGCCCGTCAGTGAAATAAACCTCTTCCCTGATTTGCTTTGCAACATCCCATCCAGCCTTTACAAGGGCAGGAAGAATGAATTGCGTGCAAATATCCCGTTCTGATAATTCTTTTTTATTCGTCATTACTTCTTGTCCTTTTTCTCCATCGTGTCGAGAATTTCGACAATACTGCACATTGCATCCCACAACCATAGCTCACAAGCGTTTTTATATCGAGCATTAATATTCCTCAATTTTCTAACGTAACCGAAGGGGAATATTCTCTCTTGGCTTTATCAAATTCATAACATTGAATCCTTCCGCATGCATTTAGTTGGTGTCCGATTATTACGGCAAGACCAAATGGAACCGCAGCGAATAGATGCACAACATTTGTATTATATGTTCCATGGGCTTCTTTGATTTTGTTTGTTAACTCACGAGCGATTACAACTGCTTGACCATTGGAGATCAAGAAAGGATAAGAAGACGGCTTTGCTTCTATCAATGCCCGATAGCGAAGACCTGATTTTTGAACGTAATTGCTAAACGAATTATTATCATCCGATATAATATTCAAATTAACTACAATGTCTTTTACGCCAAAATTGGTTACTGGGGTGCATTCAATCGTAAGCATAGTACTCTCCTCTTTCGCTTGAGTACTCCATATTTCTCTATTGGGTTTGTTGATTTGTTCAACCTCAATAACAAATCCTGTCCGATCCCGAAAGATATACCCAAACATAAGTCCAAAGGAAAGATGGGCACGAGAAAACAATCTTAAATTCGTGATTCTTTTTGACAATAAGGATTCTTTTAAGGAGGCGATAGCGGGTACAAACTCTCTGTTCCATGTTTTCTCAAGCGGCAAGCCTTCCTGAAAATAGGGAGTGAAATCGAGGTTTAAAGCAACGTCATCAGAGTTTTTTTGATATGAAACTACCCCTACAGGTAGGAAATCTTTCGTTGGAAAACTCAAATTTTTTAAAACTAGAGAGGCTGCTCTCTGCGCGGCCGCCATGAGATCATTATCTCTAACGATGGTTCCATTAAAGTCTGATATTTTAGTTTTCAAACAGCCATTAAGAGCAATGTTTGATGCTTCAATACCCGACTTAAAAATTGGAACGATATGAAAATTTTTGTCCTGCAAAAATTTCTCCTCTGCAACTTTGAGTTCTACATTCCGAATCATTGGGGCTTTTAAACTATCATCCGTGCTATAAAACACGAGACCCGTACAATTTTCTTGAATTGCTTTCCGAATTTCTGCCTCCGTTAACCCAGAACCAAGGCTATTAATATCCTGCCAAGTCTTTATGCCATGAATCATCAAAATCCGGGCAATAATTGCAAGATCTTCTACATCCTTGCGGCTATAACTAAGAAAAAATTTTGGCGGCTGCATCATTTTGATTCAAATTTTGTTCCGAATAATTGTCTCCAAAGCTTTATGCTTTCCTGTTCACTCTGTGATTCTAAGGCAGAGTTGGCAATCATCTGACTTTTTCTTACTTCCTCCATAAATGCGGCAAATTCATTAAATTTCCACCTCTTCGCCACATTAACTGATGGATACCCTAAATCCATAATTCTAGGAACAACGCGCGTGTTCAGATACACGGCATAGCGTTGATAGACATTTTGCAGAATCGAAACTACTCCTGAATCATAGCAAGAAGGTTGTCCCGTTAGATTCTCCCCAATTAAATTCTCAAGAATATAGGATTTAACTTTTGCGGTTTCACTGCTAAACCTGTCTCTCCAAAATTTCATAATCTTTACTAAGGGCTTGTAACATTCTCCCGTGGCCTTATTTTTATCTACTCCAAAAGCAATTTGCCCCTTTGGATGAGAAGCGACCCAGTTTTTTATGTCTCGATCAGGTATTAAGATAGGACCATTCCGATCCCCAATTGGAATAGATGGCACAACATCCAATTCAAAACCGCTGTCTGTTTTTACTTGGACAGATCGTCCTTGAGGGATAACTTTGGAGTAATGTTCTTGGAGTGACGCCTGTACCCAAGCGACTGCGACATCAGGCGAGGTTTTATTGTTATCAAGATCTACTAATAAAATCACATCCACATCTTTGATGTAGTTTATAGCAGTGTCTCTCGCATACGATCCGGCTAAATACGTATCAGGATCTGCATCAGATATTTGTTTATCATTTTTTAAAATCTCACGTAAATCCCCATGAGCCTTCTTTGCTTTTGCTACTGCTTTGTCATCAGGCTCGATATTGCTAAGCAAACCTTGAAAATAAGTATTAAGTTCCATTATTTATTTCCCTCTCTGATTCTTGGTTTGGAAGTCGAAGAGATAAAAGAGAAGGTTTATCTCCCTCAACTAATCCGTATTGTTTGCGTAATGCACCCTCGAAATCTCCGCATGTGGGGCATGCTAATTCTTTTTTCAGATGGATTGCATACCAACGAAGGATGGTCATTCCGTCTTTACCTTCAACGCCACTTTCACTTAGTCGCTGAATCGTTGCATATTCAGTGTTTGGTTCTGGTCGATTCACCCAAAGATACCAAGGCGCTGTGAAATCTTCATCAAGAATATGCAGTGTCGAATCTTTTCCTTTTATTAACTCCATCACAGCAAGTTTAGAAATCAAATTCGCAATCGGAGAAACATCTATCGAAAGACCAGGCTCTACTGCTACTGGCATATCCGAGTAAGCAATCGCGTCAGCATTTCTCTGAGAAGAAATTTCCATATCAGATTCTTTACCTGGTACGGCCAAAACGAAGCAATGGTAACAAGGAGAAACTCCTGGAAGTACCCGAAATACTTGCCCTCCATAGGCTCGTTGGAAAGCCCCACCGAAAATTATAGTCTTTCGTAATGTTACACACAGTGCATTCAGTAAGAGTTTGCTTTGACGGTTATCTGTAGCACAAATAACTAGGGAACTTTTTTCAATTAATTCTCTCAACACCTCTCTCTGGTCAGGCTCAGCAGACATTACATAGGTTTCAACTTCAGCCATTGGATTTTTATCTAAGATTAAATCCCTAGCGGCCTTTACTTTTGTTCGACCCACGAGAGATATACCCGCGTAATGTCGAGATATATTCCCAACTTCTAACCTATCTGGATCCATAAGATTAAATTTGCCAATTCCAGATTTCGCCAAATCTAAAGCAACCTGTATACCACCAGTCCCCAAACCAACGATAAAAACCGTTACGTCTTTTAATAAATCTGCCTCAATCAACTTTTTACGCCGACAAGACAAATCAATCATGAGACTAACTATCTTGATTTCAATTTTTTTGGAATTTCCATCAACAATAGCTTCGGCAACGGCTTCATATATATCACCTGTAGGTGCACGATAAGATTGGGGAGTGTCATTTTCCAGTTTATGAAGTCGGATTATGAACTGAAAATCGCTTAGTTTTTTATCACCAAGAACAATAGCAGCAAATACAGTTTTAGAACTTGGAAATTGTCCTAAGGAGGCCAAAGTATATGCATCGCCATTGTCCCATTCAGACAATGGAGTGGGTAGAATAGAGTTCGTCTGTAGGATATTCCAATTTTGATTTAAATATTCAGCAGTAATAGTAATCATCAGCTTAAAAACATGTCAGCATCTTCAGCCGAAATGTTTAATCCTCTTACAGTTTGGTCGGTCAAAGAAACAGCAACTATCGTTCTTGAGCTTTTATCGTAAACGAGTTTTGTTCTTCCCGGTTTACGGGCTGCTATAGATTCCATAGCCTCCCTAATCATTTCTTTTTGAGTTGCCATAAAAATCTCCTAAGTTTGCGCCATCGTCCTAACAAAGTCACAAATGTCTTTACCTGTGTCTCGATGCTGTTCATAAGCTTCAAGCCATAAAACGACCTTCAACATTACACGGTTAAGAGTAATCCCGCTATGCCAACGATCTGGATGCCAATGACAAATTTGAACTTCTCCATTCGGCCCATTTGTTAATGTATGCATTTTATGGGAAGTACCATTATCACTAAAACTATTAACGGTTTTGTTTCCTCCATATGCCCAAAGAGGGTTGGGGTCATAAACATAAACAGGTGGTTTTGAATATGGGTATGTTGATGGTATAGGACTCCAAATTTTATAAGAACTACCCTTGCTCGTTCGTTGCTCACCCCACAGATAATAATTTCCGGCAGTTTGTCCTGTGTAAATTTGAAACTGAGAAAATCCCTCTCTGGTAAGTATCTGATTCTCTAATATTAATCGTTCTTCCATAGTCATTTTGCAATTTTAAAATCTTTTGCTTTGCAGAAAATTTCATTCAACCGCGGCAAATTTATAAGCGTCGCATTATCTAGTTGCATTGGCAACTCCTCAGTCTTTCCTGTTTTTCTATTAATCCAATTGATTTGAAGAATTTGATGCGGCCATTTACCATCGATAGCAAAACCAATATATTCTTCATCATTTATTGGTGCCACTAAGACAAGCCCGAATTGAGTTTTGTGTTCTTCAATTTTTCCGCAAGACAATTTCTCCAGTTCCAATATTACCCGCCTTAATACCTTTCCTGTTATTTGGTCAATTGGGAGACCCTCTACACTTTGCAATCTTCCGAGAGGCTCTCTTGGCGCGATGATGTGATCAATGGAAAAAGAAGAGTATTGAAATAAGCGTTGTTCCGAGAAACCTCCTGATTTGAGAAGAACTTCCCGAACAGGACTTAATCCTTTTAAAATAATCAAAGCGGCTTCTACTGGTGCCTCTGAAACAACTTCACAATAAACGTATGGGTTTACTTGTACTTTTTTATCCGAATCAAACGATGATGAAAACGTAATAATCATCTCGGCCATTTCTAAAAAATTGTTCTTCCTGGCAATTTGATTTATTCTTCTTTGGTCTCCCGAGCTAGGGAACTGAAGCCCTAAGCGATGATGGGAATGCCAATCTCCGAAATATCTCAGTCCCCAATCATTATCAAGATCAATACTCAACTTTATTAGGTACTCAACATCTAAACGAAAATGAGCATGATTCCGAATGGTATTCGGCCCAGACCTTGTTGCTAAGTATATTATCGGCATCTCTCCACTAACACCAAAAAGATCTCCTCCCGTTTCTGTATCCCAAGAAATGCTTTCTTGTCCGATTGCCTGTAATTCAGATTCATAAATAGCAAGAATTGGTTGTTTATTTAGGGGACTTTTAATAAAAGATTCAAAATCAGAAATTGTTTTTTCGGGAATTGATGTTTTCTTGATGAGGTTCAAGATTTTTGAAATGACGGGATTTCCTTCAAGCCATTCTTTGACTGGTTTCGGAATATCAGATCCAAACTGTTGGAGTTCAACGATGGGAACATCAAGAAGGTCGGCAATTTTCTGGATGATATCTTGAGAAGGTATCCTTCTGTCCTTTTCGATATCAACAAGATAAGCTGGCGCTATTTCAAGATTCTCAGCCAACTTTCTTAGAGAAATTGACCTTTTTTTTCTTTCCTTTCTGATTTTGTTCCCCAAAGTTTCTTGAGCCATATCTATATGTTAGCACTGTTAGCTAACAGTGTCAACAAAAAACCTCTGATTGATTATTTTTCAAACAGAGGTTCTGATTTATTGATCCAGAGATGGTTATTGCTTTGCTTTAAAGAATAAGTTCACCAATTCCGCTGTAAATTTTGTCTTCCCACCAATATGCCAATCGATATTCTGCTCCGGATCAGTCTTTGACTTGTAGTCATAAATCGTAAAAAGAAGGCCGTTGATCCTACCAACCCACTCAACCTTGATCTTGCCGTCCGGCGATTTGCCAAGCTGGGGTCCACCGAACACCCGGACAATATCCTCATACCGCGTACCTTCCGGCAGATAACCCTGACATCCAGTGCCGTCATGCGACACGCCGCCCATTTCAACCTTTAAATCAAGTTCAGCTTTGACTTTCATTCTTGTCCTTTCTCTTACCCCAGCCGGATTTCCATCTGGCAACCGCACCGGTCACAATCGTATTAATGGCTTTCTGATCTCCGATATTCTTCAATACATCGATCAGCTCCTGCTTGTTTAGCACGCGGAAGTTTTTAACCCCGCGTTCCTTGGCCGTCATCATAAGTTCATTACGCGATGCCCCGGCATGCATAACAATTCCTTCTTTAGGCGATGGAGAATTTACGGTTGAAACCTTTTTATCTTCTACAGCCTTTTGTTTCTTACGTTTTTGCTTTTGTTTAGTCGCCATCTTGATCCTCCTTTTTGCCAGAATCCTCACCATAGGCAATATCGACAGCTCTGCGCAACAACTCGCAGATGCTCCTTTTGGCCTTCTGCTTCTCCCGAAACAACAAGGCCATCTCTTTATCGCCCAATCGCGAAGCTGGCCATTGGTATTTGCCCGTCACAGCACCGACTCCTGCAATTTGCCGGTTACAACATCGAGCATCTGGAAATGCGTAACGCCGTTTTCCTTCCATTGCTGTTCGATCGTAATCGACCATTTGCCAAGAGGCATCACGCGCTGAATCTCCCGCAGACGCAGTTTTGCGGCTGGCAGGTGATCCCTCATCCGGCCGGATACCGGAATATTCTCGACATACGTCTCTTCGCCGCCGTTTCTGACACTGATATACCGCGTCTTCTTTGCCGTTATGTTTTCACGAACCATAAAAATCCCCTCCTTTATAGGGGGAGTAGACCGTAAAAGAGAAGGGAATGCAACTCATTCTTTCATCTTTTCTTGCTTTCCAAGATTCACCTTATTCTGCAATATTTTTAAAGATCCGCCTTTATCTGTCCGACTATCTTTTTGGTCTCGACGCTTTGTTTATCTTTCAGGGCATTATGCAATTCCGCATTCTCGACTGCCCTGGATTCTTTGATAGCGGCCACTGTCTCTCTCATTGCCTTTTTCCATTTGAAAAGAAGCTTGACCAGCCAGGCCAAAGTGGCGCCCGGGCACAAAACCAATCCCACAACCAAAGCAATGATAGCCAGCAGGCTCAACCCTGAAAACCAGTTGCCGATTTTCTCTCCCAGCGTCAAGTTGCGATGGGTAGTCTCCAGCCCTACCTGTAGTGTCTTTTTTGTTTCCTCAACTACATAGGCCTTATCGTCGGCTATTATCGCCCTGGGCTTCGTAGTTACTTCTTCCCGCCAGTTATAAACCGTTTCTGGTTTCTTGGGAGTCGTAATTTTGGGGAAGGGTATCCCCGCGCACCCGGCCAGCAATAAACTCACCGTCGAAATCACGATTATTTTTCTCAGCATATCTCACCTCTTTTTCTTATTTCCTCATCACTCCGTAAACTATCAATCCGACGCACAATGAAGTCAAAAGGGTTATCATCATCGTGCCCCACAAAGGCAACCGGCTGGTCATCTTCTTTTCGAAGCAAACAAATTTTTGCCACATATCGTCGAATTTATTGTAGATAGAGTTCAGGTGATTGTTTTTGATATCATCCAAGGTCTCTTTGATATTCGTAATCTCCGTTTCGATAACTGCCAATCGTTCTGGTACGGTCTTTTCTGTCATGATCTCGATTTACCTCAAGCAATATCTTGTTAAAATGATACCGGCATTTTCTGTAAAGCTTTTATGGAACCTCCCGAATATAGCCTGACCTTACTCGCCAAACCATCGCCAGTAGAAACAATCGGAAGGCCATATCTAACATCTCCCCTTGGCATCCCCGTTCGTAGATATCGAAAAACATCTACAGGATTGACATCGGTCAAACCGCCCATATTTCCAGGGCCCAAAGAAGCCATCCTTGTATTTATGGGATAACCTTGCACGTTAACAATACCGTGATAATCAGGCTCGACCTTGGAAGATGACATTCGTATGTGATCTATATAAAGCACCCTATTCGATGGCGGGGGCGTCCTCTGAGGCCCATATGCATGAACTCCGATGGTGTTAACCGTATAGCCAGATGCTACCGTGCCATCATGTGTAATCGACCCAAGGTATACGCCATCAACCCAAACCCACATCTTACGAGAACTATTGATGACTACCCGCAAGGTGTGCCACCCATTTTCATCGATATCAATCCATTGCTGTAAATCGACACCCAGAAGCGGCGCCGCCATCCAAATATATGGATGAGCTGTCCACTGGGTATCGAAATACAGATTGGCATTGTATTCGTGAGGCGTGCTGTCCCTTAAATAGAATTGAAAAACTATATGGTTGCCATCTGTGCCGTCTATTCTAAACACGACCTCTGCAGTGCATTCGGTCCAAGCCGAAAGACTGCTATTGACGGCATAGGCGTTATTGCTGGATCCAGGCTGAGGGCAATCATATTTGTATACCGATCTACCATCATAAGTAGTCGTTATCAATGTTGCCGATCCAACGGTATTTGCGCTCCAATTAAGATCGAAAGCATTGCAATCCTGATCAGTTAAATTCCAAGAAGGATCTGGCATATTCTTTTACCTCTATAAATCCGTCCTAATCCATATCTGCCCATTGGCCGGACTGCCTGGATCGGACGTCCTATTTTCTATCACGGCCGAAACTAATTGCTTCTGATTGCAATTGGCATTTCCCCCGAGCTTTAAATTATTGAAAGTCTTTTCTCCAGTTAATATTTGATTGGTCGCTAAATCCACCACATCATAAAAACCCTTTGTCCCGCTGCTGTTAGTCCCATACGCCTTGTTGTTGCCAGGGCTCGCCGCACCGCCAACCAATTTCTCCGTTCCGACCCCGCCGTTGGCAAGTTGTAATAAATCCCCAGCAGAAACCTGGAATACTCCCGTATCGATTAATCCATCGAGATATTGAGGCGTGGTATCGCTTGCGTCCGCTTTCAATTTGCTAGGAGAATTTGCCTCCGGCAGAACCCCTGCACCCGAAGGCACGCTGGCCAGCCCGGTCAACGCCGATCCACTAACTTTGCTGGCAGTCGTAATCTGTGCCAGCTTCGTATCCACAATCCCGGCACCTGCCGCAACTTTGGCATTGGTTATCTGCAAATTAGCATCCGTCAATAATTCCAATGCATCCCAGTTCGCTCGGCATGCTGGCGGAAAGTTGATCAGAAGCATATCGTTTTCAGGTTTTGTTTTGTCCCAAGCCATCTTGAGTCTCCTTCTTGTATTTTTTGGCTACTTCGTTCATATCGTATAATTCCACGCCATGCTCTCTAAGCATCGTAATCCAACATATGTCATGCACCACCAAGCTCTGGGCGTAGTTATATGCCTGCTCTATGCACGTAAAAACCATAGGCCTCTTTTTAGGTTCCCTCAGGACAATGCTTCCCTTTACTACGACATAAGCCATATCCTGGGATATCGGCTTCCCGCACTTGGCGCAAATTAAATCATCCATCGATTCCCTCCGCCTGTTTTGCGTGCGCATTGAATTTCTGCAGTATCCCATTCAGGCTCACCTTATCAAAACCCGCATTTTTTATCCCGACGCTTTTATATCTGCTGATCACTCCGTTATCGTTTATCTTATAGATCAATACGCCGTTTACGAACTCTCCGTCTTCGAACTCGATGACTACTTTGTGAGGCACTAAAGTTCTTGCCATTTTCTCTCTCCTTAAATTCCATGCCCATGCCAATCTAAATCTCCGGTCTGGGCAACGCCAGAGGCGTCATATAATTTCACCGTAAACCCCGTCGTGCTCTTGCTTGTGAATTGTGCGTAAATCCCACTGCCTGACGTGATCTCGATATGCACGTTCGGTTCTTCATGGTAATTCTTCGTAAACACGACCGCCTTGCCCGTTCCTGCGTCGGTTACCGTATCGCTTCCATACTCATCCACATCGGGTAAATCCCCATAATGATCGAACGTCGTGCACTCAAGGTCATCGCCCACATTCTCTCTGGTCAATGTCATCCTTATTTGATAATACCGGCAGTTATAATCCCCGGCCTGATACTCCATCCAGCCGGACCATGTGATGTTGTCATCTGATATTTTTATCTCGAACGTGGCCGCCCCGGGACTTTCCTCACCGCTAAACCTTAACGTGTCGCTGGTATTGAACCTCGTCACCGAATCGTCATCGAATGCCCTGCCCGTGGCAATGGTTATAACGGCTTCAATGCCGATATAGACCGTAGACACATATCCTAAATCCCTCACCGGCGTCTCATACGTCCCCGACAAGTATCCGCTTTCAATCTCCAAACTACTTCCATCAATAACGGTATGCACCTTGGTGCCTGTCCAAGAAGGCTGTTCCGAAAACTCCGCAATGATATTCCTGAAAGGAATGTTCGCAATCGT
>JBDRGF010000073.1:0-12372 GCA_043818055.1 Pseudomonadota bacterium | reverse complement strand
CCTACAAGAAGCGCCCCAATTATTGAACCTATGCCTATGCTTGATTCAAGCGATCCTAAAAACCACGCGGGCAAATCCCGTGTTTCCTTCACCAATACAGGGAGTCCCACATTTAGATGTGCAAATGTGAAGTTGCACAACATTGCAAAAATCGAGAGCCAAAAAAATACCGGGACTTTATAAATAAATCTAAAACCTTCAAATAGTTCTTTTTTCCACTGCTTAATAAACGACAATTCGCTAACCACCACTATCTTTGGTTTTGTTTTAGCTCTTATCAATAATGCTAATACAGCAGATATTAAAAATGTAATTCCATCTACAGCAAAAGCTCCACGTACTCCTAAAATACTTACTAAGAATCCTCCTGAAATTCCTCCAAAAACCATACCGAGATACATAACTGTCTGGCTTTGCCGCATCGCTTTGGATATTTTTGATTCTTCAACGAGCTGTGGAACGATACTAATAGCTACGGAATGAAATGCAGCCGATCCGATCGATAAAAGAATATAAATAATGACAATAGGTATGACACTGAAATAATCAAACATAACAAAAGCAACAATTACAAAGGTAAACACCGCCCTCCAGATATCACTGATAAAAACAATATGCTTTCTGGAAAATCTATCACCAATTGGGCCTAAGAGAGGCAGCATGAAAATCCTTACCAACATAGGTGGCGCAAGAATCGTTGCCATAACCGCCGCTGATCCGGTTTTATCTAAAATCCACCATGCGAAAGCAATACTACCACAATAATCTCCAACGATAGATAAGAACTGCCCTGTTCTGTATAACCAAAAGTCTCTTCCCATGGTATTATTTTCCTTTATATCGAACAATCACCCCCATCCGCCCTTCGCCACGTCATTCGACATGGCAAGGGCACCTTCCCCCGTCGAGGGGGAAGGGCATAGAGGGAAATATCATTGCTAACTCCTTACCCCATTCTATAGGGAAGGGCTAAGGGGAAATGAATAATTCCTTATTCACTATCAATAATGCATCATTATCATTTAAGCCCTTCACCCTTTCCGCCAAAGGCGGATCAGCCTCTGGCTGAGACGGGGGAAGGTGCCCTCAATGACTTTTTCCTCTGTGCCCTTCACCCTCGATGGGGGAAGGTGCCTGTAGGGCGGATGGGGGTGAGAGGTTTTGGGCAGAAGGGGGTGAGTGTTTTTCACACGCATCTACAATCGATTCCAACACCCTCTCCCGATGCTCGAGCAATTCGTTATTGTAAAATCGTAGCACTTTAAATCCCTCTCCCATTAGCCAATTGTCACGCCTTGCATCCCTCTCTTCACTTGCTAAATGTTGACTGCCGTCTAATTCGATAATTAAACGTGCTTCAAAAGATATAAAATCTACAATGTATTTACCGATTGGATATTGTCTTCTGAATTTGAAGTTTTTTAGACTTCTTTTGCGTAAGTAGAACCAAAGTATTTTTTCTGGTTCTGTAGTATTTCTGCGAAGAGATCTCGCTAATTTTATGTTGGAGTTTTTTTTCATTTTTGAATCCTTGTGGTTTTCACCTCCACCCCCAAAAACCTTCACCCCCTTCCGCCCTGCGGGCACCTTCCCCCATCAAAGGGGGAAGGGCTAAGAGGATAATTTAATTTGAATATCACCGCCCTACGGCCACCTTCCCCCGTTTCCGCCCGAGGCGGATCAGCATCGAGCTGAAAGGGTGAAGGGCTTTCATTGTGGGGAACACAACTGCTCCCGGCGTCGTTTGGTGACGTCGGGAGGTTGTGTTGGGGGAGTTACTGCTATTTACCTCTCATTTTTGTCCCGATAATAGTGATCTCAATGTATCGAGCTTTGTTTTTACTGTGCCCTTTCTGAATACGTCTTCAGCGACGTCATCCATCAGCTCTTTGGTCGTGGATGTTGTTTCATCTGATATATTACAATCGAGTTTGTATCCTTCATCTAATTTGACCGGTTCTTCTGAAAGAGTACATGTTACGCTCTCGTTTCCCGATTTCATTGTGAAATATCCTGAAGCCTTCTTTGAACCCTGGTCATCAAGACTTGACAATGTGGCCGTGATTTCTTCGTCAACATTATACTCCATCGATCCGCCTACTCCACCGGAGATGGTCAGGTTGCCTTCCATATGGCCTTTGCCTGTTAGAGTGATATCGACCTCATCAGCAGAATTCTCATCGAGCGAAGCATCTCCTTTGCAAAAAGGATCGTAACCTTTAGTGAACTCCATCCTGATATTTCCTCTTTCCTTTGCAGTACCATCTACGAACACATCGCTTCCGTTAAATTTTTCGCCCACAATGAATCTCTCAAATATGGCTGACATATCCATTGTAAGATCCATCAAAGTGCTAACATCCTGTTTCCAGATGATGTTGCCTGAGAAAAGAGCAGAGCCGCCATTTGCCGATGCAACATTGAAGTCTTTAACATCAAATGAAAACGATCTGGGCTCGCATAGAAATGAGGCATAATCAGATTCATCGCTCTGAGGTTCGACTGCTTTGCTGGCATTCGTGTGACCGCTTTTAACATTTTCCATTTCAGCATTGCCAAACGCCTTTTCAGCGGCTGAACCTACTGCGTCTGCATATGATATAGCCGACGACTTTGACGAGAGGTTCATCTGGGCACCCTCCCCTTGCGTTGTGTCGCTTTGACTTGCGCTACCACAGGCAGCCATAGCGAACATCGCAAGCACTGCCATGTACATCTTTACTGCTTTCATACAACCCTCCTTTGTTCTCTCCCACTCGATTATTGTTATTCGGGCATTATTTTAAACCCGTTTTAGCATCACCTGATGCTGTCAATGTGTTTCCATAGCCGGACGAATCAGCGAACGATGTCGAGCCGGCGCTCTCATCAAACGACCATAAACCTTTCGTATTTTGATCTGAAGCTAGATCCTTCTCAGGAACATAATCGGCGGCATATCTGACGATGTCGGATATGCGCACATCATCGATAGCGCCTTCGAAGTCGCGGTTGCTCTCTGTTGGTTCTGTGTAAATATCTCCGATGCTGAAGTTGAAACTTGGATTTGCACAGAGTCGTGCGATTTGCGTAAAAGAGATTTTCTTAACAATACCATTTACGGCAATTATGATTTCTCCATTTGCTTTATCATACATTCCGGCAACGTGCATCCACTGATTGCGTGCAAGTCCGCTCATACCCGGATTGAAACCAGCTTCGATCTTATTTACACAATCCTCTTTATATACCCGTAGACTTAAATAGTAACCAGTCAGAGAATTATAATTTAGCAGCAGTTCATAGGCTTTATCGGATGCGATTATCATTGTTCTATAACTTGTTGGATATACCCAGGCTTCAACTGTGAAATCGCTATTCTGTGAATGTGACATATTCGATAAGACCGCATCACCAGTTCCATCTAACAAAAATGCAGATCTTTTTTCTGTTTCAAATGTCGAGGAAAAGGCTGACAAAAGGGAATTTCCTGCTAGATCCTTAGCACCTGTTCCAATTTCAATTTTGTACTTTGATGAGTAAGAAAAAGTGTATGACAAAATTGATGAAAAGAGTGTTTCAGAAGGAACAAAGGTCAATGTATTTCCGCTCCAAGTGATATTTCCTTTTATTAGAGTCGACATATAACCTTCCTGAAAATATCCTGTAACTTTTAAATTATCTTCTACCGACTGCTTATTCATCGCTTCACTAAATGTTATAGTGATAGGGGACTCAAGTGTAACATCTACGGCATTGTCTTGTGGACTGATTGAAGAAATAACGGGGGGAGTCGTATCCTTTTCAGTGGTTGTACCTGATCCAGTTCCAGTACCCGTGCCTGATCCGGTTCCAGTACCGGAGTCCGTTCCTGTGCCTGTTTGTGTTCCGGTATTGTTGTTTGTTTGATTTCCAGTATTTTGATTATTTGCACTTTGAGCTAGCGTGGTAAACTTTGTCTTGTATTCGGCAGGCAACTTCTCGCCGGTATCGCTCTTAGCATCTACTGTGATGGTGACGGTATATTCTGTGGAATAATCAAGGGCGTATTTTGGTGTGAAGGTAACTTTTGATTTTGTGTCATCCCACTTGTAATCGCCGTTTATTGCATTTCCCGAACTGACATAAAATGCCTGTTCTACTGAAACAGTATCCATCTTCGTATTGAATGCGACTGTAACCGTGCTATTGACGGGGACATCCTTTGTCGCATCAACCGGACTCGCCTCCTGAACCTTTAGAACCGATGTCTCATTAGATTGATTTGTCTCCGTACCTGTGCCGGAATCTGTGCTCGCGCCACCGCAGCCCGCAATTAGCAGTGCAAAAGCGCAAATGACTGGCAACAAACCTGCTGAGCATTTAATTAAACTCTTCATCCCAACCCTCCTCAATGCTCTCGCCCCACCCCTGTTTTACATAGCTTTGCGACCATTCGCTAAGCTGAATCACTCATCCCTTATGCATTTACCGTGCCAACAATGGTGGGTTGGTTAACGTGTTGATATATATGGGTTTGTTGATCTGAGGTGGTTTTGATTTGTTCGAATGTGTCCAGATTATTGGACTTTCAGTCTAAAGAATCGGACGGTTATGAAGATAAAGGCGTATGTAGCATGTATTTAAGAAAAAGCGTATGTAGCATGTGGCATGTAGTATGTAGTGAAAGGCGAAAAGCCTTCACCCCCATCCGCCCTACGGGCACCTTCCCCCGTCTCCGCCCGAGGCGGATCCGCCTTTGGCGGAAAGGGGGAAGGGCTTGGTTGTTGGTTTTTCACCACATGCCACATGCTACATGCCATATGCTGCTTTTCTTACTCCAAACCTAGCGTTTTCATCTTATTGTAGAGGGTGGCGCGGCTGATGCCTAGGTGGTCGGCGGCTTTTTCTCGGTTGCCGTTTAAATTATCTAGGACGGATTGAATGTAATTCTTTTCGGCGCTGTTGATATAATCCTTCAAAAGCATATTTTGATCTTCTTGTTTTGTTGTTGATCTTTTCGATAGTGGCAAATCATCTCCATCTATCATATCGCCTTGAGATAAAATTACAGCACTGTGAACAATATTTTCAAGCTCTCTCACATTTCCCGGCCAATTATTATTTAGAAGTTTATCCATCGCGCCCTTCGATATCTTTTTGACGCTCCCCTTTTTTGAAAACTTGTTCAAAAAATGGTCGATGAGAACTGGGATATCGTCTTTTCTCTCCCTCAATGGAGACATATGCAGTTGAACGATTTTAAGCCTGTGATAAAGGTCCAGACGAAACTTTCCCTCTTGAACAAGCTTATCCAGATTTTCGTTTGTCGCAGCGATCACTCTGAAATTCGACGTTATAGGTTCATTGCCGCCGACCGGACAGAACTCCTTCTCCTGTATGGCGCGAAGAAGCTTCGCCTGAAGCTCTGGTTTTAATGTGTTGATCTCATCGAGAAAGAGATCGCCATTATCTGCAAGGGTGAGTTTTCCTATCTTCTTGCAAATGGCGCCCGTGAAAGATCCCTTTTCGTGACCGAAGAACTCCGACTCTATCAGGTTTTCAGGTATAGCCGCGCAATTTACGACAACAAAAGGCCGGTGCGAATTTTCTTCCAGTCGATGGACGTAGCGGGCTAACAGTTCTTTTCCCGTGCCGCTCTCCCCTTCTATCAAAACGTGCGCATCGTGATAACCCTTTACCTTCTTTGCCTTTTCCAATAGCTCCGACAATGCTCTGCTTCTTCCGATTATCCTTGAAGAGACGTCAACACTATTGAGCTCACTCATGAGTGCGTTTATCTTCTCCTTGTCCAGCCGCGATTTTTTTGCTTTTTCTATACAGACCGACAGATCATCTTTAGTTATCGGCTTGCATATATAATCAGAAGCGCCCGCCTTGATCGCCTCCACTATCATCTCCGGCTCTCTGTGCCCCGTGACCATGACGATGTTGATCGACGCATCCATATCTTTGATGCTCTTCAGACCATCCATGCCGGACTCGCCCTTCATGTCTATATCAAGAAGGACGGTATCTATATCCCTTAAGGTCTCCGGGTTAAGAACACGTTTTAGGGAAGTCGAAGTGACAACATTGTAATTCGAAAGCATGCTCTTCATGTGCACAAGAAAATCCTCATCATCATCCACGCATAATATTCTATAATCTTTGTTCATTTTGAACTCCTTTTAAAACTACATTAATACTAAATCCTCCCCCTTACTAAGGGGGAGCCAGAGGGGGTCATGACCCCTCCCACCCTCCCCTTATCAAGGGGAGGCGCATTTTTTCAAACATCCACATCAACCGCTATCGGCTTTGGTATGATTGAAACAACACCCAATTCTTTCGCCTCTCTCTGAAGCTCTTCATCATGAAACATGCCAGTACACATGTGAATGACCTTCACACCCTTCTCTTTCAAAAAACGTACAACATCGAGGCCACTTAACTTGCTCCCCTCAAACTGATAATCGACTATCGCCTTCGATATATTATTGTAATCGAATTTAGACTTCATCAACTCTTCGGGACTGACTGCCGTAAGCGGCGGCTTACCGTACTTCTTCTGTATCTTCGTATTCCACAGCAACATTATACCAACATCATCATCTACAACAAGAATGTCAGTCGCTGGTTTGTCATTACGAGGAGTCTCCGTTTGAAGAGACGACGTGGTAATCTCGGGGTGATGCTGGGACACCAAGGGCGCATGTGGCATGTAGCATGTGGCATGTGGTGGAGAGAGCAAAGGCGGATGTGGCATATGGTATGTGGTATGTGGTGGGGAAACCAAAGACGTATGTGGTATGTGGCATGTAGCATGTAGTTCTGTAATGCATGATGGGATATGAATAACAAACTCTGTGCCCTGCCCTAATCCACTTGATACCTCAATCGTTCCGCCGTGGGCTTCGATGACGTTTTTGCAGTATGAAAGGCCGAGGCCGGTACCCTTTACTTTTCCCTTTGTGAAGAAGCTGTCGAAGATTTTCTCCAGACTTTCTTTTTCAATGCCATTGCCATTATCTGCCACCGTTATTTTGAGTGAATCCTCTTCTAATTTCACCGTAATTCTAACTTCTCCTGAAACACCATCGATGGCCTGAATAGCATTAGTGATAAGGTTGATCAAAACACGCCCCATGCGATAGTGATCTATTTTTGCAACTATATCATTGCTGACATCATAGATAAGCTTAACACCTCTTTCATTTGCAAGCTTTTGAATCTCATTGCTAACGGTAGTTTCAACAAGGCTCTTAACCGATGTAATAACAGGCTCTACCTTTGAGGCTTTGGCATAATCGAGCAGTTCATCCGCCATACGATTTAACTTATTCACACCATTAATCGCAGCTTTTCTCATCTCATCACTATGCTCTCCTCCGATATATCCCTGTATTACAGAAAGCGGAGAACGCATGTCGTGTGCGACGTGTGATGACATCTGGCCGATTGCGGCAAGATGGGCAGATCTCTTTGAAATAGACTGATGTTGTATTATTGTATTATTCATTTTATAATAAGCAGATTTTAATATATCAAATTCGTATACAAATGAATCCAAATCAAAATCAGATGAATATAATACTCCCGGTTTATATTTCTTCATAGTTTCAACTATATACATCAGAGCTCTAATTATACGTTTAATAAATATTGCTACAAGTACAACTGTAAATAATGACACAATAAAAGCAATTATCATTGTTGTCAAAACAGTATTTAAAAACATTTTTTTAATCATAGAATCTGAAAAAATCATTTTTATTGACCCAACTAATCTTGACGGATTATCAATATCAAATATTTTTTGATACACAATTATAAGTTTTTCTAATTTATTAGATTTTCGATAGTTGTTGATTCTCCAGTCAACAATAGATAGGCCCTGATCATCATAAACTGATATGCTAATCAACCCTGGAATTTTTAAATCCTCATTATAACGCTTTATTACCTCGGGATAATCGTAAATCACTAAAGGCTCGCGAATATTAATAGCTTCTCGTTCTAAATATATATTTGCAGAACGATAAAAAGAATTTATCATATTCTTATAAAAGAAATATCCCAATAGTAAGGATGTAATAACTATAGATAGAAAAACAATCGTTCCTATTGGGTATGACAAGGCTTTGTTTAATTTTATTTTCATAATAACAAGTTACTTTGATACTATTTCATATCTTACATGCTGAACTCCATTAGGAGGCAGTTTTATACCATAAACATCAGGAGAGTAAATTCCTGTACTTATAGAACCATAATATAAAGGCAATATTAATGCATCATCCATAATTAAGTTATCAATCTTATTATACAATTTAGCTCTTTCACTTTTATTTACAATAGTCTGTGTTCTTTCAAGCAATTCTTCCACATTTTTGTTCTTAAACTCAGTAATACACCTTTCATTATAACTTGGAATAGCATAGCGAAGTTGGAAATATGGATCCAAATAGATACTATCCGCACCTCCAAGCATAATATCATCATTAAAAGATATCCATCTTTGATAAAACTCTGCTGAGGTTACTTTTTTCACTTCAATTGCTATTCCCAAAATCTTTTCAATATCTTTAGCAATAACAGACAATGCTTCAGCTTCCTGAGGTCGTGATGATATTATAATAATTTTCTTGTTATGATCCACTTTTTCTTTTTGAAGCAGCTTTCTAGATTTTTCAGGAGAATATAAATAATATTCAGACTCTGAATAACCAATCATACCTTTTGGAATAAAACCTGTAGCAGGAATAAGATTTTTACTGTTTACCAATTTTACATAATTATTTTTGTCAAATGCATAAATGAAGGCCTTTCTCATATTCAAACTTTTAAACACACCCTTTTTGGTATTAAATTGTAACATTCGAGTGATATATGTCCTACCATTTAACACATTATACTCTCTCTTAATTTCATTCTTATCTGCTGCATATAAAATAATATCATCTAAAGACCCTTTATTGAATTCACTGACTGCTTCATTCAAATTATATTTATAAAAATAAATTCTCTCAATCTTGACTTGAGATGCATTATAATAATATTTATTTTTCTTAAGAATTACCGTTTTCTTATTTATTAATTCTATATTAAAAGGCCCACAACTGATGGGTTTTTTAAAAAATACATTTGGGTTTTCCATTAGTTGTTTAGCGGGGAATATAGCCATAGCCGGACTTGAAATAATGTACAACAATTGAACATATGGCCTAAAAAGCTCAATAATTACTACTCTCTTTCTATCTACATTCCAGCGCGAAGGATATTCGGTTTTATCTTTTGCAACATGGATTGACTTGATGACCTTCAATTCCTTAGACAACGTGCTATCTGATATCATACGTTTTAATGAGAGAACAACATCTTCTGCCAAGATACTCTGTCCATTTTGAAATCCTGCATCACTCCTAATTTCAAATATATATTTCATTCCACCATCAGAAACACTCCATCGATTTGCTAACGCGTTTGACACATTTAGATTTTCATCAATCGTCAATAACGAACAAAACACTTGATAACTAAATCGAGTATAATAACCCAACGTATTATACCTAGGATCCCAGTTTTTAGGTATATCTGGTGTAGCAGTTCGATAATCGCTTGCAAAAGCATTACCACAACAGCCAATTAGCATTAGTATCAAAGTCGCTATTTTAGATGTCTTATTCATAATTTTTCTAAAGTCCACATACATTTATTTGTACCTTTCTCCACCTTCTCTTCTGAATCCAAATCAATTAATGAAACAATCCTACATCTAAAGATTGATGCCAGATTATCTATATCAACCGTTCCAAATTGATAAATTTTATATATTTCCTTCTCATCTGAGAAAATCGAACCATCAACCCATCTTACGTGCAGAATAAGGACACCCTCTTTTGAATTCATATCAATATTTTTCGTAATTGCTAATTGGAAATTTTTATTTTCTTCATTATGAAATATAGGTTCAGACCATTTTGGACAAGAATCATTATCAATATGTGAAAACAAAACACGATCAAAAATGAATAGCCCATTAGTCTTTAACATTTGCGTCACTCTACTAAAAAGTTTTTGAAATAGTATTTTATTTCCAACAAGACCTATTGTATTGCCTAATAAATAGATACAATCATAATAATTTTCTCTATTCCATTCACCATTCAGATTAAACCAATCATCTCTATATATTTTTATTCTTGATTGAATCTTTTTTTGCAATTTTGAAACTTGATCCTTAAATTTAACGATCATTGCAACTTCATTATCAACAGCTGTAATGTTTCTAAATTTGTTCATAGCAAGTTGAATGGCATGAAAACCAAAACCACATCCTAAATCCAATAAGCGTATGCTCCGATTGTTCGCAAATCTTTGTTCTAAAGCCTGAACAAGTACTTTGGCTGCGGCAGAATAATTAGGCCTACCCTGATAATAACTAGTAATAACATTTGCATATAATTTCATCGAAGTAAGCATTCTCCTTATTTTATTGGTCGTAATTCTTTTTAAAATGTCCTATCAAACTCCAAATATCTCACTAAGCTATATCCGAAATTGAAATTTTCTATTATCTTAACATCTATTTTCGACAGCAAGTTTAAACTAGTCACTAATATCACACATCACTCAAACATCGTTATAATATTGTTTCTGTGGAGAATTATTTGTCATCTTTCCGCAATCTCGTGATATCCCATGCTACTCATATTTAGTAAACGCTGAGCCATACTTTTTTCAAGCCCCATTAGAATGCATTGCAACGTGCAAGGCCTTTATTTCCTTTGCCTAAGGATTCTGAATATTTAAATTCATTCATTATAGACTGCTGCATTATTACACATAACTTCTTTTTTAGTGATTAATATAAAATAGATAACAGTAAATAAAATTGTTGGGATAGAAAATACTACAAGTGCAGTTCTTATATTCCATTTGTCAGCTACGATAGTGGCAAGTAACATAAACAAAATCATAGACGTATTGAATAAATAATACCCTAGAGCAAAAGTCCTTGCTTGAAGCTTTTCTGCAATCTGTTTTTGTACATATGAACGCCATTTAATTGACATTATTGCATTAAAAAATCCAACCATTCCTACAATGATAGCTGCTTGAAGGAATGAATTGCTTAAAGAATACATAAATGTGCAACCTGATATCCCTAAACAAGCAAAAAAAACTCCTTTGACAGGGGAAAACTTAAAACCAATCGTAGATATTAAGGCAGCCCCTAACATCAAACCTATGCCAGCTGTTGACATGACCCAACCTGTAAGGGCATCGTTTAATTGCAAATATACTCGACAATAACCCACTTCTAATCCATTTATTGCACCAATACTTAATTGAAGGATAAAAATTGGTATAATAATGTAAGGTATTACTTTAGTTACCTTCAAGTCCTTATAAAAACTTCTTAAATTACTATTTTCTTCTGAAATGGATATCTTAGATTTTTCTACTTCGTTTTTCCTATATGAAGAAACACAACTAAGCAATACCGCGGAAAAGATAAATGACCCCATATTCATGAAAATCAATTTCTGCATACCTAACCAATAGAATAGACTAGCACCTCCAGCAACACCTAGCAGAATATTTGATTGAGATAAAAAAATCATCACTGCATTTGCTCTGTCTAATTTTTCTTTTGATTTTAATGTGTATGGTAAAAGTGATTGTTGCATCGGAATATATACACTAGTAATTGTTCCAATAATAAAGACGACCGAATATGCCATCATTTGATTTTCTGGAAAAAAGCTCCAACATAACATGACAGTTGCCGCAATAACATCTCCAACAATCATAACTAAGCGTTTATTAAACATGTCAGCCCATTTAAGAAGTATTGGTGCAGTTAAAACACCAGAGCAAAACTGCAAAATCATTACCAATCCAACCATTGAATTCAGCTTAGTTTTGTCATAAATAAATAGGCTAACGGCTATGAAGATTACCCAATCCCCAAACTTCGAGATAAAATTTGCTATTATTAAGAGCCAAGTGCTGCGAGTCATTGGATCCCCTGAATTAAGTCATTCAACAATAATTATCGGACGCTTTCTTGAATTGTTGCTTAATTCTTCAAAAATATGTCAAAAAAATCATAAATTCATCATTACATAAAGAAAATCGTCGATCAACATGTGTCTTGCGTATAGCAATCTTCATGCCAACTTCTTGGTTTTCTTTAAAATGTTGATATTATTGAATAAAATAGAAATACACTTTTTTGGAGCCTCCCAAAAACGTCTAAAAGTTTAGACTCACAGTCTAACTTTTTAGACACTCCCGGTCCGTGCAAACTCTAGATGGCAGAATGATCTTAACGGTATCGAGTTCAAACCCACTTTGAAAATCCATTCATATTACCTGCTAAATAGTTCAATTCGGTCATAAACA
>JBDRGF010000072.1:0-3241 GCA_043818055.1 Pseudomonadota bacterium | reverse complement strand
GTTGGACGAAGCCGCTACGCGGCAGAAAAAAATCTCAAATCAGTGTATAACTCCTATAGTTGCTCAATTCCGGGCACTTTTAAAAAAGGAGTATACCATGAACCAAACTGAAACGGATCGATTTAATGAACTTTATCAACGGCATTTGCGTTTACTCAAACTTCAGGGCAAAAGCCAAAAAACCATTGATGCCTACTCTCGGGCTGTACGTCGGATCAGTGAATATTTTGATTGCTGTCCCGATCAATTGACCCTGGAACAACGAGAAAGATACTTTGCTAAACTGGTTGAACTCCGATCCTGGAGCACCGTCAAAGTGGATCGGCTTGGCCTGCAATTCTTTTGGAAGCATGCGCTCAAATTAGATTGGCAATGGGTCAACATTATAAAGCCTCCCAAGATCCATACAATACCTGATATTCTGACCCTTATTGAAATAGAGAACCTCATTGGGGCAACACGCAAACTCCGCTATCGTGTTTTTTTATTAACCACCTATTCAATGGGTCTTCGTTTAGAAGAAGCCTTATCTCTTCAAGTCGGTGATATTGATGCCGAGCGCAAACGGGTTCATATCCGCCGTGGCAAAGGACATAAAGACCGGTTGGTACCATTACCGGATCTTACTTTACAGGCATTGCGTGCACTCTGGAGTAAGCATCGTCATCCAGATTTGATATTTCCTAATGCCAAAGGCTCTCTTGAGACAATTCAACAGGCAACAACTCATATGGATAGAGGAGGTGCGCAAAAAACCATGAAAGTGGTGGTCTCAGAATGTGGCATTAAAAAAAAGTCCATATACATTCCCTTCGTCACAGTTTCGCCACTCACTTACTTGAACGCGGCTTAAGCCTTCGTCATATTCAAGTACTCCTCGGCCATGCCAGCCCCACGACAACAGCACGTTATGCCCATCTGACTGATATCACGGAAAAAGACAGCCTCGACACCATTAATGCGCTGGTTAACACTCTTCATGTCGATTTAAAGAAGGTGTGATCATGGAACTGGCCTCTATTATTAATCAATATTATGATGCATTTATAGCCAAGCATGCTGATACTCTATTACCTGGCCATCTGAAGGCTCTTAATGCCATTCGTCGTTGCCGCACACCTGATTCCGGTGAACTTTATGTGCAGTGCACTGACTGTGGTCAAGCACAATGGCGACCTATGTCCTGTGGACACCGTAGTTGTCCAAAATGTCAGAACCGTGAAGCCAGCCAATGGATCGACCGCCAACAGGCCAAGCTATTGCCTGCCCCCTATTTTATGGTTACTTTTACATTACCTTATGAACTAAGACCATTGGCCTGGCACCATCAGAAAGCGGTGTATTCTATTTTATTCACTTGTACTGCCAGTACACTGAAGGATTTTGGCTTGAATCCAAAAAACCTGGGGGTAGAAATAGCTATGAGTATGGTATTGCATACTCATAGCAGAAAACGGGATTATCATCCTCATATGCATGTGGTACTACCAGGCGGCGGTGTGGATAAACGCACGCAACAATGGAAAAAGAAAAAAGGCAAATACTTATTTAATAAAAAAGCCATGGCTAAAGTTTTTCGCGCCCGTTTATTAACTGCTTTAAATGAAGCTGGATTTTCCATCCCCAAGAGAGTTCCTAAAAAATGGGTAGTTGATTGCTCTTATGTGGGAAAAGGGATAACCGCCCTGAAATATTTGTCTCGATATTTATACCGGGGTGTCATCAGTGAAAAAAATATTGTTTCAAATCAAAATGGTCAAGTAACTTTTAAGTATATCGAAAGCCGTACTTCTAAGACGCGATATCTCACCCTCAAAGGGGAGGATTTTTTACGCCTCATCTTGCAACATGTGCTACCCAAAGGGTTTCGGAGAGTCCGGGACTATGGGTTTCTTCATAGTAATGCAAAAAAGTTGCTGTCTCTGGTGCAATTGGTTTTACAGGTTGTTATTGAAAATATTAAACAACGTCCAAGGCCTGTTTTTAAGTGCCCCTGTTGTCAGTCTCCAATGGTTATTATGGGATTTCGTCGACCTGCATGGGAATCAGGATAGATCCATTTTATGGAAAAGGTCTGCAGTTCACTCAAGTAGGAGGACAAAAACTTTTATGAAATATTCCACTTTTTTATTAGCCTATTGATAGGTTAAGGCCCCCGCTCGCCTTGAAAAAAGTGTGCTTCTTTAAGGCGCACTTCCTACCCTTGTTCAAAAAAAGATATTTCCTTATAGATAGACTCCGGGCTTGTCCAACCAATTGGATAAGATTGTGGCTCCGCACAATCTATCCTTATTCGTTATGTGGTTATTCTTTGACCATAATTTTATTTTTTGAAATAACCCTTTTGAAAAATTGATAAAGAAATCTGTTAAAATGAAATTTTAAATAAGATGCTTTTTCGTTGAGCGGTCCTTTAAAATAAACATAAGTAAACATTCCACGATTTGGTAAAAATCTATATTTTCTAAAAACAGATGTAAAAAGTTGCTGGTCTTCATTCTTCGAAATAGCTTCAAAGTTTTTTTGCTTGTGTGGGTTTAAGGATTTGTCTATAGAATTAATATAGAAATCAATTTTATGCTTTTCCCCATATAAAATAGTTTTTCTTTTTGGCACCATGAGGCATGTTAAAACAACTTTTTCGTCAAAAGAGTTGCGGTGTTCTCCCATATTTATTGCTGTAAATTTGATGCTATATGGAAGAGTATGAAGGTTTTGATTCGTTATTCTTATTTTTATTCTATTTACCCAATACATATGGATGTAAAAGACAAATATTAAAAAAATGCTCAGATAAATAAGATATCCAATCCAAGGTTCATACTGTCTTACAATTTCACTCACGATTAAACCTCCGACAACACTAAACAATAAAGTATCTAAATTTTTCATTTAGCCATCCTCCGCCAGATAGCACCGCATCGTTAAAAGGGGGGAAGCTGTTGCGGATTACAGCTTATCGGGTGGCCGCCCTATCCCCCGTGCTTCTGTTTAATCTTATTCTGTTATTTTTTTAAAACTCCTGCGACAACACCAACTACAAGGAGTGCAAGCCCTGTCCATATCCATGAAGGCTTGCTTAAAATCACACCAAAAAAACTTACAACACAGCCAAATATCCAGAATGTTTGAAATGAGGATAGACCTTTTTTGGGTTTTTCCATTTGATCTCCCTCTTTTCCACATAACGGCTGAATTGAGCGGTGGCTGTAAGCCATCCGCTCTAATGAATTGTTATAAG
>JBDRGF010000071.1:0-59588 GCA_043818055.1 Pseudomonadota bacterium | reverse complement strand
ACGAGCAGTCTTTTTTGCTTCTCGTTAAGAGAGGGCAGCAAAATTGACAGTTTTTCTTTTAATTTTCCATCCCATAGAATCATTCCCCTGATTATATCAGATTATCAAAGAACCTCAAGTTATTTTGTGACAGCTCCTTAGGAACAATTTCGTAACTACAAAGTTTCCCTTCTTTGTCAAATCGCACCTCTCTTCCAGCTTTGCACAGAATTTTCTGAATAGTGTGTTCCTTGGAGAGGATAGCAGAAGAGAGTTTGTAAGAGTTTATTGTATATACTTCTAAGGTTTCGAAATCTAAGGTTTTCTGTTGGTCAAAACGTATTTTTGTCCTCGCTTCGAAGGATATCCCATGGACGGTGTGTTTTTTTGAGAGTGTGAAGGATTTAACGCTGCCATCACTGTTAAATTCAGCTTTGGTCCCCGCCTTGCCGGACATTTCTTTATCGCGAATGAAAAAAATATGGTTTTTTGAAAGCGTGGTGGATTTAATATTACCGTTTGTATGGAACTGAACCTCTCCCCCTTTTTTACAAGGTATTCCATTGATGATGTGATCCTTGGATAATATTGCAGTAACGAGAACGCCTTTTCTGAAGGTAAGTTTTGTTCCGGCTTTAAAGATTATTCGTTGTCTGGTAATTCTTATGTCACGTTTTATAGTTACTGTTGTTTGCTGACGATCAGGACCATAAACGATGCCAGTGTAAAATGTGGATGGTATTTTCTCAAAGTAGTTATAATACCTCTTTTTCCTCCTCTTCCAACTGCGTTTGCTTTTTTTCTTTTTGGAAGAGGTGATTGTAGGAGTAGTTTTAATTTGTGTTTTTTTATTGAAAAGATTCCAGGGAAAAAAAGCGCGATTATATTCTAAAAAACGCATGCCCATTAATAGGACAAAAGCAACGCTTGGAGTGCCACTTTTGATATAAAAATTCGGGCTGTTGTTTAAAGTAAATCCCAAGGAAAAACCTGGTCTGACGAAAAATTTAAACGAGGGGTGACCTATTGACAACTCAGCGCCTATAAATCCCCCCATGTACCAAATATTGTCCTGATCTATGTACTCTTTATTAGAAGGAAAAGCAGTGGTAAAATCATAGGAGGACATTCCGAATGATAAGGCTGAGGTTGCACCAAAGGAGAGGTAAAGCTTATCATCAGGTTTCTCTACTGTTATGGGAATATTGTGAAAAAAGCGATATGAATAGCCGATTCCCCATTGGTGTCCGGTTCTCTTCATCTCCAAACCTTCAAAAGAAAAATTGCCAAAATGCAAAGATCTTTTAGATGGGAAATAGCTATAACTTAGGGAAAAGGCATGGTGATTGTCGCTCGTTTTTACTCCCGTGCTAAACCTAATACCTACCAGCAGTGGGTTTTCTGAAATTTTCCCTTTTTCTGGCTTTGAAAAACGATCTAGTTTCATGTCACGACTGTACTTCTCTGCGCTTAGCAACTTCTTCAGATCGTTTGAATGTTCTTCCGTTATGAGAACCTTCATTGAGAAGGCAACAGAGAAACCATCCCATAGTATTGGACTTTTGAATCCTTGTTTTGCACTTTTTTTTCTTACAGTGGTTTTTCCAGTTTTGCGATTAGCTGCTAGTTTTACTGGTTGGCTCACCCAGGGGAGCCCTTTGGGATTCAAGTTGGTGTGACGCTCTTTCCCCATAGGACTTAGCTTTAATTTTCCTGCAGACAGACGAATCTTAGAACTCTGGTGAATGGGAAAGCGGTTTTTATTGTGGTTGGTCTCTTTTGTGGGAAGCATCTTTTTTCGCTCCTTTATCGCCCTTGCTCCCCCTACTAAGGTAGACTTATCACACATGTTTTTGTTGTCAAGCTCCCTGAATATATGGGTTATATTCTATTTTGCTTTTCGAAACTGCCCGTGAGTGTGGATTTTTCGGAGACTAAAGATTTGATCGGGGGACACAATACTTAATTCTAGTTTTAGCACTGAATAAAGTATTGTGTCCCCCGAATTAAACATTGGACGAGCATCGCCGAAGGCAAGCGCAGTCAATCCTAGTCCTCGAACAGAAACAAGATAACCCTCATTCGAGGGTTTTCTTGTTTATATTTGGTGTGGAGTGGAATTAGACGGTCGGGTCTATTTTGCGATCAAGCACACGAACCGATTATTTCTTATCGTCAACTTTAAATCCTATTCTTCTCCTCTTCGGAGTTGGCGGAGTCATGAGTTCATGAATTGCATCAAATACAATTTTAAATTTATAGTTGTAATGTTTTTCAAGCGCATTCAATTTTTGTGCAAGACCTCGATGTGATGATATTAATTCTCGTAATTTAACAAAGGTTCTCATGATTTCGATGTTGACTTGAATAGCACGCTTGCTCTTTAAGACGCTTGATAGCATAGCAACGCCCTGTTCTGTGAAGGCATACGGAAGATATTTTCGATGCTGCCCTCGCCCCGTGTTTAAGGTCACAAATTGTGACCTTAAAGATTGATCTTCTTCCTTTGTTAACTGAAACATGAAATCAGCTGGAAAACGCGACTTATTACGTTTAATGGCCTGATTTAGAATCTTCACCGAAACCTCATAGAGCTCAGCCAAGTCTGAATCCAATATGACTCTGTGCTCTCGAATAAAGTAAATTTTCTTTTCGATAAATCCAGGGATAATCAAATCTGTTTGCTTCATGAAGCTATCTTTCTCTTTTAAAATAGAAAATTAGAATATCAAAATTTTAGCTTATCCGTTGTTCAGTCCTTTTCTACTTAGAAGCAATAATTATGCCAGGATGCTGTTGTTGATATTGTTGTGATTTGTGTGCTGGGATGTTTGTGAATGTTTGATTTCTGGACGCGTTGTCTGAAAATGAACATTGATAAAGTTATTTTTACTTATTGACTCCGTCTGAAATTGTTCCTTATTTATCAATCAGTTAATCTTCCTCCGTCACCAACCTTCCGCGATAAATGGCAAAACGAAAGAGTATACAAAAGGAGATTGGTACTATACACCTGAGGACGCTGTTCATCGGTAAATTCTTTGGAACCAGGGGGAGGGAATACAATGAAAAAAAGTATAATAGTTGTTTGTTTCCTTTGCGTGATTATCTCAGCTTGTTCACTTTCTGAAAATAAACAGGTTCGATTTTCTGCTGTTTACTTAGATTTAGATGGAACATCTCTTGGTTCAAACCACGAGATTAGGCCTGAAACAATCAAAGCAATTTCTAATTTTGAGGGTTGTGGTGGAAAAATTGGAATTGTTACTGGGAGAACATTGTCACAGGTAACTCCATATCTGAATGACATAAAGCCCAGTCTTCCAATTGTCTTATCAAATGGCGGCGTAGTTTTTTCTTCAAGTGGAAAGGATATTTTAAGAAAAATCACCCTTCCAAAATCCGTCACACAAAAGGCCTTAGCAGTCCTTACTCAGAACAAAAATGTAGTTGTCAATATTGTTATGTATCCTAAAAAAATGCTGCTTGATAACATTCCCGTCAAACTTGCCGAGCGCGTAAAAAAATGGGGGGTAACATCAAATGACGTGTGTAGCAATTTAATTGAATGCGTTAATAAATATGAAGCGGAAAAAAATAATAGATCGGCAATTAATATCACCCTGTTAGTAGAAGATGGCCATGCTGATGAAATAAAGAAATCACTTGAAGAGATGATTGGAAACGACGCATCAATTCTTGTTAGTGGTTCGACAGTGATTCAGCTCGTTCCAAAAGGAGTTGATAAGGGAAACGCCTTGAAAGAAATAATTAAAGATAAGAACCTCGACAAGGATGATGTTATTGTTTTTGGTGATAGTGGAAATGATGTTGGGATGCTTAGCTATTTTCCTGTTAGCTTTGCAATGGGAAATTGTACTGATGGCGCATGTAAGTCCGCAGCCTTTATAATTGGTTCAAACGACACCGATGCAATTGCACAGACATTCAATAGACTTATAATGTTGCCAAGTTGTCTGTCTAAAAACTCCGACCTTTAAGCTCCGTGACTGAAAGCTTTTTCTAGATCTGAGGACACAATACTTAATTCATTTGAATTAAGTATTGTGTCCGTACGCAGTAACAACTGTTTAATCTAGCGGGTTAAAGTCCCGTCCGGGGAATTATCCGTGCGCCCCGGTAGTTCAAGGGAGCGGCGTTTGAGCAATCAGCGGTCGTAAGTTCCCAATTGGCAAAGCAGCAGGCCGTAACGAAAGTGAACCTATATGTAGCCTCGTTAAACTCATTTGGAGATGCCGACCCAGTGGACACATGGGGAAGGCCGAAGCACATAGGCATTGATAACGGGGGGAAAAAAGCCAGTGTGATCTTCCGGGGTAGCAGGGTCGGCATGTTGCAGAAGATAAATAGTTCAGTGCTGGAGACCCGATTTGATTAAGCATGAGGAGCAGCAACCAATGCGTATAAGGAAACGAAATCGCACAGGGTCAAATCGGGAGTCGGAGGGGCTCATAGTACCGCACGAGGATAAGAGACAACATAACTCTACCCAAGGGAAGGAGCTCTACTTTGTTCATGCAACCGAAGGGCGGAGGATGAGGGGATTGCAGAAATGCTAACAACTCCTGAAAACATCAGAACGCTACAGAGGAAGCTTTACCGCAAGGCAAGTGCCGACAACGGCGGGTTGGACGAAGGCGCATGCTTTGTGATGAAGAACATCGGAAAGCCGTGTGCGGGAAAACCGCAAGCACGGTTTGATGAGGGAGGGCTGGTTGAAAGCTATGATGTAGCTAGTGAGGCACCGCCAAACGAAAGAGGCGCGTATATCTAAAGTTTTCTCTACCTGCCCTCTACTCTACCCCGAATTAGATGGAATGCTGTTAAAAAGTTTTTTGGAAGATATTAATTTCGTTTAATTGAGCTAAATATTCCCCATTTTACACTGTGTAGGTACGAAATGAAGCATTATGATCATTTTTGCAATTTTTTCCAGCTTAGAGGTTGTTGCCGAGCAGTTCCTTATTCTTCGCACTTGTTTTGGAGGTACGGTTTTATTTTCTTTGTTTTATCTCAATGATTGCCTTGATTGCCGAGCTTCTAACTGTAGAGTCTTTATCTTGTTTTAAAATTGTTTTCAATGCAGGAATGGCGGCGGCGGCCTTGTGGCCTATTCTGCCTAATGCAGTGGCAGCTTCAGCGCGTACATACCAACTTCTATCCTTTAATGCTCTGATCAAAGCAGGAACGGCACTAGCTGCATTGGGACCTATCTTGCCTAATGCCCATGCAGCATACATGCGCCCCCATGTTTTTTTATCTCTCAACATTACCCTTACCAAACCAGGAACAGCAGAGGAAGCCTTGGGACCTATCTTGCCTAATGCTTTAACAGCCTTTACACGGACACCATAATACTTACTTTTCAATGAATTGATCAAAGCAGGAACAGCAGCACTTGCCGCATTAGGACCTAACATGACTAATGCTCTAGCAGCACTTCTACGAACCCAGCCTTCTTTATCTTTCAATGCTTTAATCAAAGCAGGAACAGCACTAGCCGCATTAGGACCTAACATGCCTAATGCTCTAGCAGCACTTTTACGAACATCGCTTTCTTTATCTTTCAATGCTTTGATCAAAGCAGGAACGGCACTAGCTGCATTGGGACCTATTTTGCCTAATGCCCATGCAGTACTTTTACGAACGTAGCTTTCTTTATCTTCCAATGCTTTGATCAAGGCGGGAACAGCAGTAGCTGAATTAGGACCGATCTTACCTAAGGCCCATGCAGCATTTTTACGAACATAACTTTTTTTGTCTTTCAATGCTTTGATCAAGCTCAAAACGACGACAGCGGAGGCGTTGGGAGGCATTTTGCTTAATGCTCTCGCAGCTTTTTTGCTTACAAATTGATTTTTATCCTTCAAAGCACTGATCAAAGCAGGAACAGCAAGAAGGCCGATACTGCTTAATGCCCTTTCAGCTTTCTTGCGTACTCTACTTTTTCTATCTTTCAAAGCTCTGATCAAAGCTGGAACAGCGCTTGCTGCTTTGGGACCTAGATCGCCTAATGCCCATGCAGCAGACTTACGCACTCTCCAATTTTTATTCCTCAATCTTTTAATTAACCCTTCTACCCTCTTCTGAGTATCTCTTTTACTCGCCCCAGATAAAAGTGGGAAGGGGTGAAATTGCAGTTTGGGGAGAAATGCAAGTCTCTTTGTTTGCCTACTATAAGAGAGGGTTGAGCTTAACGATTTATTCTTTTGAATAGGCCTCTTTCTAAAAAATATTTTGTTTTGCTCTAATCCATTGGCGTCTTCTGTTGTACTTTTTTTATTTGTAATATTTAACATGGTTTTTGTATAACCGATCCGTTTGATTGTGCCAATGTTTTTTTATTTTTTCCGTGGGATTACCCTCTTGGGTCTAATGTGGTATAGACGTGGGTGATGTTTTGCGTATTTGCGAACCCAGATGATCGATTTAAATTTGATACATGTTTTAATTCCTGTGCACATGCCTAAGTAGCCTACAAAACTCTCATCAACTGATAAAACATGAACGTGCGGCACCACTCGATGCATCATATTAGCCATGTTTTTTCCAGCGCGACGCCCCTTTCCATTTTTACATGAATTCAGCAATAAATAACCACCTCTAACAATAGCTTTTCCGAAGTTAATCTGTTTAAGATGTTTTTCATATGAAAGGTCCAGATGATCTTTTGGTCCGGTATTAACAGCAAAAGCCACCTTTCCGATTGTTAATTGATTTCTTGGCCCAAATTGAATTGATGTTTTTGAACCATGCCCTGCTAAGATAATATATAGGAACATTCTGAAAAAGCGGACCGGATACAAATTCAAATATAACAATAATAGCCAAGAGTTTTGCTTAAGACGTTATAGATAGTATCTCAAAGAGGTTCAAAAGAGCAGGTTTTCATCATATGAGATCCGGATGGTTTGATATTGAGTAGAGCAAAAGATGAAGATTTACTGTTTTAACACACATCCTCATCACCAGCTTAAATCCTGATTGAAATCGTCGTCATTCCAAGGTTGATCCTGATTGATACCTTCACTTTGTTCGTATGAGAACAATGAATAAGTCGATTCGTTTTCCTTCAGTTCAATCTTCTCAAGCTGAAGTTTGGGTGGAGATCGAGCGATATACGGGAAAGTTCTTCGAATGACTCTTTCATCAAACATAAACTCCTTGAGATCCATGATTGTTTTGCAGTGAGGAAAGATCACTGGGATAGAACTGAAGATCTTAGCTATTAACGTTTCCCATTTGGGCTTGACCGGCCATGTCAAGGTCATCATGTTTTTGAGCTCTCACAAGACACTGGATGTTGCTGGCATAAATGTCAATTCAGACAGAGCAACAGATCAAACCAGACGGACATTAGATAGAAAAAATTTGTAAAAAAGTAGCGCAACTTTTAGCTAAAAAGTGCGATAATAAGATTCTAATGAGGAAAATTGAAAATTGGAGCATATTTCAAGCTACTAGAGCTTTCACTGGGCAATGGACTCTACTTGATCATAAGAGTAAGGATTTCAGCCATACCAGAAGGATAGATCAAAATCCAGGAAAGGCCGTAGGATTAAGCTCGCAATGCTGCTCAGTTTTTAGATTTGATAATTCTCAGTTGCATGTTGATTTGATCCTATGAGCAATCGCGGAAAATCCAAGTTTAGCACCTATACTAAATGATTCTGAACTCTCCAGTGATCTCACTCAAACTTTAAAAGAATATTATATTTACTTTGGCGAAACAAGATTCATTAAAGAACTCACACAGAACTATGTCGGTGACTATAGAAAATTTTATTACCTCGTGAAAGAGAGAACCGAATTTCTTTTAACAGCTCTCAATGGAGAACTTTCAAACCTTCCGCTGCAATCTTTTTATTCGTAGCTATTTGTTTGTAAGCATCAGTGCTCAATCCGAATGTTGACATAGTGTAGTGCGATTATCATTAAATCGGTGAAAATTCAACAAATCTGGAAATGTGTTTATATTACGAAACGTTCAGATCCTTATCCAATCCTGTCATCTTGAAGACCTTCATAACGAAGGGGCTGGTCTCTTTGATCGAAAAGTTTTCTTGTGTGATCGTTTGTACAGTCTGAAGACAAATGCGCATAAATGCGGATGAGATGTAGTCCACCTCCTTTAGATTAAAGACGACCTTAATATTTTTTAAATCCACTTCCTTTGAGATCTCATCGAGCTTTGCAGAGATCTGCTTGTTGGCCTCCATTGAGGCCGTGCTATCCATTCTCCCCTTGAACATACATGTTACTGTGGAGCCTTGGGGCTCAAAATTAAATTCTACCATCTCTACCCCCTATTGGTTATGAGAATAACTTTCGTTAATATCTTTTTCATCACAATTATCATCGAGTATCTTTTCTACAGGAATCTGGAACCATTTCACATTCGGTCTTCTACGACAAACCCGCTTGATATTGAAAAGATTCCTCGCTGTAATATTTTCAGTCGTGATATTTTTTCCTCCCGCACCACATCCAAGTGTAAAGGATGTATGAAGTCCATTGAAGATTCCTCCCACTCCCCCTTGTGAGGAGGGTGTGTTTATCACGATCCTGCCTGCGTTCATCAATCTTGAAAAATGCATGATACTCTCTTCGTCATTTGAATATATGCTAGCTGTGTGACCGATTCCTCCTCGGTAGTTGAGTTCTATACACATTTTAAGAGCTGAATCGAAGCCGTCGGCTATGTACCATGCAAGTATAGGTGCAAGTATTTCACCCGAGAGTGGATATTCGTGCCCAATGTGTGTCTGCTTTGCTATAAGACAGGTGGTGCCTTTGGGAGCGGAGATGCCAGCAAGCTCGGCTAGGACATTTGCACTGCGCCCTACGATCCTGGGGTTCATAAGTCCGGTCTCTGGATTTATACATATGGGGGAAATCTTATCGATCTCCTCATCGCTTAAGAAATATGCCCCCTGGTCTTCGAATTCTTTTTGTAACTCTTTAGCGATCACCTTTTCAACAACGATCGCCTGTTCGCTTGCGCAGACAGTTCCGTTATCAAATGTTTTTGATGCCAATATACTTTCCGCTGTAAATTTCGGATCGGCAGTTTTTTCTACATAAACCGGAACATTTCCCGAACCGACGCCGAATGCTGGTGTTCCTGAACTGTATGCGGCCTTTACCAGTGTTGGGCCTCCTGTAGCCAGAACGAGTGAGGTTTTGGGATGAGACATAAGGGCGCTGGTGAGCTCCCTTGAGCTTTCCGGGACCCACTGGATGCAGTCATCCGGAGCGCCTGCCTTAAGCGCGGCTTCATAGCAGATCCGCGCTGCTTCGGTGGTGCATTTGTGGGCCGATGGATGTGGGCTGAAGATGACCGGGTTTTGGGTCTTCGCTGTGATCAGAGATTTGAAGATTATGGTCGATGTTGGGTTTGTAACGGGACTCACTGCTACGATCGGTCCCAACGCCTGGGCGATCTCCATGATTCCGCCTGATTCATCGTCTGAGATAATTCCAACGGTCTTTTCGTTCTTGATATCTTCGTAGACGAGTTTTGCGGCCAGTGTATTTTTAATGGCCTTATGCTCCCATATACCTATACCTGTCTCCTCGTTTGCCATCCTGGCAAGCTTGACCCTGTTTTTGATCGCGGCCTCGTAGATCGCCTCTACAATCCTGTCGGTGGTGGTCTGATCTAGCTCACTGTAAATAGCGGCAGCTATCGAGGCCTTTTCTAATAATTCATTTGCTATTTTTTCGGTTTTTTCTGTCATCGCCTTCTCCAATTATTTTGATCAGTTTGAGCTTATTATATTTTCCAACTCTCACATACTCTGCCTTATCTACCATATTTTTGGTGAGTATAATACCTAATCCACCTAAAGGCATATCTTTTATGGAGTGGCCCTTATCAGATATTGTATGTTTAAGGGGATCAAAGGGTCTCCCATCATCCATGATCGTTACCTCTATCACAGCGCCGGATTTGATGATCGTTATCTCAATCTCATGTCGTTCATCATCTTCGTATGCAAAGTTGATTATGTTCACAACGGTTTCTTCGATAGCCAGGTTGAGTTCATTTATGAAATCTATGTCACATCCGAAACTCTTGCAAAATTCATTGAGCGCGTCAGCGATTTCTTTTATCGATTTCATGTCGTTTTCGACGGCGATATTAAGACTTTTAGATTCGCAGGAGGTGAGGGATAGGCAAAGCATGGCTATATCGTCTGGCAATGGGCACTTGCCCGCGTGGCGTCTCACCTCATCGATCACCGCATTGACGATTTGTTCAGGGCTGGTTTCTCGCGACTGTTTCAATATTTCGATAAGGTTTTCTTCTCCGAAAAAGGATTCATTTTCATCGATGGCATCGGTCACGCCATCGGTGTATGAAAAGATCTTATCGCCTTTTGAGAGCGTGATACTGTTCCAGGGAAATTTCGCATCGAAGTCGATGCCGAGGGCCTTTCCGAAATCGCCTTTCAGGAAGGATGGCGCCTTCCCTGAGCGCAGGAGGACCGGAGGGTTGTGACCTGCGTTTGCGAATCTGAGTTTTCCGGTTTCATTGTTGAGAATTCCACAGAAGAGGGTGACGAACATCGATTCATTGATCCGCTTGATTATTTCATCATTGATGATCCTGAGTAGATGATCGGGATGTTTTAGATTGTTTGAAAGTCCTCTCAATAGTGTCACAACAAAGGCCATTGTAAAGGCTGCGTGGACTCCCTTGTCAGAGACATCACCCACTACAAAACATGTGTGTTTTTCATCTATGGCAAAACAGTCATAAAGATCACCGCCAATTTCCTGCGCTGGAAGTAAGAGTCCGAAAGCTTCAACATTTCCCATCTTTCCCATCGGGGGAATGTTTTTGGGAACGATGCTCTGCTGAATACTGTGAGCGATCGAGAGTTCATTTGATATCTTCGCGCGAGCACTGATACTCCTGGAGAGTTCATTGATATGTTCTTTCAAATCTTTCTGCATCTTTGCGAAGGATCGCGCAAGATTTCCCACTTCATCCATTCTACCCATAGCTGGAATTTGAGTATCAAGTTTTCCATGTGAAATTGTACGGGCTACCATTGCAAGGGAGTTAAGCGGCCTTGTGATTCTCCTTGAAATAAAAAAGACTACCAGGCAAAGCACTGTGCTTCCAAGAATGCAGAGGATCAACATCCTGTTTGCGATATAAAATATATCTGAGAGTAGCTCACTTTCTTTAAAGACCACGCCGATAGACCAATCGCTTAGCGGGACAGGTTCAAAGAATATCCAGGATTTTTCACCTGTGACAAAATCGTTAAATTCCTCTACGCCCCTCAGCTTTCCCATCATGCCCTCTGACACATTTTGCGCTTCGGGGAAGTCTTTAATATTTTTCGTATTGGCAAATCCCTCTTCGGGAAAGGTAATAAAAGAGCCCTCTTGCGAGAGCAAAAATGGGTAGCCATTATATTTTTCAGGAGATTTTGAGATGACGTTCTGTAACCACTCTAGTGATACGTCTGCGGATACTATTCCCTGTAGGACCTGCTTTCCTTCGATGGTTTTATAAAAGGGTTCGGAATAGGTGAGAAGGGGCTCGTTGATAATGAGCTGTTCGACATATGGATCTGTCCATTGTGCCTCGCCGGTCTCCTTGGAGGATTTGTACCATGCCTTTTCAAAGTAGTCGTACTTACTTGAGCCGAGCATCATGCATTTAAAATCACGCTCTTTTCTGTGACAATATGGAGAGAAATATTTTTTCTTCGGATCACCAAGATACGGTTCATATGATATCGCGATTCCGAAGATATCACGATTTCTCTCTAATGTGCTCTTGAGTACGTTGAAGAGATCATGTTCATCTTTTTTCCCATGCTGGGCTAGCAGCTGCATGCCCATGGTGACCCTTGAGATCTCATGGGATATATCCTCGATCTTATCTACAGCCGAACTTGCCAGATTGCTTCCTATCTTTTCGACATCCTTATAGATCACCCTGTTCGTGAGGGAGTAGCCTATTCCGAAGACCACCAAAAATGTAAGGAGGGAACTTGCGAGGACTGCAATGAGGAGCTTAACGGTTAGACTGATATTCTTGAAAAAGGCCAATTACTTCCCCCTCCTTTGAAAGTTGTTTGTTTTGTACAGCAAAATCATATAGTTATCAAGTGTTATTGCAAGCTTGGTGATTTAAAAAGCAACTTATGTAGATGTTCGTAATGTTTCCATTGAACATATTAGTAGTTTGCTCTGTGCCGACTATATAAAAGTTCGATACTATCCACTTCCACGAACAGCAAAAGAAAACAGATTTATTTGGGCCCATTTTTCTAATGCTTTTTCTAACTAAAACTGATTGCTAATAATATTGATCGTGTATATATTCATGGTTATTGAAATTGTTATGTAAATTCTTATATGACAAAGAGAAAGGAAGAAAGTTATGGAAACGGGTACAGTAAAGTTTTTCAATGAAGCAAAGGGTTTTGGATTTATTAAGCCGGACAATGGTGGAAAAGATCTCTTTGTCCACTCCTCGGCAATATTAAATGGTCCAATTACCGAAGGTGACAATGTCGAATACGAAGCTGGTCAAGGCGAAAAAGGTCCTTGCGCAGAAAAAGTAAGCAAAAAGTAATCAGACAATAAACGGTTTAGCTTCGAAATATTGTGTAGGATGAGTGTGGAAAAACTAAGTTGGGCGAGTGTCCGGTCTTGGTTCTAACATTTTGTGCTACGCTGAGTAATAAATAAAAAGCCTCCACTTGTGTGGGGGCTTTTTCTTATAGCTCTGAGTCGCCTTTTTCTGTATTGTCATTCTCGCGGACAGACTGTGTCATAATTGGTTTTTTAATGTAGCCGCGGGCTTTAGCCCGCGTTATAATGCGCTACAACATTCGAATTATGACATAGTTGGTTCGCAGGGATAACAACCTGCTATATAGTACTTAAAAAAAGGACTTATTTTGAAGCTGATATTAAACAATTTGCGGATACCTGTGGAGAAAGACGGGGTAGATAATTACAAATTAGCTGCTTCTGATCATCTAAATATCGACAAAGATAAAATTGAATTCGTTAAAATATTGAGCAAGTCGCTCGACGCGCGCGGGAAAAAACAGTTTTTTTATGAAATGTCGATCGTCGTGAATGTTCCTGACAGCTTTGTGAACAAGGACAACCTTCCAGTTTATACCGATAAAATTGAAGAGGATATCAAACAGGTAAAGCTCAAAGACCGCCCCATAATAATAGGCTTTGGTCCCGCCGGTATATTTGCTGCACTGGAATTAATCGACCGCGGTATAAAGCCGCTCATATTTGAGCGAGGCAAGAAGATAGAAGAACGTGAAATTGATATTCAGAAATTGATAGGGGATAGGGTGCTTAACACTGAATCAAACATTCAGTTTGGAGAGGGTGGGGCAGGTTCATACTCAGACGGAAAGTTATTTTCCAGAATAAAGAATTCCAAATATGCAGACAAGGTGCTAGACACTTTTATCAAGTTCGGCGCGCCTGAGGAGATAGGATACTTGAGCAAACCTCATTTGGGCACAGACGTGTTGTGCAAAATCGTCATCAGGATGAGGAACTATATACTTGAAAGGGGCGGCGATATACATTTTGGCTCAAAGATGACAGATATGCTGATAGATGACGGCGCGCTTGTTGGCGTTGTGATAAACGGGGAAAAGGAATATCGTTCATCAACTATTTATCTTGCAGTGGGTCATTCTGCGCGCGATACATTTGAGATCGCTTTTAAAAATAATATCTTCGTTGAGCCGAAGCCGATCTCAATCGGTATGAGATTAGAACATCCCGCTGAAATTATAAATCTCATCAGGTATGGTAAAAAATATAAAGATTTTCCGGGCATCGGTGCCGCCAGCTACTCATTCACACATACCGACCGGAAAATTGGAAGAGGGATATATACCTTTTGTATGTGCCCGGGTGGCGAGGTGTTAAACGCTTCATCCGAAGATGAGATGCTGGTCGTAAACGGTATGAGTTACTCTGGCAGATCATCGGCATTTTCAAACTCAGCTATCGTTGTTACATGTAATACAGCTGATTATGGCTCATCTCATCCCCTGGCTGGCATTGAGTTTCAAAGAGATGTTGAGCGAAAGGCATTCAGGGCAGGCGGAGGAGACTGGAAAGTTCCCGCGCAGAATCTGACAGACTTTTTAGCCGGCAGAGTATCAAGCGAACTAAATAAAAATTCCTATAAAATGGGTACAACTGCTGCAGACATGAAGGAGATCTTTCCAAAGTTCGTATCAGACGCATTGTCGATAGCCTTCAAAAAATGGAAAAATGATTCTCCGCTCTTTGTTTCCAAACACGCAATATTGTTAGGCGCCGAAACGAGGACATCCTGCCCCGTGAGGATGAGGCGAAACGAAGAGTATGAATCTATAAACATCAAAAACCTCTACCCGATAGGCGAGGGCTCCGGCTACGCCGGCGGTATCACCAGCTCAGCCGTCGATGCGATTAAGGCTGTGGAGTGTAGTTTGGTGAAAAAAATATAAACATCGTCTGAGCATCGCAGTTTTCTTCTGGGACTGTAATTATCTAATATATCCATGTGGTTATAGCGTTATATGTCCAGTTAATGGCAACATTTACTGGACAGATAAAACAAATTATCATAACCTGCGATTTATGAAGAATTCCAAAAAGATGAGAAAGTCAGTGAATTCAGTAGCACAGGTTATTAAACAGAGAATCCTTGCTAAAGGACCAGATTGTCTGTGGAATCTAGGCGACTTTCCGGATTTATCTCCGCAGGTTGTTACTAAAAACCTGTATCGCCTTTATAAACAGGGGCTATTAATACGTATTAACAAGGGATTATATTATTATCCCAAGGAAACAGTTTTAGGCTGCACCTATCCTCCACCAGAGCAGATAGGTAAAAAATTGTTACCTAAGGGCTACAGCTCGGATTATATCGCCTTCTATAATCTGGGGTTGATTAATCAGGTACCATCAAAATATTCACTGATTTCTGAGAAAAGAACTTCCATAGATAATATTAAAACTACGAGGAGAAATGTTACACATCTAAAGGGTGCTTTTGAGCAAGAGATATGGATATTAAATGCTTTGATGAAAATAAATAAAATTTCAGGATGCTCTCCTGATGTAGCAATTAAAAAAATTATTTCTTATATAAAAAAACACAAGGTATCATGTGATAGATTGGCTAAATTTGCATTGAAGGAATCGCCAAGAGTCAGAGCACTTGTTGGTGCAATTGGAGATGAAATTAATCTTTCGAGTAAAATGAAAGACCAACTTAAAAAGAGTTTAAATCCTCTTACAATTTTCAAATTAAAGGTTAATGAGGTTTTAAAACATTCGAAGGAGTGGAACATTGACTGATTTATTACATGAGAGATCAGATTTTAAGGATTTGATTAATGCCGTTTTTGCAAAATCAAATATTCCTTCAGCTATTATCCTCAAGGATTATTGGGTAACCGAGATTTTGAGGATACTACAGCTGTCCAAGTATGCAGGTGATTTTATATTCAAGGGAGGTACTTCATTATCTAAGGGATATAATTTGATTAACAGATTTTCAGAGGATGTAGATCTTCTGTTTATTGTAACTCCTGAAATAAGCAGCAAAAAGAAAAAGAGAGGGACTCTAAAGGATGTTCAAAATCTTATATCTCAGATCTCCGATTTAGAGTTTGATGCAGGAAATAATGACAACTTTGTTGCAGATGAAAACAGGACGTCGTGCTTTAAATATCCATGTGAGAAGTATAGTGGAATTCTTCCTTATATTAAAATGGAGATGGGTTTTAGAGGTGGACCAGAACCTTATGATTTTGTTGATATACAGTCAATTATTGGGAAAGAAATTTTGAGACAGAAACCAAGTATTCTGAACGAAATTGAAAATATAAAATATTTTAATCTTAAAATATTAGATCCACTTAGGACATTTGTAGAAAAGGTCTTTTCAATACATAGGGCATATTTTCAAAAACGTCTGATCGATAAAGAGAGACACTTTTACGATCTATATTGCTTATTAGGCCATGATAACGTGAGTTCCCGACTTGGTTCCAAAGAACATATGGATATCAAGGCTGATGTTGCTCGATATGATAGAGAAAAATTCTCTAATGAGCATATCCCCGAAGGCCTTATTTTTACATCAAGTCCAGCATTCTTGATGGATACAGATCAGTATAAGGCAGTAAAGAGATCATATCAGACGAGTACATTATACTATGGTGAAAAACCTTCTTTTGAAGAGATATTTAAAAGGCTTTATAGCTATCTTGATAAATTGTGACAGACCTGGTAAATTGTGGAAAATAGTAAGACAGGGGGTGGAGTGATCTTGCGCGAAATTGAGAAATGCAAATGGAGTTTAAATTAAACTTAATATTGGCTATCAAGCTTCAAATTGCCGGTGATGAATTGGTTAAAATATTTGATGCCAAAAATGTTAATGATAACTCACTCTTATGCTAGATAGTGAGAAACATACAATATGAAAATTAAGATTGGTAAATATAGTTACACAGATAAAGCAGATTACTTCATTGATTTGATAGGAATACATGGATGGAATCGTTTAACTACTTTAGTTGATAGTAAGTATTTACTATATCATATTGACCCTGGATGTTCGGTTGCCGTTTTGAGTCCTGTTAAAGAGAAACAACTTTTGTTTAGCGATGTGTTATTTTACGCTAACTGTCTTGCTTATGAGCATGAAATTCCAACTCACATATCATATGTGAATAAATCCAAATTCTTTATTCATCCATCTATTATGCATTGGAAGACGGATGGTTCAACGTTTAAATACGGCAGTGATGATTATCAAAAAGCATTGAAAAGTGTTTATGATTCTCTTGTTGATGTTAAACATTCAGTTGGTATGATTAAATATAAATACGACAACATTAATAAGTTAATTGATATTCCTTACACTAATCGATATGGAAAAATTAAGGAAGTGATAGCTTTATATGCAAGCGCTCTTCGGCAGGTTGACCCTTTGTCTGAATATTTGAATTATTATCGCATACTCGAATGCATAAGTGATGATAATGGCAAAAAATGGATAGAAGCAAATATAAATAAAATTCATGATTATGATTTTGGATTTTTGGAGATTAGTGTGCCTTTAACGCAAGGCAGGAGAAAAAATCTTTTTTCTATCTATAAACGAAGGGCTGTGAAGAGGATAAACAAGATAAAATGTAAAAATATTGCAGAGTACCTATATAGTGATATCCGATGTGGTATTGCTCATAGTAAGAGAGGAAGTAAGGTTTTTGATTTTGATACGACAATGTCTGATATAGGTGAAGATTGTTACATTGTTAAATTATTAGCGCGTATTGCAATTGAAAGTATGAGCCTAAATGATTAATAAATTTGATAACAGGGAAAGTTAAATTGTTGAAAACTCTATAAATCTCCTTTTCACGTCCAGAAAATAAATGGTAATCTCCATATCATCAATAAAACGCTTTTAATGTCTATGTTCATAAAATCACACTATGTTCACGATGCATGAACATAATATGTATTTGTGAACATTATTATAGGTACCTCTGAAAAATTCCATTTTCCATGTGAGGAGGGAAAAAAATTTGGCAAATGCCTGTCAATTTTGAACACTTAAGATCCTTCTCTTCGCTCAGGATGACAACAAAGGCATAGTACAACTGACAATGGGAGAGAAGGAAAGTCTCATAACACATTTAAACACGACGTTGTTCTTTTATCCTCTCGTATTTCATAGTGGAGAGGTCGATTGTGACATAGGTCAGGTCGTTAAGCTGGCCGGGTTGGATGCAGATAGTTTTGCCAAGTTCGGCGAACCATCGGTCAGAGACCCCTGGAGATTCATGTATGTGGCCGTGGAGTGTCAGTTTAGGTTGATGATTTTTTATGAAATCGTAGATCGCTTTTGAGCCAACGGATATTCCCTGATGGATCATGTCCAATCCCAATCCGGCAGGGGGCATATGAATTACATAGATGCTCTTGCTCATGTCTTTTGGGCGCGGCAATCGTTCAAGCTCCTCTTCTATCGTAGGAAGATTTTTGGCGTAGGCGAACCAGTCGTCTATTTCTTTCCATCCGTTGGGAGCGGATAATAAACCGCTGCCGAGTTGTTTTTGGAATACATAATCATCTGTATCCATCCTGCATCTGTCCTTCAAACGAAACGGATAATCGACGACCCAGTTCATGCCGATAAATTCGTATTCGCCGATCTCCACTTTTCGCTGGGCCAGGTTGGTGACAGAAGGATATTTATTGCATGTCTTTTCGAATATCTGATCGAAGATTTTTAGATCATCATTTCCAGGATAGCACAGATATTGAATTCCAGCGGAATCAAATTGCATGAAATGGTGGTCAAGATAACCAGAGATAAATTTGTCCTGTTCAAACAAGTCGATATCCTTAGGCAACATATCGCCACCATTGATGAGCATCTCTGCATCAAATTCTTTAGCAGCACCTAGCAGTCGGTCATATTTCCACTGCATCCCATGTAAATCCGTGACAAATATTATTTTCATAAAGTTTTTGTTTGAGGGGTCGGGGAGTTTTTTTGAAAAATAGTGTTACTTCGTTATGCTCCCCTCCCTCGAGGAGGCTGTTGCCGAAGTCGTTTTTTAATATTTTTGTAGGGGCTGACCCATGTGTCTGCCCTTATAAGAGGGCAACCACGGGGGGTTGCCCCTACATTTCAGTTCGGCAACAGCCTTTCGAGGGGAGGGTGATTTCCGTGACAAAACCAACACCCTCTCCCGAACCCTCTCCCATCAAGGGAGAGGGGCTTAAAGGTTGAAAATGCTATAAAAAAACTACCCACCCCCCTCAATTTTTTAAGTGATTTTTGTTCTCAGCTACACTTAATCTCATTTCATGAACTTTTCAATCTCTCTTTTCCTGAGCGACCGGAACTAAGTTGACATGGATTTATTTTTATGTCCACTTAGTTCCATGCCTCACAGTCCCTGAGCGTAAAAAAAATACCCCCAGATGGGGGTATTTCTATAAATGTTTGGAGCTAAAAATGTACGGATGATTTATTTTACATTGATAAATGGCACAGCGCCACCACCTGTGTATTGGGGTAGAACACCATTCCACTTCTCTATAGCTTTGATTTGAGCCTCAACTTTTCTAAGTTCAATCAGCTGATCTGAAACCGCCGCACGTTGAAGGCTCAATGACTCCGCTTCAGCTCTTGCTCTTTCTACAACTTGAATAGCCTCTTTTTTGACACGCTCAACATCTTTTTCAGCTTTTTTAGCCATCTGTTCTGCAATTTGTTTATCCTCAACTGATTTCAAAAAATCGGGTGTAAACTCGAAATTTGTAATGGAGAGATCTGTTACGATAATCTGTTTTTCAGCCAAACGAGATTTGACGACCTGATCCATTTCACGAGTGACATCAGCTCGGTTTGAAATGATCTTTTCTGCTGAATATTTGGAGGTAATGGATTTGACAGACTCCTGAGTAATCGGGTCAATAACGGTTTTTACATAGTCAGGGCCTAAGTTTCTATAAATTGATACCACAGTGCTTTTTTCGATTCTATGATTGACCGCCATATCAACAACGATAGTTTGCATATCATTGCTGAATGCCGACGTTTTGATGTCAGCACGTTGAATTCGGATGCTGAATCGATCAATCTTTTCAACGAAAGGGATTTTAAAATAGAGACCTTCTGAGTATGAATCGACTATTTTTCCAAATCGAACCTTGATACCCACCTCTCCAGGTTGGATCGTAAAGAACCCGTCAGCGATGAGAAGCAAAGCGATCAGTCCGGCTAAAACTAGCGGAAGATATTTTTTATTTTTCTTAAGGTAAAGCGTGAGATCCGGATTATATCCATTGGTCATATTAAGTCTCCTTTTTTATAAGTGATGATGGAGTAACTTACTATACCAATTCGACGTTGTAGTATAGTAAATAATATTACTGAGCATAAGGGGTAAACGCTGTCATTAATCTCAAGCTGATTGATATTGGTGGAGATGGTTACAATGCCCTTTACATCACGTTCAGGACCAGAATGGATGAAATTGTCGTGCTAACAATGATATGGGTTAAACAATATATTTGGAAATATCTAGTATCGATACATAAAGCATCAGCCCAAACACAAAGACCCATCCACAGATAGAGAGCGGGTAATGTAATCGAAGAAATTTTTCACAGATCAATTGTACGTATCAGGATAGTGCCATCCTTTTCCAGGTGGTTGGTGAAATATTTGCGCCGTGCTTCATGTTCAATACGTTCACGGTTTGTGACGAATAATTTGAGTAGGTCTTTATCGTTGTCTCCAAAATAATCTTCAAGTGCCTCCTTGCTGATGGCACATTGCACAATTTTTTCGCCATCCTTGCCGCTAAATAGTATAGCCGATTGATCGAAATCATATCGCTCCTTTGGTTCTGGAAATATGAGATGACGTTCGTCGACCATGCCCAGTACAGTCAGGATACTAATAATGGATGATAACTGGATATCCTTCTTGTCGTTCTCAAAGCGGGAGATGGTGGGGGTGCTGACGTCAGCCAGAGTTGCCAATTTTTGCTGTGTCAGCCTTTGGCTTTTACGTCTTTGCTTCGCTTCTTCGACAATAGCTGACCAGTTAATTTGAAACTGCCATTCCATCGTTTCTCCATTCTATCAATTAATTGATTTCGCAGTGTTTTAGACCCAATATTCGACTTTGATAGCGTTTCAAGTGCTAAAGGTAACTGTTTTCCAATCGTCTCAACTGCGGTAACGAGAGTTTCATCTCCTAAGCCAAATCCATTGCCCATTCGTAACAAATGTTTTGGTAGCAGTTTGCTAATTGCAAGATTTCTGATTCCACTCACCGAAAGAGCTATGGACTGGTATTCCGGGTATATTGACGATGCAACAAGGTCGTAAGATGGTGTCAGGCGAAGCCCATCACGGGTGTGGAACATAGCAAAATTCTTGAAGTGCGCATCCGTATTACCTACAAGCAAAGAGGCCAGGATGCGGTGCAACAGACGATCTGCCTCAGCAGGAATGCATCCCGGAGTATTAAGGATGAACTGTCCCATCTCTTCATATGTGCCTTCATATTTATCATCGCCTGAGTATCGGCCTGAGAGTTGATTAAATTCCTCAAAATGAATTCGCTTACCGGTTGAAGTCCGGTCAAAACGAGGAATGACTAGTGCCTCTTCCTTGATAGACGAAATGGTAGTAATCTTCATATCTACTACATCATCACTCGGCAAGAGTTTGCGTACAGCTTGAGTTGTAAGATATTCCAATGCAATTAGGTTCGTCAGGTTGCCGGAAGAGAGTTTGGCAATATGTGTACTCAGTTCGCTGGGACCAACTGGACGATACTGATTGCCATCCTTGACTACAAGTAACTTACGTTGCACGCCGGACAAAGAAGCTCTTCCCAGCAAAGCTGCTAAGGTAGCATCATCGGTATGATCCAAATGTTTGTGTTCTTGTTCCTCTGGGTCAATGACGGAAACTGCCCCGGCAAGATCAAAGCCAAAACCAAGCAGTAGCGCAAAGCGGTTGTCAGGGTCTACACCCAGCGCTTTCGCCTGAGCATTTCTAAACCACCCCTCGGCAACAAGATTATCGAAAAATGAGTGTAATCCACGCTCGGAAATAAATGACTTAGATTGTAGAGGTAAAGTATGGGCGATTGCCGATTGCTTGGTTTCGAGATAAGAGGGGTCGTATGTGAATACAACTCTACCACCGGGCTCTTCCCGTAGCCTTCCGGCGTATATATCTTTAAAGTAAATTTTTCCCCAAAGTGTTTTTGCCATATAAACTATGCTTTATATTAGCTTGTAAATAAGCTAAATTATAAAATATATTATATATAAATAAAGAAATAAGGCAAGCATATAAAACATGCTTTATATTTGTTTTAGGTGTTGATTAAGCCGATTATTGTCTCAAACCCATTTTTCATAATATCCATCATTAGAATTTATTCACGAAGTGAACAAAGAAACTACATTGATGTACGTGGCTGCTTTGCGAAACCCAAGTTTCCAGTTCATATAGGAGCTGCCATAGATACCAGGCCTGGTAAGATTTTAAAGCCGCATTTTTCGTAGAATTTTCGTGCTGGATAGTCCTTTTCAGTTAATAGAATAATCGCATTTACATTTTGACCTTTAAACGATTTTTTAATCGTTTCTATCATGTTTGTTCCAATCCCTGATCTTTGAAGATCTATGTCAACGTAGAACTCATTTATGTAATATTCAAAGCCTTTTTGCCACGGCTTTAAAAACCCAAGAGCAACACCCACTATTTTTTTATTTTTAACAGCCACGAATCCCTTAAAAGTTTTAAAATTACAATATTCATTCAAATATTTTTTGACATCTTCAAGCTTTCCCCATTTCTCATTCCATGGAGCAACTGTAAAAACTCTTAAATACAGGTCTGCACATTCGTCTAGCATATCTGATTCAAATTTGCGTATCGATGTATCGTTCATATTAATACTCTTGTCTGGCTCTTATGGGTTAATATTTCATGGACAAAAAAGGGACGCTCCAGATGGAACATCCCTTTGTAAAAACCTCTTAAAATTATACGGAGCTACTTCTTAATCCGATCTGGGCCAACCCATTCGTCCCAGGAATTATCGTATCCGTCATAATGGATCTTCCACGAATCCTTTTTTACGCCTATTACTTTGGCCGGCCACCACTTGTTCTTCCATTTTACCTGGACTGAAGTGCCCTCCGGATAGGAGTTAGCTGCAGCTTCAACAAAGGTGCACTTGATGCGATCGGGACCCACCCATTCATTCCAACTGCTACCATAACCTTCGTAGGTGATAAAAGCGCTTTGTGGTTTTAACTTTAAGACCTTGGCTTTGTACCATGACTTCTTCCAGTTCACCTGTGTCTTCGTATCCACCTTACAGGTCTCGGCGCTGGCAACATCAATCAACAGCACAGAGGTGAAGGCAAACACCATCAAGATTACAACAAAAAATCTGATCTTATACATATATCCCCCCTTTTTTTTGAACCTCAATTATACAACAAAAAAAAGAAAGGTCAACTTTTGGTAACTATTCAGGTGGATAGGCTGTAGGCGTTTAGGTAGATAGGTTCTCATGGAAACTTAAAAAATATGGCATTCTTGATCAGTTCTTGCCTAAAGCCTATAAGCTAAACAACCGAGTTGCCGGAATTGGAGACATTAGAAAATGCAGGGGCGGTCAATGTTTATTTCGCCAGGACTCAGGATGCCGACTGGACAGATCCCAATGACTGGATAGAGGGAACGGCAAATGCCCCGGAACCACAGCCGGCAACCGATTTGAGTGCACAAAACATATCCGCTAATTCAATGAACCCCGATGTTTTTTGATCTCCCCATATTTTAAATTGACAGTCATGTCATGGAGAGCCTATCCTCCTGTTTTAAAAAATGAAATTTCAAAGACAGGGAATAATGAAAAAAGTTTTTGTTATACTATTATCGTTGATCAGTCTGGTCTCCTTTGCAAAAGGTGCCGAGGTGCTGAATTGGAAAGAATGCGTTAAAGAGGCGGCCAAGAATAATCCAAGCCTCGCAGCTTCGCTACAAAGCATCGAGCAGTCGAAGGCGCAGAAGTGGATAGCCACAAGTCCTATGCTTCCACAGATCAGCGCGGAATCAGGTGTAAATAAATCTAATTCCTTTTCTGGCAATAGCGAAAAAAATAAATACGATTATTCTGTTCAGGGAGAGCAACTCATCTTTGACGGTTTTAAGACCTACAACGATGTTAAATCCGCGAAGGAGGATATAACGGCAGCTAAATTCAATAACGCACTTATTTCATCCGAAGTTCGCTATAATTTAAAAACAGCATTTGTCGATCTTTTAAGAGCTCAATCCATGGTGTCAATTGCTCAGGATATCATACAGAGGAGAAAACAAAATTATGAGATGATAGGTCTCAGCTATGAATCTGGCAGAGAGCATGAGGGTTCTTTACTACTAGCAAAAGCCGATCTTCAAAAGGCCCAGTTTGATTTGAAAAAGGCCGAGAGGGATGTTTCCGTTGCCAGGTATGCGCTGCGAAAGGTGATGGGGTGGGAAAAAAATACTCCGGTGACGGTTAAGGGTGAATTTAGATTGAGCCTTTCGAGCAAGGATGAACCGAATCTTGAAGCATTAGCCAATAAACACCCCCAGGTGAAAATGAGCGAGGCCGAGAAGAACTCTGCCAAATATGGAGTTGGATCTGCAAAGGCCGAATTCTTTCCTGAAATCAATCTTAACGCTAGAGCAGGAAAAGTCGGTGTCGGGATCAGTTCAGATGATAAGGGATGGACTGTAGGTTTAGGCGCGTCGCTGCCTATTTTTGAAGGGGGAAGGCGCATAGCCAATACACAGAAGGCTCATGCCAGGCTCAATGAGGCTGTGTATAATGAAAAAAGTGATTATGATGCTGTGTTGTCCACCCTTGAGGAATCGTGGCAAACTTTTCAGGACGCGATAGAAGAGGTGTCAGTCCAGCAGAGTTATCTTGAGGCGGCTAAGGTGCGCGCTAAAATTTCGAGGGCTCAATATGCAAATGGACTTCTTATTTTTGATAACTGGATCATCATCGAGGACAACTATGTGAATGCGGAAAAGAATTATTTGAATTCGGAAGCTAACATGTTGCGCGCGGAAGCATTGTGGGTGAAGGCTAAAGGGGGAGCGTTAGATTATGAATAAGAAAACCAAATTGGGAGTCGGTTTGACAGGTGCTTTTGTAATCCTGTTGGTGCTGATATTCTATTTTATAGGCGGAAATAATAGCGAACAAAAACTCGTGGCGGAAAAACCTGTTCGCGGAGATGTAAGGTTAACTATCGCAACAGTCGGTACGATCAAACCACAAAACCGGCTCGAAATAAAACCTCCGATCAGCGGTCGGGTTGAAAAGATTCTTGTGAAAGAGGGAGATGAAGTCAAAGTTGGAGATGTGTTGGCGTTTATGAGCTCAACTGAAAGAGCAACACTCATGGATGCTGCGAGGCTTAAAGGTGATGAGGAATTTAAATATTGGCAGAAGGTCTACAAAGAGACCCCTCTTGTTTCGCCCATCGATGGCATTGTCATCGTTCGTGATGTCGAGCCCGGCCAAACGGTTAGCACCGGTGATGCCATTTTAGTCCTTTCAAATCGTCTGATGGTTGAAGCTGATGTTGATGAAACCGATATCGGGGAGGTTAAGGCAGGGCAGGGTGCAATAGTCGGACTGGATGCCTATCCCGATATTAAGGTCGGTGCCGTTGTCGATCATATTTCTTACGAGTCAGAGGTGGTGAACAACGTGACGATTTATAAAGTTGATATTCTTCCGACAGAAGTTCCTGAAGTCTTTCGTTCCGGGATGAGTGCAAATGTGGAAATCGTTGCCAAAGAGGTGAAGGATGCCCTTCTTATTCCATCGAGCGCTCTTATCATTGAAAAGGCTGAAACCACCGTTTTTGTTAAAGATCCGTCGAATGGGAAGATGAAGAGGGTGTCGGTCATAACGGGTCTCGAGAATGATGGTTATATAGAAATTAAATCGGGTATTTCTGAAAGTGATATCATATTCGTTAGGAAAGATTCATATGCTGTCCCAAAAAAGAATAATGGAACCAATCCCTTCCTGCCGGCGTTTCGCGGTCGCGGGGATAAAGATAAAAAATGATAGAGCTAAAAAATATTTCAAAGATTTATCGCAATGGAGCGTTTGAAGTCGGGGCACTTCAGGATGTTTCACTTTCGATAGAGCAGGGCGAATTTGTTGCGATAATGGGGGCGTCCGGTTCGGGTAAATCCACACTCTTGCATATTCTCGGATTCCTGGATCGCCCGGATAGCGGCAATTACCTGCTATACGGCAAGAACACAAGCGGGTTGGCTGATCATGAACTCGCAAACCTGAGAAATCAATTGGCCGGATTTGTCTTTCAGCAATTCCATCTGCTTCGTAGGATGAACGCTCTTAACAATGTTTTTCTTCCATCCATATATAATAGTGAAAAAAAAGTTGATCAGAAAGATGCCATGGAGAAGCTCATCTCTGTTGGTTTGCAGGACAGGGCAGAGCATCGTCCAAATGAGTTGTCAGGCGGTCAGCAGCAGAGGGTCGCTGTTGCGAGAGCTTTGATAAATGATCCGATGTTTTTGTTTGCGGATGAACCTACGGGAAATCTTGATACAAAGAGCGGTCAAGAGATAATGGAGATTTTAAAGTCGCTCAACGAACAGGGCAAAACCGTCATAATGGTTACGCATGAGGCGGAGATTGCCAAATACGCGAAGCGAATTATAAGAATGCGAGATGGGAAAATAGTCTCGGATGAGAAATCTGGAAAGATCGAATCATCCGAAGTCAGCCATAAAAAAATTAAGGAGATACTTTCAACGAAAAGGTCTTCGATAAACCGGGATGAATTGTCCGGACATTTTCGGCAGGCGATCAACACCATTATCTCCAACAGGGTTCGATCGTTTCTCTCTATGCTTGGAATACTTGTCGGAGTAGCAGCCGTAATCGCGATGATGGCTTTGGGAGCGGGGGCCAAGGCATCTATCGGGGAGAGGCTTAAAGCTCTGGGGTCTAACCTTCTCATGGTAAGAGGAGGCTCTGCTCAGCATCGAGGTGTTTCGGGAGGTGTGGGATCTGTTACAAGGTTTAATTTTAAGGATGTGGATGATATATTATCTTTGTCGCCGTTAGTGAAAAAAGTCTCAGGAATGGTCAGGGGATCTGCTCAGATAGTCTATCAAAATGAAAATTGGAATACATCGGTCGAGGGAGTCGGTTTTGATTATGGTGAAATGAGATCGACTATACCTAAGATCGGTAGATGGTTCACAGAGGAGGATATTAAGCAACGGGCAAAAGTTGTGATAATAGGCACAACTCCACTCGCAAAGCTCTTTGGCAATACAAATCCTATAGGAAAAATTATAAAGATAAACCGAATCAATTTTAAAGTTATTGGGATCGCTCCTGAAAAGGGTGCTATGGGATCGCATGATAATGACGATGTTATATATGTTCCAGTGACCACTGCTATGTATCGTTTGTTGGGGAAAAATTATCTTGATGGAATGTATGTTGAGGCTTCTGATCCTGCATTGATCGATATTGCTCAAGGTGCGATTGAGAGAGTTATCAAGAAGGGACATAAGTTATATCAGGATGATGATACCTTTTATATTCGAAACATGAGTGAAATACAGGAGATGCTCAGCAGCACCATGGAGACGATGAGTCTGCTTCTGGGATCGATTGCTGCGATATCACTGCTCGTCGGAGGTATTGGCATCATGAACATCATGCTAGTCTCTGTTACGGAGCGGACTCGCGAAATAGGTTTGAGAAAGGCGATTGGCGCAAGAAGAATAGATATCATGGCTCAATTTCTTATAGAATCCATCGTCATGACATTGAGCGGCGGTTTATTTGGTGTCGTCGTCGGGTCTCTGTCCGCGCTTGCCCTGGCGCTCTTTGCAGGATGGTCGATTCAGATAACTTTCTTTTCTGTCTTTCTGGCGACAACCTTTTCTGTCATCGTTGGACTCTTCTTCGGAATGTGGCCAGCAAAGAGGGCTTCGATGCTAGATCCTGTAGAAGCTCTGAGATATGAGTAGCTACTCTGAAGTCTCTCCCCCTTACTAAGGGGGAGTAGGAGGGGGCGGAACGTCTAGCCCGCATTTTTCACAAGAGCTATGAGAAATGCAGAAAATTCCAAATCTCAAGCACCCCAGCCATTCGGCGGGGCAGGTCAAATCTCAAATGAATCACAAATTCCAAAATTCAAACAAAAAATTGACCCCCCAAATTCATTAAGTGAAAAATGATTTTTATATTGCACATATGTGCATATCTTGTTAGGCTGCGACAAATATGAGGCCCAAAAAAGAGAGATGGATTAGATGCGACACTGGTGAACGTTGTTTTAGGCCAAAGTGCAAAAAAACAAGCGAGCTGGAAGATATTGTTTTGTCTCTCGATGAATTTGAAGCGATGAGGCTTTCTTATCTTGAAGGCTTAAAGCAGGATGAAGTTGCAAAGAAGATGAAAATTCATCGCTCTACTATCTCGAGAATCTTAGCTGCTGCTCATCAAAAGGTGACAGACGCCTTTGTCAACCTCAAGGCTATTAAGATAGAGGGCGGCTGCTGTAAGGTTATAGCTCAAGGAAAAAGAACAGATAAAAAAGGAGGTTTATGAAGGATCATGATGATATAAAAAAGCAGGTCAAATCGGGTTACGCTAAAATTGCTTCTAAGGGGAGTTCCTGTTGCTCCGGTTCATCCTGTTGCGGATCAGTTGATGTCGCAAAGATTAGCAAAAAAATCGGCTATACAGAAAGTGACATCGAGTCTGTGCCGGAGGGTGCAAACTTAGGACTTGGTTGTGGCAACCCTGTGGCAATCGCCTCTTTAAAAGAAGGCGACATTGTTCTCGATCTTGGCAGCGGTGCGGGCTTTGATGCTTTTCTTGCTGCAAAAAAAGTTGGTAACTCCGGCAAAGTGCTAGGGGTTGATATGACGACTGAGATGATCGAGAAAGCCAGGTCGAATGCAAAAAAAGGTAACTATTCAAATGTGGAATTCCGCCTTGGAGAGATCGAAAAACTTCCTGTAGATGATAATTCAATCGATGTAATAATTTCGAACTGCGTAATAAATCTATCAACTGATAAAGAGTCTGTTTTTAGGGAAGCATATAGAGTTCTCAAAGATGGCGGAAAGCTTATGGTCTCGGATCTAGTCTTAAAAAAAGAACTACCAAAAAATATTAGGGAGTCGGTTGAGGCTTATGTAGGTTGTGTAGCAGGCGCTATTTTAAAAGAGGCTTACATTGAACAAATAAGTAAGGCTGGTTTTAAGGAAATTAGAATAATGGACGAATCACCTTACGCGATTGAGTCGGTCAGCAACAATCCAACCAATTCGGGCAAACTTTTAAACGATGCGCTTAATTATGTAATCAGCTTGAAAATCTATGCAAGAAAGTGAGGAGATGGAATGAAAATACAAATTCGATGACAAAAATCATAAAAATAATTTTACTTCTTTTTGTTCTGACCAGTATAGGTTATCTCGTGGCAAAAGAATATGGTGAAAGACCTGTTCTTAAATCAGAGCAAGATCTAAAAACAGAAACATCCGAAATTTCTAAGGGCATGGTGTTTTACTATTTTCACGGCAGTCGACGCTGTCCAACATGCATGGCGATCGAGAAATATGCGCATGAAGCGATAATGCCGTATATTAGCGATAATCAACTGACGTGGAAAGTTGTGAATATCGAAACGAAAAACAATGAACATTTTATATATGACTTTAATTTGACAAGTAGCGGACCTGTTATTGTGGAATATGATAGCGGCAAAGTGAAACGCTGGCAATCTCTTGATAGGGTGTGGCAACTGGTCAGGGATCAAGGCACATTTGAGAAATATGTAAAAGACGAAGTTGAAAGGTTTATTAAATGAGCGAGTATATCTTTGTATTTACAACTTCCATTTGGCTTGGAGTTCTAACATCAATAAGCCCATGTCCCCTTGCAACAAATATCGCTGCCATTTCATATATCGGAAGAAAATCAGAACACAGAAGATATGTGCTTTTATCAGGTTTATTATATACCCTTGGAAGAGTATTAACTTACATTTTACTCGCGTTCATTATTGTATCGGGCCTTTACCATATCCCTTCAATTTCAAATTTCCTTCAAACACATATGGGTAAGATCTTGGGGCCAATATTGATTGTTACTGGAATGTTTCTTCTTGGCTGGTTGAATCTGAACTTCAAAGGCCTAAGCTTTAGCAACAACCTGCAAAACGGGGTAGATAAATTCGGCATTTTTAGTGCATTGCCGATCGGCGCAATTTTCGCCATTTCATTTTGTCCGGTGTCAGCGGCGATATTTTTCGGCAGCCTCATTCCTTTGGCATTAAATCACGACTCAAGAATTATCATCCCATCGCTGTATGGGATAGGTACAGCCATACCTGTTATTGTATTTTCCTTTATCATGGCCTTTGCAGCCCACCTTGTTGGCAAGATATTTAATAAGATCACAAAGATTGAAATATTGATGCGAAGGATAACTGGCGTAATTTTTATTCTCGTCGGAATCTATCTTTCACTGGTTTATATTTTTGAAATCAGGATTTAGGAGGACAAAATGTCTGAAAAGATAAAAAGGGGGATGGGGATATTTGAGAGATACCTGACGCTGTGGGTTTTTCTCTGTATCGGTGTGGGAATTGCTCTAGGAAAGCTTGCACCGAACGTGGCAACTTCACTTGACCGTATGGCGATCTATGTCGGTGATGCGCCGGTAGTTTCTATCCCAATAGCGATCTGTCTTTTCTTCATGATGTATCCGATCATGGTGAAAATCGATTTTATGGAAGTGGTTAAAGCAGGGAAGAACGAGAAACCTGTGCTTCTTACTTTGTTTATAAACTGGGCAGTCAAGCCATTCACAATGTATGCAATCGCCACCTTCTTTCTTGGTACACTATTTTATCATTTCATAGGTCCGGATGCTGTTGATCTTGTGAAGATGCCGTTTGGTCTGGATCTCTCAGTCGGTGCAACTCACGGTTCGGGTACGGTTGTTTTAGTCGATGGGATAAAAATGTTGCAGGTTCCATTATGGAGAAGCTATCTGGCCGGCTGTATTCTTCTCGGCATCGCTCCGTGTACTGCAATGGTACTTGTCTGGGGATATCTGGCAAAGGGCAACGATGGTCTTACACTTGTTATGGTAGCGATCAATTCGCTTACGATGCTCATCCTTTACGGTCTGCTTGGAGGATTTTTGTTGGGAGTTGGGCGATTACCTGTTCCGTGGCAGGCGCTTGTCCTGTCGATTTCAATATATGTTGCGTTGCCTCTGGTCACAGGGTATCTGTCGAGGCGTTGGCTGATTAAAATCAAAGGTGAAGAGTGGTTCAAGGAAAAATTTCTTCATGTCTTGACGCCGGTTACGATCATCGCTCTCTTGATCACGCTTGTGCTCTTGTTTTCATTCAAGGGTGAGATCATTCTTTCCAATCCGTTGACGATTCTATGGATCGCTATTCCTCTGTTCATTCAGACAAATCTCATATTCTGGCTCGGGTATGGGCTGGCGAAGCTTCTTAAATTAAACTATCGGGATGCAGCGCCGGCCGCCATGATAGGGGCGAGCAATCATTTCGAAGTCGCGATTGCGACATCTACGATGCTTTTTGGTCTTTCATCAGGAGCATCGCTTGCCACCGTTGTTGGAGTGCTGATAGAAGTTCCGGTGATGTTGATGCTTGTGAAGATCTGCCTAAAGACGAGGCATTGGTTTGAGCCAGCATGAGAGATTGTTTTTCTGCAAATAAAACAGACTGAGCTGAGTATTTTAAGACTTCATGTTCACATGTTGTAGTGGGACTTCGAAATTCTTTATGTTCAGTGTTTGTATGACAGTCTGGAGATCGTCTATTTTCTTTCCGGTCACGCGCACCTGCTCATCCTGTATGGATGCCTGGACCTTCAGATTCAGATCTTTAATAGTCGCCACGATTTTCTTTGCTAAATCTTTTGATATCCCTTCCTTGATCTTTACCTCGCGTTTTAATTGTCCCTGAGATGTGGGCTGGGGGTCTTTGAACTCAAGGCATTTTGGATCGACTTTTCTTCTCACACAGTTGACTTTGATCATCTCTTCAATCGCGTCCATCTTCATGGTGTCAGAGGTAGTGACATGGATAGACTTCTCCTTCTTGTCAAACGTGACAGTGGTCTTGGAATTTCGAAAGTCGTACCTCGTAGCTACTTCGCGTACAATGTTGTTCACGGCGTTGTCGAGTTCATTCATATCAACTTTGCTCACTATATCAAATGACGGCATATTGGCCTCCTTTTTTGCTCTTCTGCCAAGAATAATCTTAAAGGTCAAGCATCAGATCTTTTTCCAGTGATCCTTCCGAAAATGCATGACGATCAGTGGGATGAGACACATGGTTATCGTTCCGACGATGAGGAACGTTTCATAGAACAAAGGACTTCCTGTCGAGATCTGCGAGGGGGGAAAAAAACTCACTACAAATGTGAACAGACATCCTAGCATTCCGATCCCAGCGACAAACCAGATTCCGGGATTTCCCCCGGGGATGGTGTAAGATCGTATCACATCTGGCCTAGAATATCTGAGTTTGATGGAGGATGCGAATATCAAAAAATACATGATAAGATAGAGTATAACGCTTAAGGCAGTGAGTATCCAGTATGAGCTGCTCACCGTCGGCATGAAAAGAAATACTGCAGAGAGCATTGTCACTACGACGGCCTGTACTATGAGGATATTTGTTGGCACATTTTTGTTATTAACTTTTTGCAGGAAGGGTGGAAGGTTGCCATCCCTTGCAGTGGTCATCAGACCTTTGGCAGGTCCGATGATCCAGGCCAAAAGTTCGCCGACTGCTCCAATGAATATGAGGACTGAGAGAGTGGGAATCAGATACGTAAGACTGTGCGCTTCGAGAAATAATCTAAACACCTCCATCACACCTCCTACAAGACTCAAATCGTTTTTCGGGACTATGATTGCGATCGAAAGTGAACCCAAAGTCAGAAGAATTATTGAGATGAGAGTCGCAAGAAAAATAGCCTTTGGATATGTGCTCTTGGGATTTTTGACATCGCTTGAGTGGGCAGCGGAGACTTCAATGCCCGCCATGATCACAACTGCTCCGGCCAGGAATACGATGTTGCGAATATTGCTCAGGTCCGGCATCAAATTATTAAAGGAAAATGTTATAGAAAGAGGCTCGCCTGAGGAGTACCAGTTGATGCCGAAGGCGATGATCAATATTCCCGGCAGCACCGTTCCTACAATGACGCATATCATGCTGACTAGGCTGGATACTTTAAGACCTTTGAAGTTTAAGATCGTACCTCCCCAATAGGAGACTAAAATGACGGATATCATGTAATACTTGTTGTTGGCGAGTGAGGGATCATAAACGTATGCAATCGTTGCGCCCAAAAAGGAGAGCATCGTCGGAAACCATACGACGTTCTGAACCCACTGCAGCCAGATCGCAATGAAGCCGAGTTTCGGTCCGAAGGCCTCGTATACCCAAATGTAAACGCCTCCCGGTCCCTGTGGTGGCCAGCCGGTAGCAAGTTCAGCGCAGACGAATGAAACTGGAATGACGAATATGATGGCTGTGATGAGAAAATAGAATACGAGGGAGAGCCCCTCCTCGGCCATGATAGGCAGTCCTCTCAATGTGCAGATGATAGCCAGATTGAGCATCGCTAACGCAAAGACGCCGATTTTAGCTTTTGAGATGGCAGGAGGCTGTTCTGTCATGGATTTCCTTATATCACAATTCATCTCTAAGGACATCGTAAAATTTATCCTTAGCTCTCTTTTCAAGCCATGGATGATGTCCGCAGTTCTTCAGCAGGATCAATCTAAAGTCCGTTAACGTATGCGAAAGGGGTTCTTTCACCCCCTCATATGGATGAGGGTCGTAATCTCCATGGATAGCGACAACGGGGCACCGGATCTCTTTTCCCATTTCCAAGAGTTCTCCACTCTCTCTCAATCGCTCAGCCTGAGGCCAGACGCTTCTGAACACATCAAGTTGAAGCTCGATTGCTTCGTCATCATACGGCACGGGATCATATGAATCAGCTTTGGAAATAAGTTTTCCAAACAGCTTTACGATATTTTGGTCATCTTTAGTATCAGGCGTATTAAGTTTTTCGATAAGTGAATGAAACTCGTTTTTTTCCTCGGTGTTAAGATGTCTAATTCGGGTTTTCATGATATTCGCGGCATACTTTTTTTCAAAGGGGCCGCTGCTTATCAGGATAAGCTTTTTGACCAGATTCTGATGTCGGGCCGCCAAAATAAATGCGAGCCATGCACCCCATGAGTAACCGATCAATGTGATGGGTGTATCTCCCTCCTTTTCAAGAAGTTCTTTGAGCTCATCGACCTGTCCATCTACCGATTTTGCAGTCTGAATCGGTTCTAAAACTCCTTTTTTAGAAGAAAGAACTTTTGCTATAGGCGCGACCTCTCCGGGCGCTCCCGGCCCGCCGTGAATTACAGCCACTTCAAATGGAGCATTTCCATATTTTCTAAGATTGGTCATGACTATTTAAAAAAGTTACTCCAGATAAACGATTGCCCTTTCCAGCTCGCCGTTAGAAATTGCTGTTGCAGATTTTTTACTTCTGATGCTTGGAATATGAAGGACTTTAATCAGTTCATCAAACTGTCTGAAATATTCATCCGGCAAAAGTTCCCTGAATTTGGATTTTTTCTTAAGGATATCTTCATGAAAAAGCACTCCAGGTTCATCCGGATATACTGGAAGATATGCGATGTTGTCTTCGATCAGATCCTGAAAAAAATGGGAACCAAATGAGACCTCAGGTATATATGTTGCTTTTCGGCGTGCTACTTCAACAAGCAGAAGAGTGTGGGAAATTTCCGCGTAGCTTACTGGAACTCCCAGTTCGGGATTCCAGGATCCCCAGCGTCCAGGGCCGATCAGTGCAAAGCGTTTTTCTCTTAAGATATTGTTTAATTTTCCAACGGCTCTTGCGACACTCTGTTTTTCGTTATGAGGCCACTGATGATATATAACATCATCGACGTAAATCAGGAATTCAATATCGGGAATATGATATGTTGGCAGATTGCGCTGTACGGAAAATATTATATCTTCATCCTTTATGTCAGGGATCTTTTTAACCTTGAAGCCTTCGCGCTCAGATAGAGGTCGTACCTGCAGTATGTATAAAACGGCCATCTCTTTTTCATTGTCGAAGTTGATCGCAAATTCCATATCTATTGCAAATCCGAGCCTCTTCTCTAATTCTAAAAGCAGATAGCCTAATGTTTTTGGGATGTTTATTTTCATCCATTGTGATGTGAGAACTCCATCCATGTTTAATACAGGAATGAAGGATTTGTCCCAAATATTCGAAACAGGACGATAGATATGCGCGCCGTCGCGTAATGAAATCATCGGCTGCGAACCCTTGTAACAGTTCAAGCCATCCGGAATGAGCTCTCTGAAGTGTACGGTTTTGAGGCTATTGTTTTTCAGGTCTATAACATCAACTTTTTTTTGTGAACACTTTTGTATGCTATCGACGTCAGTTCCCTCTGGACGCATGAGAGGTTTTGCAGGAGAAAAAAGCCTTACATAACCACGTCCGACTGCGCTCGTGCCCAGGCCAAATACCAGTCTTACCAATCCATCACTCTTTTTGATCTCTTTATTCCAGCAGTAGCCATTCTGTGAAAAACCTACCCCAGCCATGGCTGGAAGGTAATAATCTCCATATCGGTTGCCGACGACAGCTTGTATTACGAGCGCCATCTCCTCTTTTGAATCAGCAAAACCATGTTTATGTCGATATGCAATCGCATCGGGGTTATAGGTAGAAGAATAAACTTTTTTTATCGCACTTAAAAATTCTTCTTGGCGTGTTTTTTTCTCACCCTGATTGGCCAAAAATATCGATTGATATTTGCCGGCGAATGCTGCTCCTTTCTGATCTTCAAGAAGGGAGGAGGATCGTACTATAACGGGTGTCTCAAACTCATCCAGCGTTTTGAGAAGAATGTTTTTTAAATTCTCTGTAAATTCACCGGTTAAAAATGAGTTTGCCAGTTTTTCAGATTCGATATCATGATGAGCGGTGTTTTCAATTCTTTCGATTAAAGTTTCTAATTTGTTGTGTTCAACAAATTCTCTAAATGCGCTGGTCGTAATTATTATCGTCTGTGGAATCTCAATTTTGTCTTTTGAGTGTGGTGAGGATATATCATTCAGAATGTCATCAAGTCTCTGTTGAAGCTTAAGTAGCCCAGATCCCTTTCCGCCGGGTTGACCATCTCCAACTATGATGATCTTTTCAGGCATAGGCTCCCCTGAGAGCTGCTGTCTTTGCTACACGTTCTACTGCTAATATCGCAGCAGCCAATCGCATGGAGATGGAATGTTTTTTTGTCTGCTCGATTGTGCGATCAAAAGCCTTCCCGATGACATTTTGGATCTCTGCATGGACTCTATCCTCCGGCCAGTAATAGCCGCTGCGGTTTTGCACCCATTCGAGATAATGGCCGATAGTGCCGCCTGAGTTGCAGAGTATATCGGGAATTATCAGTCTCCCTTTTTCATGCAGATATTTGTCGGCGATAGGGGAGACTGGGTCTTGCGCAACTTCTGCGATGACCTTTGCCTTGACGTCGAACATATTAGCTTCCGTGATCTGCAGCTCGACTGCTGCAGGAACCAGGACGTCAACAGGCAATGCGAATATTTCCATCGGATCTTTCATCTTTTCTATATCCATTTCAACTTCCAGACCGTCGAGCATCCCGTTTGATTGCTGGTGCCAAACCGCTTTTTCGACATCTATTCCATCCTTCCGGTAATATGCACCGCTGACGTCGGCGATCGCAATGATCTTGGCTCCATCCTTGTGCAATGCCTGGGCTAAGCTCAAGCCTACCTTTCCAAATCCTTGTATAGCGACTTTCGCCCCGTTGATATTTATCCCCTTCTGTTCGCAGGCCTTTTTTATGCAAAGCTCTACTCCTATCGTTGTGGGATAAGTTGAATATTTTGTCCCTCCCAGATCGACAGGTTTTCCGAGTGCCATCGCGGGTGTGTAATTTTTCTTGTATGCCGAATACGAATCCATCGCCCAACACATGATCTGTTGATTTGTTCCGATATCGGAGGTCAATATGTCGTTGTTTGGGTTGATCAATTGATATAGCTCTGTAACATAACGACGGCTTAATCTCTCCAACTCTCCAACACTGTACATGGCAGGATCGCATTCGATCGCGCCACAGCTCCCTCCGAAGGGAATGTTGAGCAGGGCTGACCTGTGAGTCGACCAGAAGGCCAATGCCTCTATCGTATCCCAGTTAACGTCCGGTCGGAACTGAACGCCGCCGATCGAGGGTCCGAGGATTATCGAGTGAACAGTGTGATAAGCCATGAATACTTTTATTGAGCCGTTGTCCATGCGGATTGGAAGCTTTAGTCTTACAGAATATCGCGGTTCTTCTATGGACACCCTCTGATCTTTTGTGAGGGATAGAAAATCTGCGGCTGCTTTGAATTCCGCAGTGACATTAGCCAACGAACCGAACTTTTTCGCGTCATTCATGATTTTCTCCAAAATTCAAAATTAAGCGTAAAGTCCCCGTAATTCTGATGCCCTCGTGACGGATTGAATCGCAACGATGAAGGCTGCAATTCTCATATCTACTTTATGATTCAGGGATACGTGCAGTACAGTATCAAATGCCATTCCCATTATGCGTACCAGATCTTTTTGTATGTAATCGTTTGACCAGTAATATCCCATCCGGTTCTGCACCCATTCGAGATATGATACCGTCACGCCTCCCGAGTTACACAGGATATCGGGTATGACGAATATATTATTTTTGTTCAATATTTTGTCAGCCTTTGGTGTGACTGGCCCATTCGCGCCTTCAGCGATAATTCGTGCTTTTATCCTGTCGGCATTTTGGCTTGTGATCTGATTTTCCAACGCGGCGGGGACTAAGATGTCGACTTCGAGTTCTAAGATCTCCTTGGGATCTTTCATCTGTGTAGCCTTGACCTCTTTATCAAGGCCTTTGAGCACGTGATGTTTTTCCAGAAATGCAAGCACAGCAGGGACATCGAGTCCCTTTTTATTGTAATATGCTCCGCTGACATCTGAGACAGCCAATATTTTGCATCCCTCTTTGTTGAGAATCTTTGCAGTGTTCGAACCTACATTTCCAAAACCCTGAATAGCTACAGTGCAGTTTTGAAGGTTTATCTTAAGATGTTCTACCGCTTTTTTTATGCAGAGGACCACTCCCTGGGCTGTAGCTTCAACCCGTCCCTCTGAGCCCCCAAGTTCGATGGGTTTGCCAGTGACGACAGCAGGGGAGAATTCCCGCTTATGCATTGAATAAGTGTCGATGAACCATGCCATGATCTGTGAATTTGTTCCGACATCGGGTGCGGGTATGTCTTTATCAGGGCCGAAGATATCTATCATTTCTGCAAAGTAACGTCTTGCAAGTCTTTCCAGTTCACCCTTTGAAATGCTTGAAGGGTCGCAGATAACCCCTCCCTTTCCTCCGCCGAAAGGAACGCCTACAACTGCGCACTTGTAAGTCATCCATAATGCGAGAGCCTTTATCTCATCGAGGTTAACGTCAGGGTGAAAGCGAACGCCTCCCTTTGCAGGTCCGCGTGATATATTGTGCTGAACTCTGTAACCTTTGAATGCTTCAATCCTGCCATCATCCATCCGGACGGGTAGTTTCACTTCCACCACACGCCTCGGCTCTTTGATCATAACTATTTGGTTTTGTGTGAGATTTAGAATGTTGGCCGCCTCTTCAAATTGAGTCAATGCATTTTCAAAGGCGCTCATGTTGGGATTGGGACAATGAGTTGTTTTAGGTGCTTTCATATGTGCCTCCATTTAAGGGATAAGATGAATAGCTCTAAAATTATCGTGTTGCAAGTGATATTATATCTAACCTCTTGAAATAAGGGTCTATTTTACGGTGATTATTTATTATAATTCTCCCATCTGCTTGGAAAATTTATTAGAGAGCAATTCATGCTTTGCATCCGCGATTTCAAGTCTTTTGAAGCTATCTTCAATGTCAGCTGTGAGTTGTTTTAATGTCTTCGAGAGAGATGCGATCTCTTCAATATTCTGTTCGCGCGAGGCGCGACCCAGCCTCTCATTTATATCTGCTTCTTCTGCTTCCAGTTTTACAATGCGCGATTCCAGCATTTTTATCTCTACCTGCAGTGGCTTCAGTGTTTTTGATCGTTCAGTAATTATAGCCGCCCTCTGTTGACGCGCGATCTTTTTTGAATTCGGACTCTTTTTGACGCTCGTCTCCTCTTTTTCATCGAGCCAGCCGACCTTATTCAGGAAATCTTCATATTCACCTTCAAACCAGGAAACCTTGTCCCCCTGGAATACAAGCAGCCTTTTTGCGATCGAACGCAAAAGCATCTCGCTATGTGTTACGAATACGACTGCTCCGGGATAGTCTTTTAGCGCATCTACGAGCGCTTCTGTCGATTGCATGTCCAGATGATTTGAAGGTTCGTCTAGCAAGAGGATGTTGGCTTTAGTTGCGATGATCTTACCCAGCATCACGCGGCTTTTTTCTCCTCCGGAGAGCACCTGAATCTTTTTCTGGGCAAGTTCACCGCCGAACATCATGACGCCGCATATCGATAAGACCTCTGTCTTTGTCAGGGCTGTATTGGCGGAGGAGATCTCTTCCTCTATCGTGAGCTTCGGATCTAATCTGTCGATATTTGTCTGTCCGAAATAACCGACCGTAATCTTCGGATGTGCTTTGACAGCGCCGTGCAGTGGAGTGAGTTCATTTGCCAGGAGTCTTATCAGAGTTGATTTTCCGCTGCCGTTTTTTCCGACTATGGCCACGCGGTCATCAGAATGTATCGTCATGTCGAGATCGCGGATCAAAAGTTTTTCAGGTACGTAGCCGAAATTGAGCGATTCGACCGACATGAGCCTCTTTGCTTCGATTCTGTCGTAGCGAAACGAAAATTCAAGATCGGCTATGCGGGAGAGCGCCTCGCTCTTTGGTAGTTTCTCTAACATCTTGATGCGCGATTGTGCCTGAGAGGCCTTGCTGGCCTTGGCCTTGAATCTCTCTACAAATTTCTCCATGTGTTTTCGCTGTTTCTCTTCGCTGAGTCGTGTCTTCTCATAAACAGTTTCGTCCTGTTTAATCTGTGCGTAGATTTTTGATATATTTCCGGATAGCTTTTTGATTCGCTGCCGGTGAATGAGTGCGGTATGTGTTATGATGCTGTCCATGAACTCGTGGTCATGTGAGATGATTATCAGCTCGTGTTTCCAGCCCTTGAGAAATTTTACGATCCAGCGAATCGAGAGGATGTCGAGATAGTTGGTTGGTTCATCGAGCAATAGAAGGTTGGGGCGCGACACAAGAATCTTGGCAAGGTTGAGCCTCACCTGAAAACCGCCTGAAAAGCTATCAGGCTTTGCGTTCAGATCTGCTTTTGTAAATCCAAGGCCGAACAGGATTCGCTCGACTTTGTAGAGGTCGTCGGCTTCATCGTGAGGCAACCCAAGGCATCCCTCTTCTAAGAGGGTGGGCTTAGTGAACCTCAAATGTTGGGCAACGTGCCCGATCCGGTACCCTGAAGGAAGGATGATCTTTCCGGCATCCGGCTCAACTTCACCGAGTATCATCCTGAAGAGGGTTGTTTTTCCCGATCCGTTTCTGCCGATGAGCCCCAGCCGATCCCGCGCCTGCAGCTGCATGCTCGCCCCTTCAAAGAGCGTGCTACCACCATATGATTTTGAAATCTTATCTATCAGCAACATATCATCTATTATCCAAGTGTAATCTTAATCCACTCTCTGAAGAACGGATCGCAGAAATGTATACCATCTGATCTCTTATGGAGAATATAGCCTTTTTTTCCTTCGCTGAGCTGGTTGACGTGGCGGAAGACTGTAGATCTGTCCACAGCCAACGGCATGTAAAATTCTAAAGCATTGGGGTTTGATAATTCAGTACTGGCCATTCTCTGTAAGATTCTTTGATCGAGAGAATCAAGCCCTTTCCACAATTGCATAAAATATACGCCTTTTCTCGCAACCTCTTCATGTAAGGCTTGCTCGACCAGATCGATTGAAAGCTTTTTTACATTGTCCGGTAAAAAATCCCAAATTGCCGCGGCCAATTGCTGGATAGTAGCTGGGATATCCTTTGACCAATCACACATAAAGTTGATGATTTCTTCCGGGGTTTTGACATCTCTTTTTTCAAATTGAGATTGTATGTATTCGATGAAATGCGAGCGATCAATGTAGCCGATGAACTCTTTTTGAACGGAGCTGAAAAATTTTTCATTGCTTCCTGAAAAGAGACGCTCCAGAGTTGAGATTTCACTGCCAAGGAAGAGATAATTGACATTTTGAGATCTCATAACCTGATTTCTCAGCTCTCCGATAAGGTTAATCCCCTTTACCTGAATTTCGCTGATCATTTGAAACTCATCTATGGCAATTATAAATGGAGATTCATTTTTTTCTGCCAGCATTTGGGGAATGGCCAGCACCTGCGCGATATCATATGATTGTTCGTTTTTTGGCGATACCCAACTGGTGTTGATCACCGGTTTGCCATCATCTCCAACAGTTGCCTTCAGCTGAATACCTTTGATAGTTTTACCGATATATTTAACTGCTTTTGAGCCGAAGGATCTGTGTGTTGTGAAGAGGTTGCTGAATTTTTCTATGAAGATTGTTATATCTTCGATCGGGTCCAGATTTAAATAAAAACAGGGATATTTTTTTGCTTTAAGTTTTTCAAGCACTTGCAATATTAGAGATGTTTTTCCTATCCGGCGATCTCCCAACAAAAGAACATTGTTATGTCCCTCGAGCAAAGTCGTGAGTCGTTTTAATTCGTCTTTTCTGTTTATAAACTGGGGTTTTTGTACAACCTTGCCAAATATAAAAGGATTTTTCATCTTTAGCCTCCATGATTTCCATGGCGAAAATCTCACATGTTGCACGAAATTGCAACAAATTTCATGCAACAAATTTCATGCAACAACAATCGATGAATGGGTTTTCAAAAGAGAAGGGTTTTAAATGTATGTTTTCCAGTTGGTTAGTTGTTCAATCTCTGGTTCCATCTTGAGTGTTTTTTTATCAGCAACATGCGGGTGTTGATAGCATAAATCGCGGAAGATGAAAGAAGAAAAATAATGTTTTGATGTAGCTGGTCTAGAAAATATCGCCTTTACATAGTGATTTGCGGGATATAAGCATATATAAAAAAAATAGTGAAATTAGAACAAACATCTATGAACCGAATTCCAAACAACTGGTTGAAAATATTGAATAACTCTTCATTTCTGCCCTGTAGTAATTTTTCTCCGAATGTCACGCCTTCACAAGCTGCTGGTGAAGTCTTTGTGAGTCTTAAGCCTCCCAAAAAAATATTTGATTTTAGTACACATTCACATTTGATGGGGGACATCAATTTTAAAAGAGGGTGGATGACTCACTTGTCTTTTTTTCTATCGGGCGCCAGTTATTACCATGAGGTGTTATTGAAACCCACATTGAGCAAATCCAGAGATCTCGATCATTTAGCATTTATCTGGCACACTTCTGGAGCCTCATCAGATGAGGACCTTGAATGTTACAGGATGCAGTTGAGAGGTTCTGTTGTTGAGGAAATGTTTGAGAGGAAGATATCATTAAAAATTACAAATGCATCACCATTTCAAATGGAAAAAATATTATCAGATATAATGACTGATTCAACTGTCGCTGTTGTTGAAGAGCCTTTCATCGACCACGAAAATCTGGAGCTTGGACTTGAAACTCTTGGTCTCTTAAATTCATATCAAAAGAAATTATATGAAGCTTTTGAGACGCTTCATCTATTGTTTAAGATGGGTATTGGTATAGCTCCTTCTCACTATGAACAGTTTCGTCACTATTTTTATAAAAGATTGAAGGGCTGTTCTGATCCAACAAGACGTGATAATCGCTGTGAAACTTTGTTGTCATTTCTTCCTGACGCTCTCTGTGTTGGTGCTTCTTTTGTGCATTACTATGCGAGAAGAGGGGCGTACGGTTGTGCACTCGATACGCTTGAAAGAACCGAAGCTCTTGCTCTTCCTATCAACAAATCGACTTATATCTTTCTTGCTGAAATGATGGGAAATGCTGGATTAAATGACGAGTCTCAAAAACTCTTACAAAAAGCTGGTGAGATAAAAAAAGTAAAGAAAACTAAACATTCTAGCGATTCTGGAAAAAACAAACAAAAAATATTATGTGAGTCAACCGTCGATGATTGTCTGCAAATGTTGAACAAGTGCAGGAATAGTAATAATTCGACTCAGGCATTGAAGATATATAAGGATATGAAAAGACTAAATATTGTGCCAAATAAGGAAATCTATTTCGTTCTCTTACAGATATTACTTGAACACCAAATCTTGTCCGAGCATCCTAATATATCAAGTGCATCAGTTATTTTAGAAGAGGCTTTTCAGGCAGGATATGTTCGAGAACGCTCTCTTTTGAATTTTCCAAAAATCTCAACTCTTTTAGATAGAATTGTAGATGTTATTGATGCCGCCACCATAATGCCGAATACTGTATTGGGAAGTGAATTGTTGCGACGTGGTGTACATATAGGAAAAGCTGCTTTTTGTGCCTGTATATGGGGTGATAATCAGAGTAAAATTCAATCTTTGGATGACGATACTCTTTTATCTCTGTTTATGCTTATATGTGATTCTGATGTTTTTATTTTTGAAGCTCTATTTGTCAATCGGGGGAAAAAAACTCGAAGGAATTCTGAATTGGTAGAATTGTATAATCAGAAAAAATATTCAGAGCTATTGGTAACTCTTATTAAATCCGCTTCACGTAGTTATAAGGATCTTATCATTGCAGTCTCTGCGCTTAGACATATGAAGAAATATGAAGCTGCAAAACGACTTCTTATAGCAATGGAACGTTATGTTAAGGATAATAAATCTCTGAGACAGATTAGACAGGAGCTTGGATTTGTATGTACAGATTTATATGCTAAATCTAAAAACTGTGATTTGATTTTATCAGCGCTGAATTATTTTCAACAAAGCATAGATGTTGACGATTACAAAAAACTTCCTTTTTCCCGCTCTGTTTATGGGTTGGTTTTTCTCGCATATCATGTTTCTCGTTTTCATCCTGAAATGCTTTCAAACTTTGATCTTGAAAAATATGAAGAATACTTGGCCTATAGGCTCGAAAAGAATATTCCCGATAGTGAGGAAAAACATATTAATAGCGCACTTAAATATTTGCGGCATATTAAGAGGAAACTTGGTTTAATTTTATAGCTCAATAGGAAGTTTGAATTCTTCAAGAAAATAGATTTTGTTTTTGAAAAAAATCCGATGTTAGATTGCAATGAACAGCCTCTGATGTTAGATTGCTCCAAATCGCAAAAAAGGGGGAATGATGAAAAAGATTCTTTCAAATAACGAGCTAAAACTTATCGACGCATATTGGCGCGCGGCCAACTATCTCTCTGTCGGTCAGATCTATCTGCTCGACAATCCACTGTTGAAAGAGCCGCTCAAACTCAATCACATAAAACCCCGTCTTTTGGGGCATTGGGGAACGACACCAGGACTTAATTTCATCTATGCACATCTTAATCGGGTTATAAAGAAGCATGATCTTAATATGATATTCATTGCGGGGCCTGGGCACGGGGGGCCGGCGCTCGTTGCCAACACTTATCTTGAAGGTACTTATAGCGAATATTATCCAAATATCTCACAGGATGAGTCGGGGATGAAAAGGCTCTTCAAACAGTTCTCATTTCCGGGAGGCATTCCAAGTCATGTCGCTCCCGAGACGCCCGGCTCCATTCACGAGGGTGGTGAGCTCGGCTACTCTGTCTCACATGCCTATGGAGCGGTGCTCGATAATCCTGATCTTATCGTCGCCTGTGTCGTCGGTGATGGTGAGGCGGAAACAGGGCCGCTGGCTACAGCGTGGCATTCAAATAAATTTCTCGATCCCATCACAGATGGAGCTGTGCTCCCCATTTTGCATTTGAATGGCTACAAGATCGCAAATCCGACGGTGCTGGCTCGCATAAGCAATGATGAACTAAAAAATCTCTTTATCGGTTATGGCTACAAGCCATATTTTGTTGAGGGCTCGGATCCCAAAAAGATGCATGCGCTTATGGCCTCCACTTTGGAGAAGGTTTTTGGCGAGATCAAAAAGATACAAAAGACTGCCAGAGCGACAAAAAAATCGAAGCGTCCATTTTGGCCGATGATTATCTTCAGAACACCTAAAGGGTGGACGGGTCCCAAAGAGGTAGATGGTTTAAAGACAGAGGGGTATTGGCGTTCGCATCAGGTGCCGCTCTCTGAGCTCGCCGAGAAGCCGGCTCACATAAAAATTCTGGAAGATTGGATGAAGAGCTATAAACCTCAGGAGCTATTCGACAAGAACGGCAAGTTGAAACACGAACTCGCCTCTTTGGCCCCCTCTGGCAAACGTCGCATGGGTGATAACCCCCATGCCAACGGAGGACTAAAGCTTCACGATCTTAAGATTCCCGACTTTAGAGAATATGCTGTCGAAGTGCAAAAGCCCGGAAAGGAAGAGGCCGAGTCGATTCGCCAGATGGGAAAGTTTTTGCGCGATGTGATGAAGCTGAACATGAAGAGCAAAAATTTTCGTGTGGTAGGCCCCGACGAAACCAAATCGAACAGGCTGGGCGATCTTTTCGATGTTACCAATCGTGCGTGGCTCGCAAAGACCCTGCCGGAAGATGATCATCTTGCTTCAGATGGTCGTGTGATGGAGATATTGAGTGAACATACTTGTCAGGGCTGGCTTGAGGGTTATCTCCTGACGGGCAGGCACGGCTTGTTCTCATGTTATGAGGCATTCATTCACATAATCGATTCGATGTTCAATCAGCACGCGAAGTGGCTCAAGGTGACGAAGGGGATAGAGTGGCGTCGTCCCATCGCCTCTCTCAATTATCTTCTCACATCGCATGTCTGGCGTCAGGATCACAACGGTTTCAGCCATCAGGATCCCGGCTTTATCGATCATGTCGTCAACAAGAAGGCCGAAATAGTTCGCGTCTATTTTCCGCCGGACGCTAATACTCTGCTGTCCGTTACCGATCACTGCCTCAGGAGCCGTGATTATGTGAATGTGATAGTTGCAGGGAAGCAGCCTCAACTGCAGTGGCTCGACATGGATGCGGCTATAAAACATTGCACAGTCGGAATCGGAATGTGGGAGTGGGCCAGCACTGACGATGGAATGGAACCCGATGTTGTGATGGCCTGCTGTGGCGATGTCCCAACCCTTGAGACTTTGGCAGCTGTAGATTTGTTGAGACAGAATGTTCCCTCCCTTAAAATAAGGGTGGTCAATGTCGTTGATCTCATGACGCTTCAGCCGGAAAGGGAGCATCCGCATGGTCTATCCGACAAGGAGTTTGATGATCTCTTTACTAAAGATAAACCGATCATCTTTGCCTATCATGGATACCCCTGGCTGATTCATCGTCTTACATATCGAAGAACGAATCATAAAAATCTCCACGTCCGCGGTTACATAGAGGAGGGGACGACAACAACTCCATTCGATATGACCGTTCTTAATCTGATCGATCGCTTTCATCTGGCTCAGGATGTCGTTGATCGCGCACCGTCGCTCAGCGGAGTCGCTGCGCACATGAGACAGCTGATCAGGAACAAGCTCATCGATCACAAAAATTATATTCGAAAGGTCGGTCAGGATATGCCAGAGATCAGGGAATGGAAGTGGAGCTATTGATGAAAAGGCATATATTATGCATCAACAGCGGTTCATCCTCTCTGAAATTTGCCCTCTATAATATGGGTAGAGGTGAGGAACTTTTGGCAAAGGGGGCGATCGAGCGAATCGGTTTGAAGGGTGGTATCTGCTGGATCGATTGTTCAGGAAAAAAACGCATTCAAAAGGCCGATTTTAAAAATCATAATATTGCTATCGATAGAATGTTTGTAGAGCTAAAGGCTTTGCGGCTGCCAGTTCCTGATGCCGTCGGTCATCGTATTGTGCATGGCGGGAAGAGTTATTGTAAGCCAGCTGTCGTTGATAATAAACTTGTCAAAACTTTGAATGGGTTGATCCCATTTGCGCCGCTTCATCTCCCATCTGAAATTGTCTGTGTCGAATCTGTCGAAAAAAGATTTCCTAAATTAAAACAGGTGGCTTGTTTCGACACTGCATTTCACAGAAATATGCCGGAGGTCGCAAAGCGCTTTCCTTTGCCCGAATATCTTCATAAAGAGGGCGTTGAGCGCTACGGTTTTCATGGCCTTTCATATGAATATATCGTAAGCTGTATCGATGTTAGAAAATATTCCAGAGTTATAATCGCTCACCTTGGAAACGGTGCGAGCCTGGCTGCTGTTAAGAGTGGAAAATCGATTGATACTACTATGGGTTTTACACCCGCCGGTGGTTTTATGATGGGGACCCGCCCCGGAGATCTCGATCCGGGTATTCTTATTTATCTGATCAATCAGAAGGGGATGAGCGGAAAAGGTATTGAAAGACTGATCAACGATCAATCGGGTTTACTGGGAGTCTCAGGCTTAAGTTCTGATATGAAAACACTTTTAGAAAAGAGCGGAAAAAACGCTAAAGCAGCTCTTGCAATCGATATGTTCTGTTATCAACTTAAGAAAGAGATAGGGGGATTTTCCGCAGCTTTAGGCGGAGTCGATCTTTTGGTCTTTACAGGCGGCATCGGGGAACGTGCAGCTTTAGTTCGTTCGATAGTATGCAAAGGTTTGAAATATCTCGGTATCGAATTGGATGAGAAGAAGAACAAAAAACATGCGGAAGTTATAAGCACTAATAAGAGCAGTTTCCCTGTTCGTGTCATACCGACGAACGAAGATCTAATAATAGCCAGACATACCCATCGCTTAATAAAATAATAATTTTTTCTTGTGGAGTAACTCTTTTTTCTATAAAATAACAAAATCTGAAATTCATCCCGGCGAATCGTTGGTTTTATTCAAAAGCAAAATATTCGGGTTTTTTCAACTTAAAAGGGATATCCATATGAATCAAAAGGAATTTTCCGACCTCAAGGCCATATTACACGAACATCAGAACATATTCGATTCCATACCAGCTTTGATCTTTTATAAAGATGTCAATAATCGCATGGTGCGGGTTAATAAGGCATTTTTGGATATGACTGGTCTCAAAAGAGAGGATGTGGAGGGAAAATCCTGTTTTGACATCTTTCCGAATCAGGCCAAAGGGTATTGGAATGATGATAAGGAGGTTGTAGAAACAGACCTTCCCAAAAAGGGGATTGTTGAAGAGGTTGAAACTTGCCATGGAACCAGATTTTTTGAAACGAATAAAATTCCGTTCAAAGATAAAGATGGCAACATCACAGGAATAGTCGGCTTTTCAGTCGATATTCACGACAGGATCATGGTCGAAGCAAAACTTGCGGATAAGAACAAAAGGCTCAAAGCAGTTGATGAAGTGAAATCACAGTTTGTAGCTAATGTATCTCACGAATTTCGAAATCCATTGAGCGTGATAGCGGCCTCTCTTGAGATGATGCTGGATGGCACGGTTGGAAAGATTGGCCCCCAACAAAAAAAGACATTGGAATTGGCGAATAAGACTGTAAAGAGGTTGATACGCCTTGTCTCTGATGTCCTGCAACTTTCCCGCATTGAGATGGGAAAGCTTGATATAAAAAGGGAGTGCTTCGATCTTGGTGAACTTGTCGATGAAATTCTCTTCTCATATGAACATGAAATTTCAAAAAATGGTTTAAGCCTGGAGAAAGATGTTCCGGATGATATCGGTTCAATATGGGGGGATAGAGATAAGTTGACCGAGGTAATCATCAACCTTTTGAACAATGCTATAAAATACACACCCTCAAAGGGTAAAATAGCTGTTAAGTGCAAGGAAGAGGGTGAAAGTGTCCGTTTTGAAATCTCAGATACAGGTGATGGAATTCCGAAGGATCATCTGGAGACAATATTTGATAAGTTTCGACGGATTATCGATGTCTCCAAGGATGGGACAGGTTTAGGTTTGTCGATCACAAAGGATATTGTTGAGCTCCATAAGGGGAGGATCTGGGTTGAGAGCGAACATGGACTGGGGAGCAATTTTATCTTTATTTTGCCGAGAGACCTAAGGACCTCTCCAGTGAGGTAATAACCCAAAATCCATTCAAAAAAATAAGTTTGTTGTAGATAAATGCTTTGAATTATATATAATCACCAGATAACAATAAAAAGGAGAGGGTGCTATGTCAGCAAGAATATTGATAATCGAAGATGAGAAGGATCTGGTTGAACTTCTGGAAGTGCGTCTGAATAGTCTCGGTTACGAGACTATCGTTGCGTATGACGGCAAGCAGGGGCTGGAGATGGCTAGAACCGAAAAACCGGATCTTATCATTCTGGATATCATGATGCCGAAACTTTACGGTTACGATGTCTGCAGATTTTTGAAGTCGGATGATGAGTATCGTCATATTCCAATCATTATTCTGACAGTGAAGGATCAGGAGGAGGACAAGATCATAGGGAAGGCGGTTGGAGCGGATGAATACATAACAAAGCCATTCGATCCCGCATTTTTGATATCCAAGGTTCAGGAACACCTGAAGTGAGGGAGCGGGGAGTTTTTCCTATGACAATATATTTTTTGTAGGGGTGGGTTTTAAACCCACCCGGAACAGATTCATGGGCAGGTTTAAAACCTGCCCCTACAAAATCTCCCGCACTTAGCGCAGTTTAATGATGGATAAAAAAGAATTTATTACCAGAAGATACCCCATTTTTAAAAGCCAGATTTTACCCAGACTTGTGCTTCTTTTCTATGGCGTCCCAAAAAAATCGTTCGGCTCAGTGGATGTGACCAATAAATGCAATTTGCGCTGTAAGCATTGCTACTACTACGCTGGCAAGCAGGATGAGGAGATTGAACCATCTCACCTTATCGATAAAATTTCCACTCATCTTTCAAACTTCAAAAATTGCTGGAGCTGTACGTGGGTAGGGGGTGAGCCTCTTCTCAGGCAGGATGTTCCATATAAACTCAAATCAAAATTTAAATTCAATCTGATAGTCACAAATGGAACGTTGCCTCTTCCCGACTGGAAGGATGTCTCATATTATATATCGCTCGACGGGACTCAGGAGACCCACGATAAAATCAGAGGTAAAGGGGTCTATGCCCGCCTTCACAAAAATGTCACCGACCCAAAAAATTATGGGAAGACCATTCGTCTGGCTTGTTGTCTGAACAACCTCAATAAAGAATGCATAGAGCCTATGCTAGAGGAGTGGTATGATTGTTCGAACGTTAAGGAGATGATCTTTGATTTTTATACACCCTTTGTGGACGCCGAGGATGATCTCTGGATTCCGTTTGAAGAACGCGACAAAATTATCGATAAAATCCTGACTCTTAAAAGGGAAAAGTATGGGCAATTCATCTCCGGCAGCGAAACCCTTTACTCCCTTATGAAGAGCGGGAACCGGCATAAAGCGGTGGGTTCAAATTGTATTTTTATGAAAAAGGGCTTTGCGATAAACGCCTCAGGGGAGCTCAAATCCAAATGCATGTTAGGAGGCAAGGCCGACTGCGATCGCTGCGGCTGTGTTGTTCCATTCCATCTTCGAAGCATATCCAGAAAGTATATCCTCAAAGATTTGCTATTCTAGCCCTCAGATTTTAATCCAAAAAGTATACGTCATATTATTGACTATTCTTGTTCTGTCTTTGTATAAAAACACCCATCTAGTACAAATCTACTCATCTAGCCATAATATAACTGCTTGAATTCTAAACGCATATTTACAGTGTTTGATTTATAGGTTTTGGCACACCCCTTGCTTTAAATAGAGCTTAGCAGGGGGAATATGAAATTAAAAAATAAAAAGTCGTGGTACCGATGGTTTTTTTATGTGGTCAGCCTCTCTCTATTTCTTTCAGGGTGCGGGGGGTCATCGGGCAGTCCTAGCGAGAGTGAGGTTGCGGGAACTGAGTACACTAATTTCGTATCCTCACCCTCCGATATGAGCGTCGGTGATATTATGCTTGTCAGTTTCGATGGGGATTCTGCGCAAATCAATTTCGATGGAGTTGATAAGTCGACCGAATTTCTCCTCATCTTAGGTTCAGCCAGTTCAACTAGCGCAGGAAGCTCAATAGTTATGAGCAACGAGAGCGTTCCAGTTGAAGATGCAGATCCGCTCATTAAGAACATGCTCTCTGAAGGTGATGGTTATGACGCCAGCTCAATCCTCTCCTCATGGCTTCGAGCCGCAGAATTTGAATTGGCAACTCAACCCCCGACTCAAATAACGACACCTACGCACGGCATTGGAAAAACCATGACCAAGGCTGTGGAATTAGGCAGCTACAGGGGATTTCGTGTGCTTAGCAGTCTTACCTCTTTAACAGCATACTCTGACGTGAATGCATATTTGCGCTGTATTGAAAGCGATATTTTGATCTACATTGATGAAGAGGTAAATTCAAATATGCTTTCGAGTGATGACATCGCTTTACTTTGCAGCGAATATCAACGCGCAGCTGAGTGGGAGAATCAGATTTATGATGGGCCTTCTGATATCGATGGAAATGGCAAGGTCATCGCGTTGATAACAACGCAGGTCAATCGCTTGGGTAATATGGCCGGCGGTATCATCACCGGGTTTTTCTACGCGGCAGATCTTTATGAACAATCGGATGCGAATCCGACCTCGGATTATGGTGAGATCGTCTATCTGATGTCTCCAGATCCAGATGGTGACTTTGGATATCCGATCTCCAATGAGTTTGCGATGTCGAATCTCCTGCCGGCGGTCTTCCCACATGAGCTGCAGCACGCCATCAGCTATAACCAGCATGTATTTGTGCGTGACGGCTCACCAGAGGAGGGATGGCTCAACGAGGGTATGTCTCACCTCACCGAAGACATGATCGGTCATAATCAGGAGAACCCGTCGCGCTATGAGCTCTTCCTGGCTGACCCTGCAAACACAATGCTCGTCTCAGGTGAATCACCCTCGCTTCAGGAGCGAGGCGCAGCTTATCTTTTCCTGCGATTCATGTATGAGCAGAGCGCCGATCCGGATCAATTTCTCTCCCGACTTTTACAAACGAACGAAAGTGGCGTTGATAATCTTGAAAGCGCATTCAACGGTTCTGATAGCTTTAACAACTTTTCCGAGTTTATGCTGCGATGGACTATAGCGCTTGCTATGACTGATCGTGGACTGACCTCTGATTCCAGATTTGTCTATCAACCGCGAACAGTTGATTCGAACACTGGGAATACCACAGGTGTATGTCTCATCTGTGAGCCGGAAGATGGACGCGATACAGTGCTTACAGGCCCCTATCTTAATTCATATTCTGCGGGATCGAGGGCAACTGTGAGTGGAAGTGCTGCGAAGTATTATCTAATCGACACAATCCCTGATAGCATCAACCTCTCAGCGACCACTTCAAATAACACCTATGGGTTGCTGATGCGTTCGAAGTGACTCTGAAAGATATGTCGACCTCTAAAAATCTACTTTATTTTTTTTTAATCTTTCGAAGAAATCCCATATTTCTTAAGCAGATTTCGCAGGTGTTTGCGGTCGATCTTGGCTTCCCTGGAGGCCTTGGAGATATTGTTGTCATTTCTTTTAAGGAGTTCGGTCAGATACTCTTTTTCGAATACCTCCACGATCTTCGCCTTTGCATCTTTGAAAGGAATGTCTGTAGATAATGGCATCCACTCAGTTCTCTCATCTGAATGTTCAACCTGCGATTCGGAGAATATGAATTCGAGATGAGATCTCGTGAGGATATCGCCTTCCACGAAAGATATTGCTCTCTCCATTACATTATATAGTTCCCTTACGTTGCCTGGCCACGGATGGCGGGAGAGAATTTTTAGGGTTTCATCATCGACGTGCGTCACCTTGAGATTGCCGTTCGGGTCCTTGTTCAAGTGGCTTGTGGAGAGAAAGTGCTCGAGCAAGAGTGAAATATCATCAGGACGATCGCGCAGCGATGGGAGGTGAATTTTGACAACGGACAATCTGTAGTAGAGATCCTCCCTGAATCTTCCCTCCTTGATCTCGGTTCTAAGATTTCTGTTTGTCGCGCAGACCACCCTTACATCTATCTTGATAGGCACGTTGGCTCCGACTCTCTTCACCTCTCTCTGTTCAAGAGCGCGCAAGAGCTTGGGTTGAAGGTCGAGAGTCAATTCTCCAATTTCGTCGAGAAATATCGTACCGCCGTTAGCCGCCTCAAAGGCTCCGCGTCTCGCTTTTACCGCTCCGGTGAAGGAGCCGCGCTCATGCCCGAAGAGTTCGCTTTCGATGAGATTTGGGGCGACGGCCGAACAGTCGAAGACTATGAATGGTTTGTTTTTTCTGTGGCTGTATTCATGAATAGCCTTAGCGACAAGGTCTTTGCCTGTGCCGGTATCTCCCTCGATTATCACTGTGGCGTTGGATGGCGCTATCTTTTCGAGTATCGCAAATATCTGACGCATCCTTTTGCTCTTTCCCACCATTTCGCCGAACTCTTCTCTGGAGCTCGGTTCTATCTTCACACCTTCGTCAAACGCAATGAATTCGAGGACTGTATTTCCAAGTTTTATCTGGTCTCCCGGGAATAGGTATGCCTCCTTGACCTTGTTGCCGTTCAAGTATGTGCCGTTTGTAGAATCACGATCTATGAGCATGAAAATGTCGGACTTATATTGTATCTCGAGATGATTTCTGGAGACGGTTTTATCTGTTACTACCAGATCATTGTCTTCCTTTTTTCCGACTTTAATTTCGTTTTTGCTGAGTGTTAGCTTCTTTCCCGAGTCCGGACCCTTTACGACTACCAGCTGGCACTTTCTGAGCGAGATAGGAGATGAGATCTCGGAGAGTTTAAGAAGTTCTGTTTTTGAATCGATGTCTGGGTTCATGTGCAAAGCTCCTTACTTCTTTTCAAGGAATACATTTATCTCTTTTTGAGGTTTATCCATCGTGACCTGTTTTGTGATGGTTTCATATCCTGATTTTGAGATCACTATGGTGTAAGTGTTGTTCATCCTAAGTCCCGCTCCTTTGATGATCACAGGTGTCGGTGGAATTTTCACTCCATCGAGAGTCACCGAAGCGGCGGGGGGGGTTGTTTTTATGCTGAGCCTCAACTCGCTCTCTTTGATCAGATCAACTGAGGAGATCGATGTGGTTTTTCCAGCCTGTATCGTGACATTTCTCTTTTCAGTAGCGTAGCCCTCTTTGTTGATCAAGACTTTGGCGGCACCAGAGGAAATAGAAACAGTCAAAGGGGTTGTCCCTTTATGATCTCCATTAACGAAGACATTGGCGCCAGAGGGAGAGCTGCTTACAGTAAGTTTTCCTGTTCCTGATGGAGTTAGTGTGGGTGTCGGTTCAACAGGCTTTTCTTCCTTCGAGAGAGTTGCGTGAATATCTAAAGATTCATCAGAAACTTTTCCCTGCTTGCTCGTCGCTGAGTAGCCGCTCTTTGTGAATCGAAGATTGTAGCTTCCCCCCACAGTAAACTTTTTAGTTGTGAAAGGTGTCGTTCCAAGCTTTTGCTTTCCGCTATAGACAGTCGCACCGCTTGGTTTAGAGGTAAGTTTGATAGATGCTGTTTTTTGCTCGGCAGTAGGGGGTCTTTTGTTCAGCTTTTCCGTAGTGCTTAAAAGTGATGTGTTCTCTATCGAATAGCTCTTTGTAACATCCGTATACCCTTCTAATTTTAGTGTAACATCATATTTATTTCCGACCTCTAAGTTGGTGATCGTGTAAGGTGTCTTCTGTCCTAAGTCCTTGCCATTGAGTTCGATGGAGGCGCCGGTTGGTTCTGATGAAAGGCTCAAGCTGCCAGTTTCGGAAAATAAATTAACAGAGATTGATTCAGGTTCCTCCGATTTGAGTTTAATCGTCTGATCGTAATCTTTGAAATTTGGTTTTTTTAGAGTGATTTTGAGAGTGGTATTCATCGGCAGCCTGTCAAGCGTTGTGGGTGTTACGCGTCCTGTTGCGATATTATCGAGGAGGATAGAAGCTCCGGGTGGAGATGATATGATGTTCAAAATTCCTTTTGGAGGAACGAGGGGGAGATTTAAGTTAAGCGGCTCAGCAGATGTGATGGCGAAGGTTTTTTCAATCGTCGTATATCCCTTTTTTTCGAGTTTGACGGTGTACTGTTCGCCTATTTTAAGCCTCTCTATAGTTGTTGGAGTCGTCCTTCCGGTATCCGTGCCGTTCAGAGTGACGGATGCCCCTGTAGGATCGGATGATAGTATCAATGAACTAAATTCGCGTGTCTCGTCACCCGCAGGTTTGAAGTTTTGGTAGTATTGATAGCCGAACCAGCCTCCAAATCCTATCACTGCGAGGAGAAGGGTTGTAACCGCAAAACGTTTGAAGAAACCTTTTTTGGGAAGCGTCTCTTCTCGTGTTGTTATGCTCTGACTTTCCGGAGGAGGGGTTTTGCTGTGGACGATCGATTCCTGCTTTTCGCCTTCGGATATATTCATCGAGGCCGTCTGCTGTTCGAGCGACTCGATCTTGGCCCTCTCCATCTGGTCCTTCTCTATATCTTCTGAGAAGGTCTTTTTTATGATCATTGCAACTTTTCTGGGCGTGAAATCCGAGTAGGTGGAGTAGAGGAGTTTTGTCAGATCGATCTGCATATCCCCGGCTATCTGATAGCGTTCGTCCGGGTTTGCAGCCAGCGCCTTGACCAGAATATCCTTCAGCGGTTCAGGGATTGAATCAGGCAGGGACTCCTTTGTGACATTGGCCGATCGGATCTTCTGTAGGACTTCAAACTGTGATTCCCCCGTGAAAAGTTTTTCGTTAGTGAGCATCTCGTAGAGGAGAATTCCTGCCGAGAAGATATCAGTTCGTTTGTCGATCTGTTGGCCTGATGCCTGTTCCGGGGACATGTAAGCGATTTTGCCCTTTAGGATTCCCGCCATCGTATGAGATATGTTCATAGCAGCTTTGGCGATGCCGAAGTCCACGATCTTGACCTCTCCTTCGTACGAGATCAGAATGTTCTGTGGGCTGATATCCCTGTGGACGATATTTAGCGGGTTATTTTTGTCATCTGACTTTCTGTGCGCGTAATCAAGACCTTTGCAGATTTCGCTTGCTATGAAGACGCATATTTCCGGGGAAAGGGGGCTTCCCGATTCCCTGCAGCGATAAGTCAGTTCTCTAAGATTCACTCCGTTTATGTACTCCATCGAGATGAAGTAGTCTGAGCCGACCCGACCGAGGTCGTAGACCTGCACGATATTGGCGTGAGATAGGAGCACCGACAGCTTAGCCTCATCGGTCAGCATGGTGATAAATTCCTTGTCTGCTGAACAGTGGGGGAGGATTCTTTTGATCACCAGCATCTTCTCAAAGCCATCTACACCGAAGGTTTTGGCCTTATATATTTCCGCCATCCCTCCTGTTGCCAATTTTTCGAGGAGAAAATACTTTCCAAATTGTTTTGTCTCTAGTTCTGCCATAATTTTATTTGCTGATCTCGAGGATCAATAAGAGTAATAAAACTACAAAGAAAAATAAATATATAAATGCAATCGTAGTCTGAAACTCCCCCGTATGACGGTCTATCAAGCCTATGGTTCTCAGAATCTTTTTGAACAGTGATTCTTCCTGTTTTTCAACCTTCTGAACCTTGTCTGTTTCCGGACGATATAGGCCTGACTTATGAACCTTTTGAGGGATTCCAACTTCGACGTATTCCTCTCTTCCCCAATATTGATCGGGAACATTTTCCCCGGTTTTAAAATTTTTTACTTTAAAATAATCTTCAAGGTTGTACAGTAAAAGTATAGCGTCATTAATCGTTTTACCGTCTACCCACGTGATATCTACTTCTAAGAGTGCAATTCCGCTATGTAAATCAGCTCCTTTGAAAAGACACCTTTCTATGCTGGCTCTCTTAACTCTGATCGGCTTGATGTATGTTTCCCCGGAATCATATTTTTTCCACTCTTCGGCTTGCTCAGGCTGCTCTTTCTTCTTACCCTTTTGCTCCCGATCCCCTTTGTGATGCTGATTCTCTTTTGTTTCCTTAGCCCTCTTAATTTTCCACGGTTCAGGCGCGTCCGGCCTGTTGATTCGGTCTATCATTATTTGCTCCCCGGTGGATTAGAGCTCTTTTCTTTTGATCCTTTCTCCTTGGGTGATGATTTTGGGCTCGAGGTGTCACTTGTTTTTTTACCGCCTGATGCATATCCATCTTTATACCAGCCGCCTCCCTTTAGAGCGAAAGATGTCCTTGACATGACCCTCGACACTTTCTTTCCACAGGTGGGGCACTGAGCAAGAGGCTCGTCCGATGCCTTTTGCATCGTCTCAAAATACTTTTTGCAGCTTTTGCATTCGTATTCGTATATCGGCATAAATTGAACCTAAGTGTTCACATTATCCCCCAAAGGGGGTGGGAATTCAAGTCCCCATTTATAGTTAATTTTGAAAAAAAGTAAATGATAATCAGCGGTAAGGGAAGAAAAGGCGCATGTGGCATGATTACGTGAAGCGTCCGCCCGTGAAGCGTGAAGCGCAATAATTTTGCCCTTACCCCTGAATGGGGGAAGGTGCCCTCAATGCCCTTTCCGCTATGCTCTGCCCTCTTGAGGGGGGAAGATGCCCGTAGGGCAGAAGGGGGTGAGTGTTTTTGGCCGGATGGGGGTGAGGTTTTAACTACATGCTACATACGCTTTTTGATTCGGGCAACTTATCTTTGCAAATTGTCACAAACCTATCATAATGATGATTAAAAAAGGAGGGAATTATGTTTGTCAGTCAGATGTACGGCATGTCCAATCTGTTGTGTGCGGCCACCGGAAAAAAAGGAAAGGTTGTAAAAAAGCCGCCTGCATCGAAGCCTTCAACTTCGCTTGTTTGCGCCAAATCACCGGTTGGAAATGTAATACGGACTCATCTATCCGGTTTGAATGGTGCGAGATGGAGAAAATCAATGTACTCGTTGTTGGTGATGAGAGATCATGCAGCTTGTGCTGTGCCTCAACTGACCAGGCATCTCGAGGATGCTCTTAAAAAGAGGGTTTGGAAGCACGTTTATGCCCCAATACTTGTGCTCAATGGGATTGGTGTGCCAAATGGCCTTAAAAAAGCCCCCATATCAACTGTTAAGGCACTTGTTCTGACCCTGAAGGAGACAGAAAAGGAACTTAAGAGATCAAAGCTAACCCAGACCGAACATATTATAAAAGAAGGTACACAAGATCCGGGACCTTTTAATGTTCGTCTGATCACATTAACGACTCTCGGCTTCATCGGCCCGGCCGCAAGGTCAGCCCTTCCCGAAATCAGGCGCGCTCTCAAAGATAAATATGAGGATTTCAGGTATTGTGCTGCTGATGCTATTAAAAGCATCGATGTTAAACCAAAGCGGTGATTTTTTTAATATCGTTTTCGCTGACACCTTGAATCAAAAGTGTCTTATGTCTTGAGGAGACGCCTTTTATAATCGAGATTGAGGATTTTGGGATTTTTAGCTCCTTTGAGAGGAATTTTATCAGGTTTTCGTTGGCTGCCCCATCGACAGGTGGGGCGGCAATTGCAATTGCGAGCTCATCCCCCCTCCATCCCTTGATCTTGTTCTTCGAAGATCTAGGGGTGAGGTATATTTTCAAATTTAGATTGTTATTCATATTTTGATATGTTTTTTCCCATATGCTATATGCTATATGCTATATGCTATTTTGTCCTCTCCCCAAACACCCGCGTTCCCACTCTCACAATCGTCGCCCCCTCTTCGATCGCGACCTCGAAGTCATGAGTCATTCCCATCGAGAGCTCCTTGAGTTGAAATTCTTGAGCCAGTTTGTTTAGCTTTTTGAAGTATGGACGGCTTTTTTCAGGATCATCATCATATGGGGGAACTACCATCAAGCCTTTGACGTTAAGCTTGTCGAGAGTTTGTAGATTTTCAATGAGCTGTGGGAGCTCCGATTCAGAAACGCCGGTTTTACTCGCCTCTCCCCCAAGGTTCACCTCTATAAGTACATCGATGGGATTTGCCAGGCGCTTGTTGACCTCTGATGCCACATCAAAAGAATCGAGGCTCTGCCAGAAGTTAGCGGATTTGGCTATATATTTTGCTTTGTTCTTTTGAAGGTGGCCGATGAAGTGCCAGTTGATATCCAGATCACTCAGCTCGTTTGATTTATCCCTCAACTCCTGCGCATAATTTTCACCGAAATCCCTTAAACCTGCATCATACGCCTCTTTTATCATAGATGGTGATTTGGTTTTTGATACTGCTACGAGCTTAATTTTATTAGGCTCAAACTGAGCTTTACGCGCGGATCTATCTATTCTTTCAAATATGGCTTTGATATTTCTTGAAATTTCACTATCCATTTTAACCTGAATAGCAAAAAACGAATAAATAACAAGGCGCAAATTTTAACGCCGTGTGAGAATTTTTCTCCGTTATTATTTCGTACTCGATTCACTATTGTCCGGTTAACATCTCATTGTCGTCCTCCAGTCTCATCCATGTTGTCATCCCGCACCCCGATGCGGGATCCAGATTGGGTTGAATTTACGTTGGATTCCCTCTGAAGTTTACCCCGCGCTCGTTGCGGGGAGAGGAATAACAAAAAATGAAGAAATCTTAATGCAACTCACTAAGAGAGAGTTTTCGCCGAAGTTATATTAAGGGCACCTCTAAAAACCTATGATTCCCGCTTGTCATCCCCGCGAAGGCGGGGATCCAGATTTGGCTAATACCTATCAATACTGGATCCCCGCCTTCGCGGGGATGACACGAAGAACAAAAAGAACAAAACAAAGTAG
>JBDRGF010000070.1:0-13620 GCA_043818055.1 Pseudomonadota bacterium | reverse complement strand
TCGCAAAGGCAACATCGTCAAAGATACAGATGCAAGCAACCAAAGCACGATAACAGAGCGGGATAAATCATCGAGGCCGGTTAAGATCACATACCCCGACACAGCAGTAGCGGAGTATGAATACGACTCCTTCGGCAACCTGACCAAATATGTGCCAAAGGGGAGATCGAGCGCAACCGGTGCGACTCTCATGCAATATGATGCTAACAACAATTTGATTTTCTACCAGACACCTGACGATGACGGTTTTGACCTCGCATATGACGCGAAGAGCAATCTCTTATCGATCACGGACGCTTATAATGCCGTGACTTCGTTTACCTATTCTCCTGAGGGATTGCTGACCACCAGGAGAGATGGCGAGGGGCGCGTGACGACATATAGCTACGATAGCGATGGACTCCTTGCATCTATCACAGATGGCCTGAACAACATGACAAGCCTCTCATACGACGCGGCCGGAAATGTCACGAGTATCACAGATGGCAACGGCAACGTGACGACGCTAACATACGACGTCAACAACAGGCTCACCTCATCGACAGATGCGAAGGGACACAGGATCACATATAACCATAAGCCTAGCTGTGGCTGTTCAAAGGATAACATGATCTCAACCCTCACCGACCCGAATAACAACACTTGGCAATTTGAATACGATGCGGTAGGAAATCTTTTAAAGAGGGTAGATCCGATGGGAGGAATTGAAGCCTTTACATATAACAATGACCGACAGATCACTAAACGCACACTGAAGGATGGACGTGCGATCAATTATCAATACGACAACCTAGGACGTCTCTTCAAAGTCGCATATCCCGACGACACCGTCAGCTATAGCTACGATATCAACGGCAATCTAACCAAAGTAAGTGATAACAGCGGTTCGGTGACATATATCTATGATAACGCCAATCGCGTGACGAGTGAGATGGTGGCTATTAGCGGCTATCCGACCAAACGGGTTGACTTCGGTTATACCTGGAGCGGCTACAGCATCTCGGGAGATCTGATCACAAAGCGCTATGTCAAATACGACGATGCCGGCAGACCTGATGCGCCAAGGACAAGTACGAGCATCACTTACGACAAGAGCGGCAGAATCAAAAGCCTCACCAACTATGGCGGGTATGACAACTATCATTACGACGCAGCCGGTCGACTCACACGGATCGATCCGACGATTGGCAAGGATATCGATTATACGTATGACAAAGTAGGCAATGTGTTGACTGAGACGATCGATACAACAACGAGCATCTTTGGGTACGATCCGACATATCAACTCCTTTCCGGCACCAATCCGACCGAGGCGTACACCTACGACAAGTTGGGCAACCGTTTAGCTGGTCCGGCCGCTGAGACCTACACCTATGATAGCAACAACAAGCTGATCGGCGGGAGTGGGGCATATACCTATGATGCCAACGGAAATATGACATCGAAAACACCGGGCGGTACGACGATCACATACCAATGGAACGCAAAGGGACAGCTGACTCAGGCAAAAAAGGGTACAACGACTGTTGATTACGTTTATGATGCAATCGGCAGACGTGTCTTGAAAATAATCGACAACAATGGAACTGTAACCAAACGTCGTTATATCGACATCGGATGGAATGTCGCAGAGATACGTGATAAGAATGACGCTGAAGTGTTACAGGTTTTTCATGGGCCGAATATCGACCAGATCATGTATGTAGTAAAAGGGAGTGACAAATATCGCTACTGGACCGACCGCCTGGGCAACGTGAAGGCTCTTCTTGAGCCGTATGGCGGCACACCGGGATACAAGTACGACTACGATGTTTTTGGCAACCCGATGATTACTACGGTTGGCTCGCCAACGGTTGAGAATCCGTTTATGTTCAATGGAAGAGAATGGGATAGTGAGGTTGGCATCTATTATTATCGTGCAAGATACTACGATCCATCAATTGGCCGCTTCATCTCCGAAGATCCGATAAATCTTGCAGGTGGAATTAATCTCTACAATTACGTCGGCGGAAATCCGGTGAATAGAGTGGATCCGTGGGGGTTGATATTATGGTATGCTGATACAGCTTCTGAAACTGTGATGAAGCCACATATCCAGCAGATCATGAGAACGCCAACGGGCAGAAGATTATTAAACCAGCTTCACAGTGATCCCCAAACGTATTTAATCCATAGCGGATTTGATGCTCAGGGACGTACAAATGGTCAACTTGGAAATCATGTTTATGTCAATCCTAATTCTACTAATATACAAATGCATACCGATTGTGGAACAAAAACTGCGAGCACTACACGTATTTTAGCGCACGAATTAGGGCATCTAACTGGAACCGCTGATGATGGTCCTAATCGAATAAATAATGTTAATACATGGGAAAATCCAATTATGCAACCTCTTGAGGGATATAATAGAACTAGATATCAATATTAGAAAGGCGATGTTATGAAAAAAATTGTTTTATTACTTGTCTTATTGTATTCATCAATTTCAATGGCATGCGAAATTAAGACATATAAAGTTTTTTATACCCCACTTGAAATGCAATTTTTTGTTCCACCTTCACGTGAGTATCTTATTGAACATTCTTTTGCATTTGATCTTGCTTCTTCAAAACTAACTTGCTTATTCGATATGCTTTCTAAGCAGAAAGGGAGTAAAGCTAAGGACAATGATTATACAGGTTTTAGAATTATAATTCAGGATAAAAAAAACAAAAAGGAATTGATTATTACAACTGATAAAGTAATCTTTTCAGGAAATAAGGTGTACAAAATCAATGTTAAAATTGTTGATGAAATACTCGATGAGCTTAATAATGAAATGAAAAGAATTAAAAACAAAAAGAAATAGAGCAAATATAAAACCACATCAGAAATCTGCAGAGTGACAACGACTCTAAAATGGAATAGCAAGGATCAGCTCGTTCAGGTTAAGAAGGGCAAAGCTACTGTTGATTACATCTATGGCCCATTGGGACGTAGAACAATTAAGAAGGTTGACGACAACGGCACGATCTCGCAGAGGAGATATGTTCATCAGGGAGATCAGGTTATCGAAATACGAGATGGCAGTGACAACGAAGTGCTACAGGTTTTCAATGGAATAGGCATCGACATGCTTATGTATGCTAAGAAAGGAGCGACCGCATATCGCTACAACAGAGATCATCTGGGAAATATCACAGCCCTGCTGGATTCTGCCGGGACAACAGGTTACACATACAGCTACGATGCTTTTGGGAATGTGACTACAACAAAGCTAAACCCCTCTGTGCCAATGAAGGTGATATTTTAATAGCAATGTCTGGCGCAACCACTGGGAAAATTGGTTATTATGACTATGAAAGCACAGCTTATCTCAATCAACGGGTAGGGAAATTTATTCCCAACATTGAACTTCTCAACAATCGCTATTTATATCACTTTCTTCTTTCCAAAGTTGAAGAAATTTATGCCTCAGCTGGGGGTGGTGCTCAACCTAATTTAAGTTCAAATACATTAATGACAAAATTCAAAATCCCCATCCCGCCCCTTGCCATCCAAGAAGAGATAGTAAAAATTCTGGACACCTTTACCACGCTGGAGGCGGAGCTGGAGGCGCGAAAGAAGCAGTATGAGTATTATCGGGAGGAGTTACTGACGTTTGGGGATGATATTCGATTAATCGAACTAAAAGAAATAGTAGATTTTTCACAAGGCATTCAAATTGATCCATCAAATCAATTACCAGAAAAACAAGATGGCTTTGTTAGATTTTTGCGTATTGTTGATTTTGTAAAAGATGATGAACCACAACGATATATAAAGGATCCTGGGGTTAGGTACGTTAAAAACGATGGTGATTTAGTGATGATTAGATATGGTGCGAGTGCGGCAGGAAAAGTATTTTTGAAATACAGCGGAGCAATCGCGAATAATATGTTTCAAATTAAATTAAAAACAAAAGAATTAGATACTAAGTTTTTATATTGTTATCTCTCACAACCAAAGATTTATAATTTTTTAAATTCAAGTGGTGGTAGCTCAACGATGCCAGCTATAACTTTTGGTCAAATTGGTTCTGTAAAAATCCCTCTTCCATCTCTTACCGAACAAGAACGCATTGTCTCCATCCTCGATAAATTTGACTCTCTCGCGAACGATATCTCAATAGGTCTGCCCGCTGAACTCAATGCCCGAAGAAAACAGTACGAATACTACCGGAATAAATTATTAAACTTTAAATCCCTGTAGAGCGTATAGTGGAATTTATACGCTCTACAGGCAAAATTGACCCTGTAGAACGTATATTGACATATATACGCTCTACAGGTATGTTTGGGCTTGTATGGAACTATATCTGTCAACCAGTGATTATTTAAGGAACTTTGACCGTTTTATTGGCAAGCTCTCTTTTGCTGATCCCCAAAAGTTGCGTATTGCCTCTCATCCGAAATGGATCAATGTTCACCCAGCCGTTCTCACTTTTACAGCGACTCTCGCTCTTACGGTTGGACGGGAACATGTCGAGTTTGACGATTTTACCGCTTCGTCAGCGCATTACCTTGATCGCATGGGGCTTTTTAATTTTACAAAAAATAAATCTCCATATCAAATCGCTCATAATGAGCCTACCGGTAAATTTATTCCACTGACCATCATTAAGAACTCTGCTGACCAATCACAATTTATCACCGATATGATACCTCTTTTACATCTGCCGCCCGAAAAAACTGATCCGATAAAATATACGATCGGTGAGTTGGTGCGAAATGTTCTGGAACATTCATATTCAAGCAGCGGCGCGGTCGTCGCGGCGCAGTATTATAAAAAAGCAAATACAGTGCGCATCGGCATTTGTGATAACGGAATTGGTATTCGGCAAAGCATGAACAAATTCTGGCATCCCAAAAATGACATTGATGCCATTAAACTGGCGTTGATGCCGGGGATTTCCGGAACAACTCACCGTGAAGGTGGCACGGAAGACAATGCCGGTGCGGGACTGTATTTTATTAAATCGATTGCTCAAGTAGCGCGTAATTATTTCCTGATCTACAGCGGCAGTGCCATTTACAAACTGTTATTGCATGACAAGCGTATCAAAAATGCCAGGCTTCATCCTGATCCGAATGATGATAGACACTCAGAGCGAGATAATGCTCCTAATTTTCACGGCACATTAGTTGCGATCGACATTACTCTTGATAGTGATACCGAGGATTTTGAAAAATTAATGGGCGATATTCGTGAAAGTTATACACTTGCTGTGCGGGAACGCAAAAAAGTAAAATATAGAGAGCCAAGGTTCGCGTGAAAAAAATTATTGTATATCGGAAAGCGGGTGAATTTGCCGAGAATAAAGATATTGCCAGAAAATGGCGCGAAGAGATTATTCTGCCAGAAATGGCAAAGAACAAAGAAGTTGAAGTGGATTTTATTAACGTAACCGGTGTAACACAATCATTTGTTCACGCATTGGTGGCAGAGGCAATTCGACGATATGGGGATAGCGCTATTGATAATCTGATTTTCTCAAATGCCAATGGTGTTGTTCGAGAAATCATCAAGACTGTTTACGACTATATGCAGGAGAGTTTAGGGGATACAAAGAAAAGTAAGTTATGAACAAGGTTAATAAATATAATTTAGTATCTCAAAACCCGCAGAGCACAGTCTTTACGGAATATACACCTGATAAAAAGCGTGCTACTCACTATCAAAGCGAAACAGAGCTGGAGCGCGCTTTCATCGAGCAGTTAGAGTCACAGGCGTATGAATACCTAAACATCACTACCGAAGCTGATCTTGTTTTGAATCTTCGCAAACAGTTGGAAAGTCTGAACGATTTCACTTTTTCCGATCCCGAATGGGAAAGATTTTTTGCCAGCGAGATCGCCAATCCCAACCAGAGCATTGCCGAAAAAACAGCTACTATTCAGGAAGACTACATCAAAAATCTAAAAAGAGATGACGGAACAGTCAAAAATGTCTATCTGCTTCGTAAAGACAAAATCCACGAAAACAGTTTACAGGTGATCAACCAATACGCCACCGAGGAAGGTCAAAGAGCCAACCGCTACGATGTAACGGTGCTGGTCAACGGTTTGCCACTTGTACATATTGAGCTTAAACGTCGCGGGGTGGTAATTCAGGAAGCATTTAATCAGATAAGCCGCTACCAGCGTGAGAGTTTTTGGGCAGGTTCAGGGCTCTTTGAATATGTGCAGATATTTGTCATATCTAACGGCACACACACCAAATAACCATCAACCCACCAGAGGTCAGGGGCCAGAAGTCAGAGGCAAGAAGTCAGAGGCCAGAGGCCAGAGGCCAGCGACCAGCGACCCTACCATTCCACACCCCCTCCTTTGTCATCCCGCACTTTGAGCCAAAGGCTCATCAGCCTCTGGCTGAGATGCGGGATCCAGAATCCAAAACCCAGGATCCAGATTTCTTGCAAAACAGGCGGCATTGGAATAGATGCTCGCTAATAGCCAAGGAAGATTTTATGTCAATTATAGGTAGGGTAAATTCGGTTTTTAGCACCATTCCAGAGATTGCGAGATTTCAGGGGATAAGACTTCAAAATGCACCTATAGAGGAGTGGCAGAAATTTAATGTGGGTGCAGTTCAGGTTCGAGATGTGAGTGATTACAGTCGTTCGCGAAATTTGCCTATGGCTGAACACAATCGATGTGGAATTGCTATATTTGATGCTGCTCTTTCTATGCTCGTTGAATCAAGGCGTGTACCGAGCTGGCTTCTCTTTCCTGCAAGGCTCTTTATTAATCCAATGACAAAAGAAAATGCTGAAACTGATGCCGTTGAAGGGTTTGATGAGTTGTTTGCGTTACATCCAGCCATTGTTGAAAAAATTTCTAACTTGATGACGATTGGAATGCAGGGAGTCTTCTTTGGTGTTGATACGTGGGATTGGATGTATCAAGTTCCTGTGATGCTAAAAGTTGATGGTAAAAATTTAGTTTTCACTCCACTAGCAAGGCGATGTGATGATGATAAAGACAGACCTCAGGAAGTTTACGTACCAAAAGAATATCTTGGAACGCGTTATCAAGCAGGGTATCCCTTTGTTCAAGTTGTTTGCTGTGGGGAGATATCTCAAGCTTCGGGGAAGGGTTATATTCATAAGTTTCAAGTGGGTCAGGATAGACCAGTCGATTATGTTCTAAATTTGATTCATTATTATAGATGGAAGGGGGAGTTCAGTAGAAGTTTTAGTCGGTTCGTGTCATCATCGATGTATCACGCTTCATCGAAGAAAAGATGCAATGCACCTGTGATCGGTGCAGTTCGTTTTGTGAGGCAAAATATGGTAGTTGACCGCAACGCCGATCCAGAGTTCAGGCTTGTCGCAGTTCAAAAAGAAAATAATCCAGATTATTATTTAAGACCTGATGATATTCTCTGGGCGACAACCGCTCGATCTAATAATGATGACCCGTGTCTATCAATTAATCTTTTTGGAAAAAGAAGTTAAGGAAACCCCTAAAAATCTCCATTTTCTTCTACGATGTCATTACGCCTGCCCGTCTTTGTGTCTGTGGCAGGAGCCTTGCAAAGCAAGGAGTGGCAATCTCTTCCCCTATCATCCTGCACCTCCTCCGTTGTCATCCCGCACCTCGAGAACCCAGCATCCAGATTTCTTGCAAAACGTACGGAATTGGAATAACTATCCTCTAGCAGTCAGAGGGGGGGGTATGAAAAAGTTCTCGGCAAAAACCGTCCTGTTTTTTCTGATCTTCATCTTTGCAACACTCGCAACAGCACAAGACAGAGCCAACGAAGAGGTATTCTTCAACAAGAAAACACACAAGGTTCATAAATTATCATGTGAATGGGCGCATCGCTGCACCAAAAACTGCATCAAAATAAAACGCGCTGATGCTTTCAATCGTGGCGGCGTGCCTTGTAAGGTTTGTGGGGGGTGATTGAAAAAAATCTAAGAAAATCTATTGGTTACCTTGACTTTAATTTTATGCGAACCATTTATATTACTAATATATTTTTAAAGGAGGCTTATGGGGAAAAATCAACATGTGGTAAAGCGCGGAAAAGGATGGGGTGTACTTGGTGAAAATAATAAGCGGGATTCATCGCATCATAGGACTCAAGCCAAAGCCATTGATGCCGCGCGTGAGACTGCCAGGAGAGAAAAATCTGAAGTTGTTATTCACAGATCTAATGGAAGAATCCGTGACAAAGACAGTTACGGAAATGACTCTTGTCCCCCCAAAGACAAAAAACATTAAATGAAGAAGCAGGAAATACAAGGAGGTGAATATTATGATGTATGTAGGTCTCACAAATGATCCAGATCAGCGAAAAATACAACATGGAAATCCAAGTGATTGGAAAGTTTACGGTCCATTTTCATCGGAAATCGCAGCAAGAATTTGGGAAAAAGATGCAATTAGTAAAGGATATCAAGGTGGGCCAGGTGGTGAAGGATGGAAGTGGGGATATACCTACACGATCACTGGTTCTACAAGGCAATAGTGCTAAAAAAGATGATGAAGGAAAATATCAGCTTTTTTTAAGAAGCTATTTGCATATAAACATCCTACGTCACCAGATTTTCCGGGATTCATAATGAATAAGGAGTCATTCTATGACTGATGAATTCAAATATGCGATTGATAGATTAACATTCAGCAATGGAACAGAAATTGAAATTGCTGAGGATTCGCTCATATTGATTGTTGGCCCCAATAGTTCGGGGAAATCGTCGGCCCTCAGGGATATTGCAAAGGATATTAGACGAGACGCCGTAAGCGATAATAAAGTCATTAAAAATGTTAGTACTCATAAGGATGGTACTGAAAAAGGATTCGCAACATGGATAGACAATAACTTTCCTTTGCGAAATATCAATGGTGAAGATGTTTACTATATAGATAAAAACGTAATCCAAAAAAACAAAGTGGCTTCTTACTTCAACTCATTGGAAAATATAACAGATTTCTTGTTGCGTGCTTTATATACAAAAGACCGCTTGTTCATAGCTGATTCAAAAAGACGTTTTGATCTTAATCGCGGAAAACCACAAGAATTTATTCATATGTTACAGCTTGATTTTAATTTGAAGAGAGAAATTAATTCTAATTTAAAGCTGCTCTTTGATAAACAGCTTTATATAAATAATGGTCACGACAGCAATGTTTGGTTTCATGTCGGTTTACTGGAAACAAATTTCGATGATGCATCAAATGAGCCAGAAAATCTCAAAAAATTGAATAAATTACCTAAATTGGAAGAAGAGGGTGATGGTATAAAGAGTTTTGTTGCTACTCTTCTAGCCCTCGAGTGCGGTTGTCAGCCATTGTTAACAATTGATGAGCCAGAATTATTTCTCCATTCCGTTCAATGTCGTAAATTAGGGAAACTTTTAGCCGAAAATACTAAAAAGAAGAAGAGGCAAATTATCGCTGCTACGCATAGCAGCGATATTGTTCAGGGTGCTTTAGAAGCGGATGCAAAAGTTACTATATGTCGTATTGAAAGAGATGGGGATGTCAATGTGCCGTGTGTGTTAAACACGGATGATATAAAAGAATACTGGAATGATCCTCTTTTGAAATCATCAAATGCCATCGATGGGATATTCCATGAGGGAGTTGTTATTTGCGAGGGCGACAAAGATTGTATGTTTTATAATGCCATATTAAACAAGTGTGCGGAGACGAAAGAGATTCCTCAACCTACAGATTTATACTTTATTCATGGGAGTGGAAAGGGGAAGATTGCTTCGCTCGCTAGCTCATATAAGAAACTAAACATTAAATGTGCTGCGATAGCGGATTTTGACATTCTGAGTCAGTTAGGCGAGTTAAAGAAAACTTACACTGCTTTGAAGGGGGATTATGATGCTGTTCAAGAAAACTACAATGCAATTCGATTAGACCTCAATAGCATTCCAACGTTAAAGAGTATCAATGATATAGTTGCTGCCATTAAAAAACTGCTGGATAAAATAGAAAAAGAAAAAGAAAAAGTAAGTGTATCAAATAAGAATAAGGAGGAAATATCCGACCTTCTAAATCAAGCTTCTAATTGGAGTTCTCAAAAGAAGAACGGTGTACATAGTATTAAAGATGATATGAAAAAAGAAAAATGTAAGGAGCTGTTGAATGCGTTTAACGAGAAAGGACTCTTCATCAGTCCCGAGGGCGAATTGGAAAGTTGGATTAAAGGTGTGTCTAAAGAAAAATGGCTTGAAGATGCACTTTCTAAAATTAGTGATGACTCTGCTAGTATTGATCCAGCAAAGTATTTCATAAAGAAAATATTTGAATATTTATATTCACAAAAATTGTAACACACAGCAAGTAAGTAGGGGAAAGTTTGAGCTCTGGATCCCCGATCAACCCAGTCATACGACAGGTCAAGAGTCGGGTATGACAAGCAATGAAGTCGGGAATGGCAAAGTGAGGGAGATGGCCAATGTCTCTTCCACTTCGTGGGTGGAATGGTAAGGGCAAAAATCATTCGCTGATTTTTCATGACAATTTTGCTCCGAAGCTGATATAACTCAATCTGGACCCCGGATCGATGTCCGGGGTATTTTTATCTCCATAACTGCTTTTTTCTGTTATAAATATTATCAATATTTATAACATCTAAAAGATCATATTTGACTATAACTCATTGATAATACTGATTATTACGGCTTTTAGTTTGTATTAGCCTGCCGTGGTTCGTCAAGATAAATAATTGTTGAATTTATAATTCAATTATAATAGAATCAGCTATCTATGAAATCTTTAAAGGATAAAATGCTCAGTAGAATCTATGGAAAGGGACATGGTTGGGTTTTTACTCCAAAGTCCTTTGCTGATCTGGGTGGCATGGATTCGGTTCGCATGGCTTTAACCCGCCTGGCTAAAAAAGGAACCATTAGAAGACTTACAACCGGTCTTTATGATTATCCTGAAAAACATAAAACTCTTGGAATATTGCCACCAAAATTTGAATTAATCGCCAAAGCAATTGCTGATAGTGAGAATTTAGTTGTTCAACCTTCAGGTGCTTATGCAGCCAATCTTCTTGGCTTAAGCGAGCAAGTTCCAGCAAAGATTGTATTTCTAACAGACGGTTTAAATAAGAAACTTAAAATTGGAAGACAAGAGATCATATTTACAAAAACTACTCCAAAAAACATGGCTTCAGCCGGCAAAATCAGTGGACTGATTATTCAGGCACTTCGCTATATTGGTTGTGCATATGTAAATGAAAATCACATACGAAAAATGAAAAGAGATCTTAGTGATAAGGAAAAGAAGATATTAAAACGCGATAGTCGTTTTGCCCCCGATTGGGTGAAAAAGATAATTGAAAGGATAACTTCCTAGACATGTCAGAATTTGTAAATCTTACACATGGCGAGCGCGAGGTATATTTTAGAAAGGCTTCGGAAATACTGGGGTTGAATATTTCAATTATTGAAAAGGACTTTTGGGTATGCTGGATACTTGATCTTCTATTCAATATTGAAAACAATGGAGAGCCATTTACATTCAAAGGAGGAACTTCGTTATCCAAAATATATAGAATAATACAGAGATTTTCTGAAGATATCGATATTTCAATCGACAAAGAGTTTCTTGGCTTTAAAGATGGACGCGATCCAGAAAATGTTGATGGAACAAAAAAGAGAGAGAAGTTAATCAAAGAGCTTTCTGCACGATGTAAAGAATATATTAATAATGATCTGTTTGTGAAAATTAAAACCGCAATTCAAAATGATATTACTTCTGATCGCTCATGGTCTTTGGATTTAGATGTAGAAGATCCCGATGAGCAGACAATACTTTTTTCGTATCCTACAATTTCTCAAACCTCCATCACTCCATATGTGCGAAAACAGGTTAAAATAGAATTTGGTGCACGGGGTGATCCGTGGCCAACATTGAAGAAAACAATTTCACCCTATGTTGAAGAGGCTATTCCTGGAACGATTCAATCTAGCTTAGCAGATATAACTGTTTTGGAGGCCAAACGAACTTATTGGGAGAAAGCAACGATATTACATATGCTCTATTACTTGCCAGAGAAAAAAGTGATGCCGCCTAGAATGTCCAGACATTATTATGATTTTTATATGTTGACGAAGTCAGAGATACATAATGATGCTCTATCGAATCTCTCTCTTTTAGAGCGCGTTGCAAAGCATAAAGCGATATATTTTAGAAGTGCTTGGGCGAGATACGATCTTGCTTCTCCAGATACAATTAAAATTGTGCCTTCAACAAGATGCTTAAAAGAACTAAAAGACGATTATATAAAAATGCGTGAAATGTTTTTTGAAAAACCTCCAGAATTAGAAGATATTTTGGAAGGATTAAAAACCGTTGAAAAAGAGATTAGAGCAACAAAATGAGTCAAGCGGAGGTCTATCATGCCAATCTACTCACATTCCAGGCTTTCCAGATTTGAAAACTGTAAGCTCAGTTACAAATATTGCTACATCGATCGCATACGCAAAGAGGAGCAGGGTGTTGAGGCCTTTCTCGGCAGTCGGTTTCATGAGGTGATGGAGAAGCTGTATGCTGAGTTGAAATTTAAAACGGCTACTCTTGACGAGTTGAAGGCGTATTTTAATGAGCTGTGGGATAAGAATTGGAATGAGGGTGTGTTGATCGTTCGAAAGGATCGTCAGCCTGACGATTATCGAAAGATCGGGCTTAAGGCCATTGAAGATTACTATGGCAGGTATCATCCTTTTGAAGAGGGGCGGCTGTTAGGAATTGAAAAGCGCATCGTGATTGATCTCGACGGAACCGATAAATACAAAGTTCAGGGTTTTATCGATCGGCTGATGGAAAGGGAAGATGGTCATTACGAAATACACGATTATAAAACTTCCAATACTCTTCCCGAACAACGGTATTTGGATAAAGATAGGCAACTGGCGCTTTACGAAATGGGCGTTCGCGCAGCCTGGCCGGATGCAAAAGAGGTCGATCTTGTGTGGCACTATGTGACCTTCGATAAGGAGATGCGCTCCCGTCGGACGACGGATCAGCTTGAAGATATAAAAAAGAATACGATCGGGTTGATCGATACGATTGAAGCGACGGAAGAATTTCCTCCAACCGAATCCAACCTCTGCCGTTGGTGCGATTATCAGGATATCTGTCCTTTGTTCTCACACAAATTCAAAACAGATCCCTTGCCGGTAAACGAATATTTGAAAGAGGATGGCGTGGTTTTGGTCAATGCGTACGCCGACATTGATCTCAAAAAGAAAGATCTTAATGCTCAGATAGCTGAACTTGATACAGAGCAGAAGAAGATCAAAGAGGCAGTGGTTGTCTTATCCGAGAAAGAGGGCGTTGATCGTTTATATGGCAGTAACAATATGTTAACGGTGAAAGAGGAGATCAAAGTTAACTATCCCAAGAGCGGCGACGAAAACAGACCGGATTTTGTAAGGCAGATGCACGATATGGGATTGTGGGATACGGTGACGGATGTTCAATGGTCTGTGCTGAAGAAGATCGCAAAAGCCAAAGACTGGGCAAAGGATGTTCCTTCGGAACTAAAGGAATTTATCAGCGTGGACCGTTACAAGAAGCTCACACTTTCGAAGAAGAAGGATGAAGAGTAGTTTTACTTGGC
>JBDRGF010000069.1:0-3326 GCA_043818055.1 Pseudomonadota bacterium | reverse complement strand
CTTTAAGAAGGGGACTTTTTTCTTCTTGCGACCGAGTTTTCCGTTCACATAAACCTGATCGGGCTGCCACGTCGAAAAGAACCATTTCTCATCCTCCTTCGACTTATCCTTTTGCATCTCCTCCCTGATCTGCACCATCTTTTTTCTGAAGACGATCGCCTCATCTATCGCATCCTGTATGAGTGCCCTTCCCGATACCCCCTCCATCATCTTGCTCGCTACGTCGAGCGAGGCGATGATCGAATATTGCGGGGAGGTGGAGGTGTGCATCATGAATGCCTCGTTGAATCTATCCCTGTCAACCTTGCGCACACCGCTCTTCACATGAACCATAGAAGCCTGCGAAAATGAGGCGAGAAGTTTGTGCGTCGATTGCGTCGCGTAAATCGCCGGATGAATCCTCTCGTTGTGGTGTGAACACATCGCGTACCTGTCATCATATATTGGATGGAAATTGGCGTAGGCATACCACGCCTCGTCAAAATGCATATTCTCCACAAGATTTTTAAGCTTATTTTTGAGCGTCACTACATTATAGATGAGTCCATCATACGTGGAATTGGTGACAACGGAGAGTTTGATCTTCGCCTTCTTATCCCTGATGAGAGGTGAATCCATGATCTTCTGTTTTATCGTCTTCTCATCAAACTCTTTGACATGAATGCCGCCGATTATTCCATAGGCGTTCCTCGAAGGAATCAGATAGATCGGAACAGCGCCTGTCATCGTGATCGCGTGCTGCAGCGACTTGTGGCAGTTTCTGTCGACCAGCACGATATCTCCCGGGGTCACACAGGAATTCATAACGATCTTATTCGCTGTCGATGTGCCGTTCGTCACGAAGAATGTAAAATCGGCATTGAAATTTTTCGCCGCGTGAACTTCGGCCAGACCCTCTACTCCCGCATGTTCCATGAGGGAACCCATCTCCGGCACTGATACGGAGAGATCCGCCCTGAAAACATTCTCGCCGAAGAAATCGAAAAAGATTCGCCCCGCAGGGGATTTTAAGAAGGCGAGCCCACCCATGTGCCCCGGCGTATGCCACGCGTATTTGTATTCGTTCGTATATTTTACAAGCGATTTAAAAAAGATCGGCATCAGATCGGTGATATAACCCTTCGCGGCGTTGGTCACCTTCCCGGCTATGAATTCCGGAGTATCCTCCATCTTCCAGACATACTCCTGAACCTGGCTCAAAATATCGGTCGGAATATCCTGCACCTTGTGCCGCTCGGTCACGATGAAGATCGGAATCTTGTCGTTTCTCTCCCTGATCGCGTGTACTATCTCCTTAGAATCCTTGCCATTCTTTCTTCCTGTTCTATCGCCAAGATCCCAGTCGACAAGCACGCAGCTGATTTCGGTATGTGATTTGAAGGTATCGACAGCATCCTCTGCCGAAAGCGATTCGATAATGTTGTATCCCTTGCCTTTGAGATGGGCCATGATCTCCTGCATGGCTCTTCCACCACCATTGTCCGTATGCAGATCATGATCGATTACGAGAACCGGAAAGTCCTTCAGTTCGTACATACCCCCCCCTTTTTTTCTAAATATTTAACACCGTGCCCGAGTATTATTGATAAGATTTTGTAGGGGCAGGTTTCAAACCTGCCCTAAAATAGGAACTCGGGCGGGTTTAAAACCCGCCCCTACAAAAACCCTGGCACAGCGTTATCATTTGATGATTTTTATATCATATTGAGGGGGCAATGCAATTGTTTACCCAAAAAGCGCATGTGGTATGTAGGATGTGGTCAAGAATCTATAGGCATAGCAGTAAAACTATTTGTTGAAAATTTAATTTCAAAATCAAAATGATTAAGCATGTTTATTCCAATCAATCCCTGAGCTGGAGTGGAAGGCAAAAACATCCTCAGGCCAGTCCTCAGAAAAAATAACCATAACCGGTTCACGATGTTTTTCCGCCTCTTCCCACAGTTCTTCTGCAGATTTACTATGTGCAATCAGCTTTCCCTTTGAGGGAGCACCTGACGCATCAACCTCGTCAACAGTTATGAGCAGCCATTCATTATGAAATTTCCCCCTAATTTCGCTTATTTTATAAGTTTTATTCATAGATAGTGTAATTTTGCCTTTTACCACATACTACATGCCACATGCTACATGCGCCTTTTTTCTCATTTAATCTCGATCACAACTTTAAACTCGAGCTCCTTCGCACTCGCAGGTTTTGTGAATGCGATGTTCTTTAAAAGATTCGAGATACATGCATCGATCGATGCGTCCTTCGTCTCATTTTTTACAAGCGAAACAGTGGAGACCTTTCCATCTGCATCGACAGTGATTTTATATGTCAGCTTACCTTTCACTTTAGCGCAGGATTTTATCGCTGATGATTCAATAGCGCTCTTCACGACATCTGCCGTCAAAGCAGAATCTTTCCCCTTTATGAGTTCTACCTTTTTAACCGAAAGAGAGAGTGCTGCCTGCAAAGGCGCCTCCTCAGGTTCGACGAGAAGTTCATCCTTCATCGGCATTGCCGCCATCTGTGATAAGCCTGACGCCCTCATGAGCTTCATCTTACTCTCTCCCACTGCGCGATCGGAGACTCCTTGTGGCAAGGGAAGCGGCTGTTTGACCGTCACGAATTTTCCATCCGCGCGTTTGATCTTATCGATCGCTATGAACGACGTGTAGTCGGTCATCAGATGATATTTTAGTCCTAGATTTGTGATCTCCTTCACCCGCGCGTCATCCTTCTCTAACTTGTTCATGTCGGAGAGATACATGATCTTCTGCCTCGCCCAGAGGTATTGCAGCGCTGAATTATCAGGGGAATTGATACCACTCGCAAGATCAACGCTCTGTTGAAATTTCCCCGCAGGAGTTGTACCTGTAACTGTGATCTTTCCTTTTGCATCTCCCTTAAATTTTCCAATCAACATGATCGGCCTCATCGCAAAGAGATCGGGGAGACTCTCAGGTTCAACATCATACGCGCCGAAATCCTTATAGCTGACATCTATCCCCTGAAGCACTGGCGAGAGTATATATTCCCTAAACTTGTCCGCTGTTGCATCTGCACCATCTTTATTAAGAATTACGAACGGCTCTCCCAAACCTGCGCGCGCCATCCCTTCTATTATGAAACGATTGACCGAACTGCCGATGCCAAAGGAAAAGAGATTCGCCTTGCCGAGGTTAGCCCTTATGAGCTCGAATGCATCCTTCTCAACGCTCACATAGCCATCTGTAACGGTGACGATGATTCTGGATGTTCCCTTCGTTCTTGGCAGATCGAGAGCCCTCTTGAGTGCTGGGATAAGTTCCGTTCCACCACTCCCATCCTGTTTATCGAG
>JBDRGF010000068.1:0-10325 GCA_043818055.1 Pseudomonadota bacterium | reverse complement strand
GACATCACTCGCACCAAATTTCAAAGCAGACTCGGCGCAATCGATCGCGACAGACCCTCCACCTATAACCGCCACGACCTTATCCTTTATATAGGGAATCACTTCACCGGATCTGCCATCTTTCAATTTGCTCAAAAAATCAGTCCATGTGAAAACGCCTTCTGCTGAATTCTGTATCAGCCTCACCGGCTCCACCAAACCTGTAGCCAAAAATACCGCTTTATAACCATCGCTCAAGAGCTGCTCGGCTCCGTTCTTTCCAGAGATCGAAGATGAGGTTTTGAGCGACACACCAAGTTTTTCTAAATCTTTAAGATCCCTATCGAGCAACGATTCCTCGAGTCTGTAAGCAGGAACCCCGTATCTCAAAACGCCACCGACCTTCGCCCTCTTTTCGAAGAGCGTCACATGAATCCCCTCTTTTGCTAGTGTCGCAGCACATGAGAGTCCCGCCGGGCCAGCGCCGACAACTGCAACCTTATCCCTTTGTGATTTCGGCTTATCAAAGGCTTCGAAACCGATCTTGTCGGCATAATCGATGAGAAATCTCTGTATTTTTCCGATCTGAATCGGCCGATCCAATTTGGTCGCGCTGCACTCCTTCTCACAGAGCTTGTGCGTCGGACACAATCCTGCACAGCTTCCACCAAGTATGTTATTTTGTTTGATCGTGCGAATCGCGCCGGTGATATTTCTTAAGCGGAGTTTTCGAATAAACCTTCCCGGATCGGTGCCGGCCGGACATCCCTTCGAGCAGGGCGGGTCGTAACAAAGAAGGCATCGGTTCGCTTCCGAAACAGCCTGATCAAGTGTGAACTCCTTCTCCCCTCTAAAAAGATCCTCTTTCATATATTAATCCCCCAAAAATGGTTGGTCCGGAAAGAAAGCATTAAGTGTCGCAAAAAGTCAACGTTCAAGGGAATTTTTGCGATAAAATTTATATCCACTACGGACTCTCTTCGTGATATATTCACGCCATGAAGAAAAAAATAAGGGTTGGGGTCGTCCAGCTCGATGTCGGACCGGATAAAGTTAAAAATATCGACAAGGCGTTGGCGCTCATCGAAAAGGGTGCGAAGGATGGGGCTTCAGTTTTAGCGCTGCCGGAGCTTTTCAACTATATGGGTTCTTTCGACTCGCCGGATGAAATAGCTGAGGAGGAAAATGGCCCGACTATCGGATCGATGAAGGAGGCGGCAAAGAAACATAAGGTTTATATCGTAGCTGGTTCTGTGTTAATAAGACAAGAAGAGGGACTTCCCAAAAATACCTGTTTTTTTATTTCGCCGGAGGGAAAGATTCTTTCAGAATATTCAAAGATGCACCTCTTCGATCTCGCTGTCCCGGAAAAGATCAGCTTTTTGGAATCGAAATTTATGCAGGCGGGAGAGCATGTCACAACATGCGAAACCGATTTTGGAAAGGTCGGTTTTGCCATCTGCAACGATTTACGCTATCCGGAGATCTTCAGGGCGATGACCTTTGACGGCGCAAAGATCATCTTCGTCCCATCCGCCTTCACAAAATTCACAGGACAGCACCACTGGCATTCGCTGACCAAGGTGCGCGCGATAGAAAACCAGATATTCATCGTAGCCATCAACCAGAGCGGAAAAAATATCGAGGGGGTAAAATTCTTCGGACATTCGAGGGTCGTTGATCCGATGGGCAAGATCCTCGTAGATGGAAACGAGGATGGCGACCAACTGCTCATGTGCGATATCGATCTCAACGAGTTGGATACCTTCCGAGAACAACTCCCGGCGTTGAAGAAGATAAAGAAGGAGTACAAGATAAAAGCAAAATGACTTTTTCCTCTCTGCCCTTCCCCATCGACGGGGGAAGGTGCCCACAGGGCGAATGGGGGTGAATATTTTTACTACATGCCACATACTGCTTTTTATCCCCCCTTTTTATCTTGAACAGCTCTATCCTTTCTGATAGGAAACCGAGGCTTGAAAATTAAAGACTAGCCGCTCCCATCGTCTAGTTCCGACGTCGACATGATTTTTCAAAGAAAAATTATTTGTCGCGTCGAGAATCCCGTCGAATGACGGGATGGCGTTAAGGCACATAGCCCTCTCAAGGCTAAGACACGGGTTTCCGCCAGAGGCGCTTGTCCGCCTCAGGAGGAGACCACGCCGAATGGCTGTGGCGACTCAAATGATTTTTGAAAAAATTTTATTAAAAGCTGTCAGTGCTCCCATCGTCTAGTGGCCTAGGACATAGCCCTCTCAAGGCTAAGACACGGGTTCGACTCCCGTTGGGAGCGCAAAAATAAAAGGGGTGCTGAAAGGCATCCCTTTTATTTTTGCATTCATTGAGTCGAAAGGAGCCGTAAGGCTCCATGTTCGACGACCTTCAAACTATCGTTCACCGAAGGTGAACACTCTAATGTTGAAGTGCCGGTGAGAGCATCGAACCGGCCTCCCGCCTGCCCTGTCGCATGACAGGGTTGGAAGCGCCGGCAGCTTTTTTGTTTTCAAAAAGTTACACTACTTTTAGCGTTTTTACGCTTGAGTAGTGTAACAATTGTTTGACTGGAAATTTGTTCGTTATTGCCCTAATAAATAGTTACCCAACCGGACACGAAAAACAGCTACCGGTTGGGTAACAAATGCAAAAAAGAGTCAGCTGATTTGTGTCTTATTGAAAAACTGGGTGAAAAAGAGGTGGTTTTGTTTTCAACATGGGCGAAAATTCAATCCCCTTTGAAGCACCAAGAGTTTTAAAAAACTTTGCTTATCTATTTGATTTTAATATAAAAAAGAAGTATACGGCGCACTTGAAATGGCTTTGAAGGAGCTGGGGGATCAGCAACTTGAATCAGGACAGCGGAATTTTGATATTGAAACCCTTACGAGGATTGCAAAGGCGTTGGATGTGGATCCGAGGGAGTTATTATAAATAAATCCAAACACCCAGCAAACAGGAAAACGATGGTATCAATTATCTATTTATTTTTTTATTCTTTATTGCTCTTTGCTGCCTATGAGGGCTTAATCTGGGTGAAGGTTTCACCATTTAATCCAAATTCACAAATTCTGTTGATTTTAGGCGTTATTGTTTTAGTTCTCTTTTTGCAGAGTATATTTTTTAGCCTTATATATAGAAATGTTTACTCATCCAGTTTAGATATCGCATTTTCTGGATCAGAAATCTACAAATCTAGGAAACAAGAAGAAGCCGTAAAAGAATTATGGCTTTCTAAAGACGTCAAAAGTAGTTTTTTCTTCCCTAACTGGGGTTTGCTTGAAATCACAGATAATCTCAATGATGAAGGAAGAAAAACGCTCAATCAATTTTACAAGGCTTACGAAATTTACTATGGCGCAAAACTCGATTATAATTTGCTTAGACATAAACTTTCAAAAGATTTTCCTGAACTCTTGTTACAATCTTTTTCACCTAATTCGCCAAAGAAAGACAATGTTGTTAAAGATTTTATCACAAAACTAAGTTCTAGATTGTCCAGCCTCGGGGTAACTTTAGATGTGCATAACCAGAGCCTTCCACTCAATAAAAATATCGATCTTCGCTTATCAACAATACTTAACGAATTGTCCGAGCAAATACCTGTCAACAGATTTGATGTTTTATTGAGCATCAAAAGTAATGAGATTTTAGACTTTATAAAACAGGACTTCTCCAGCCTCCTGGGCAAGGACAAAGAAGCGTTGCACTCAATTGAAAAGTCTCTATTTTACTATTTAGCAAAAAGATTATTGATTAATACTCAAGCAATCCCTGTAAAGTTAGCATTCGGGGATTTTTTCTACTATTCTACTCTTTCATTTCTTTCAGCAAACAATGGGGATATTCAACCTAAATCAACATATGCTAGAATATGCACGTTCATACAAGTATTAGGGACATTTGTAATTCTCGCTCTAGCAATCTCTTATTTGAGTAATCCAATTGGATTGATTCAGGGGCTGTCTTTGACAAGCATTAAAATGTTTGGAATATCTGCTGCAATTATCACGATTATAATTCTAATATGCGTTTTTGTCAGCAAATTAATTCAAAATCACTTTTTCAATAAAAATAATCGTCAATTGTTAGAGGCACCTGAAAATTATGGATATTCACCAAAATTGGATGGCACAGTTGATTTAACCATTAATGTGAACAAGCCATCTGAAAGCCAGAGTCTATCAAAACATTTTAAATTGAGCATGCCCTACACAGCTGTGCTTGGCAGCGATGTTAGGTTTCCTGGTATATTGGTCACAGCTAAAACATCAAAGATTGTATGGGCCGAAATCTTTCCACCTACGGTTGATGGTCTTTATGTGTATGGAGACAACTACAATATAAACAAACTAGATGAACGGTTTAAGATTTTTATTCCTGGCACTTTTACCGCATTTGAAAGCAATTAATTTATGAAGATGCTCAATTTTCGTCCGTCTTGGTTTTTCTCGCACACGCAATATTGTGACAGCATGACGGGGAAAAAAACATAGAGTTTATGTAGGTATGATAAATAGGTTGTACCTTATTAGGTAAATGTTATGAATCCATGGGTTCACATAGTTTTAAGTGGGATAATTTTAGCTGGGGCGGGAATTTGGCAAGGCTATGGCTGGAATTTGTTGAAAAGTAAAACCACAAAGGAAGTAAATAGTTCATCTGCCGCAATTCAAAAACATGAAGGTAATGGCGATAATGTTGCCGGTGATAAACATGTCACCAACTATTTTTTATCGGATGCTAAGCAGCATCTTCCCCCTGAAAAACGCAAGGTGGCAATGAACTATCCCGAAAAGTCAGGCCTCATAGCAAAGCTTGAGGCTGAGGGATATAGGCTCCTTTGGTCAAACGACGATATCAAGGCAGGTTATGAAACCGTTATTATAACTCTAGAAGATGGGTCACGGTTTATCCCTATAAATGATAGTAAGCAAACACTCCTCAAGAGAAAAATTCAGACTCAAACCCAGAGCCCTGCTGCACCCTTTCAACCATCCCAAGAGCGAGAAATGGTAAATCGGACTCCCCGCGAGTTACTTTCGTTCTACATGCCTGATCGCACAACACAGGAGTCCAACAGGTTAATACAGCCATTTGTAGGACAGTGGATTGAGGTCTCCGGTTCAATTTACGATGTCGGGCACGGTGCACCAGACGGCGATCAAACCGCAGTCATCCTCCGAAATGGAACTGACCAAATTGAGTGCAGGTTCAGGCGTGAATGGAAAGATAAGTTGGATAGATTAGCTAAAGGGGAATTTGTAAAAATAATTGGGGAAATTAGCCCCACTCAAAATGGTTCTCAATTTTATTTACAAAAAAGTGAACTCCAATAAAAATATGTGAAAAGCAAATAGATTGATATAAATCAAAAAAATGTTAAATGATTATTATGAGTGATTGTGATTTGTTAAAATTGTCATGTTTTTTTGATTGGAATTTATTTTTCCAAGGCTTAGAAGTTTGCATTCTATTCTTTGGGTTTATATGGGCGATTATTTCATTTAATAAATCTAAGAAATGTGAACGTAATTTACAACAAGATCATTTTAAGAAAACACTAAACAATGAACTCTACAAAGAAATATCAAACGTAATTTTTAAAACAAAAAGTAGCATTACTAAATTTAATGTAGTTATATTAACTTTACTTCCTAACATAAAATTTTATTGGGAAAAAAAATTAAACATGGGGCTCAATCCATGTCCTATTGGTACCAACGCTGATTCACTTTCTAAACTTAATAATGAATGGACAAATCATCTATTATCGCTAATTAATGAATTGGAAAGATATCTAATAGTTTTTCCTCAACTTAAAACCTCAAAAGAAATGATTTCCATGCAATTTGATATAATTTCTAAAAAATGGAATGCGTTTTTTATGGAAATTATAAGCTTTCTTCCAACGAATCTTGGAAACATCACAGACCAAAATAGGATTTTATTATTGGACAATGAATATTGTGAAAAAAATGGAAATTTAATATCCATAAGAAAAATATCGTCAGAACAATTAACTAAAATTAAAAAAATTAGCAACGAACTGACCGATGCACTATCAGAAATACCAGCTTATTTAGAGGATATTTCTGTCTCATTACAAAATTTACTACTTGGAGATTTATTTAGTAAAAATAGACTAACTTATCGTACACCAAAAGATAAAAAGTATATGGTTTTAAAGTTGGATGATAAATCTATAATGGAGCAAGAAAAAATAATTAGCCAATATTGTGAGAATAGGTTAAAAAATTAAAATTCCTGTACATGTTAAAAATACCGTTTTGCTTCTCGCTTTGGCAAGGGCTCATTTTTTATCCCATTACCTTTCAAAGCAAATTATTCAACCTCTCCCTACCAGCTACCCGAAGCGCCGCCCCCGCCCGAGGAGCCGCCACCACCTGAAAAGCTGGAGCCGCTGCTGAAGCCGGAGCTTCCTGAGCTCCACGAGCTGGATCCGGAACCAAAATGGAATCCCCCGATGCTGGCTTGTCCCTTTCGTTTCAGATCGTTTTTCGCCCTTTCGTACCACTTTGTCTTTTTGAAAATCAGTTTGGTAATGGGAAAACCGATCACATACACGATAAGAATGATGAATGTACCCCGGGTGCCGACAACAACGATGGGAAACATTGCCCAGAACGGAATGAGGAAAAAATAGAGGAACCACCCGACCCCGGGGGTCGCAACACCGATGATGGTAAAGAGTCCTATGATACCGAAGATGAATGCCCCGATCAGAATTCGCGGCATCAGTGCAAGATCCGGTCCTTCAAAGAAGGCTTCGTCCGACTTCTCTTCACTGATTTCCTGGGAGAGCTCGCCTCCCTCCAGTTTTGTAATCACCGCTTCCACACCCGCAGTAATACCGCCATCATAATCATTCTGTTTGAAACGGGGCGTAATGATATTCCGGATTATCTGACCAGCTTTCCCGTCAGTCAGGTCTCCTTCGAGACCGTACCCAACTTCTATCCGCATGCGCCGTTCATTGGGAGCAATCAGAATAAGGAGTCCATTATCAACCCCCTTCTTTCCCAGTTCCCAGGCCTGAAAAACAGCATCGGCATAGTCTTCAATGGCCTCACCGTCCAGTGAGGGAACGGTCAGCACAGCAATCTGATTTGTGGTCTTATCCTCGTGAGCTTTCAGTAATCCGGTTATGCTCTGGCGGGTCTCAGGTGTGAGGATTTGCGCATTATCTGTAACCCGACCGGTGAGATAGGGAACATCCTGAGCTGCTGATGAGACAGGCAATAGCATAACCGTCAGCACTATGTATTTCACACACGTTTTCATTCGCCTTTCTCCTCAATAATTTCGTCAGAGAGTTCATTCCCATGGGACCCGGGGGAGCTCGTTCCAATGAGAGAGGTCAGTTGCTCAAGTCCCTGTTCAAATGCCGGCACGATTTCTCCCCGTTTCAGAAGAGGGATCATGGCTTCAATGACTGGCTGCAGGGCCTCTGAAGTTAAAATTGTGCGCAGTCCTATATCCGGCTGGATCACGATCTTCCGTTCAAAGAGACTGACGAGGGCGAGAATACCGATCCGGCTCCTCGTTGCAAAGAGCTCCCGTTTCAGAAACATTGAGGCAGCATACTGTTCCACTTCGGTTGCTGCCCGGTCTTTTGAGAGGAAGAATCTGGCGAAGAAGGGAAAGAGCATAACCAACACGGCAAATAGTACACCGCAACCGAGAATCCCGGTCACCGCCTGAAACGTGTTCAGCAGAGAATCCCATCCGTTGAAAAACAGCTGCTGCACAAACACACCGATCCCTGCGAGCGACGCTCCCAGAGCAAAAGCTTTCCAGGGCAGCTCATCGTAACTGTCGCTCTTCTGAGTCACAGCCAGGACGATCTCTGTTTTGGTTTGCTTTTCAAATTGCGCCACCAGCTTATCCAACTGGGTACCTGCATCATTTGACACATGATATTTCATCATTAACTCTCTTTTTATAAGTGGACATCAGGATTGGAAAAATAAATATGAGTCAACAGAGGGTCAATTGCAAGGGATAAACAATATAGGTCAGTACTATTACCCCATCGAATGACTGGAGTCGACCTCCGGGCTTCTCTTCATCGCCTACCATATATTCCAACTCCCTCTTACCTACGCGATCTTTCCAGTAGGACTTGCCATCAGCGGTTACTTCGCATGGCGAAAAGACATCTACGGCGCGATGTTGATTCATCTAATAATAAACATGTTCCTGCCGGGTATTAAATAAAGTGTCCTTTTTATCATTCTGAACATATCCTTTAAAATACCTTAAATATCATATGATTACGTTCCACCCCCCTTTTGATTTTTGTAGTAAATACCAAAAAACCCTTGCTAACGTTTAGAACGTTAGGTATGTTAACGTTATGGACGTTAAGACAATAAATCGCCTTTTATCTGAAGGGAATATCGATCGTGAGGATATGTGGCCCCGCATAGTCGAAATGGAATCAAAAGCCCATCAATTTCGGTTTGAATTTGGGTTGAACGAATTACCAACCGAACCCGGTCTAATAATCATCAGAGGTCCTCGTCAATATGGTAAAAGCACTTGGCTTGATATGAATCTGCGTTGGTCTACAGAAGAATTTGGAAAGGGTTCTTCATACTATCTGAACGGTGATGAAATAGGCAGCTTCGATGAACTGGCAGAAGAGATGATCAATATCCATTCCGCTTATTCAAGAGATGCCAAAGTTAAAAGACTTTTCATCGATGAGATAACAGCTATCCCTAACTGGGAAAAGGCTGTCAAAAGAGTGATTGACCAGGGCATGTTCAAAGATGTCCTTATCATTACAACAGGTTCAAAGGCATCCGACTTGCGACACGGTTCAGAAAAGCTGCCTGGCAGGAAAGGAAAACTGCCAAAGAACGAATACATCTTTCTTCCAATTTCTTACAGGGAATTCAAATTGAACTCTGAAGATGTGCATGGTGACAAATCGTGGATCGCATATCTTTTGACGGGCGGCTCACCTGTTGCTTGCAACGATATCTGCCAATTTGAACGACTTCCTGAATATTTCATTCAATTAGTGCGCGACTGGGTATTGGGTGAAGTCGTATCCTCAGGCAGAAGTAGAATAGCGCTAACACAGCTATTGCATGTCATTATGAACTACGGTGGCAGCCCTGTAGGTTTTGCAAAATTGGCTCGTGAAGGGGGATTAGCCAATAACACAGTAGCAAGCGGCTACATTGAACAGCTTTCGGATCTGCTCTCGCTTCTTCCCTCGTGGCCCATTGAAACCAACAAGAAAATGATACTCATGCGAAAGCCATGCAAATTTCATTTTATAAATTTGGCAGTCGCGATTGCATTTCATCCTTCAGCGCTTAAACAGGTACATGAATTTGAAAATTTATCGCCCGATCTTCAGGGAACATTCATAGAATGGCTTGTGGCTCAGGAGCTATGGCGCAACAGCGTTCTGTCAGGACAGGAGAACCCAGAGGCAATTTCTTTTTGGGAATCAAAAGAACACGAGATTGATTTTGTAACTCCTGATCTAAAATTTATCGAAGTGAAAAAAGGCCAGGCAGGCCCGCTCGAATTCAGTTGGTTTTCAAAAATATTTCCGAAGGATGAACTTACAGTTATCTGCAATACACCTTTTACATCAAAACAAGTTAAAGGAATCACAATTGAAGAGTTTTTGCTGTCTGCTCCAACTTCGTTGAGCTATGATGAATAACTTAAATGTTGATACATCTAATAATAAACATGTTCCTGCCGGGTATTAAATAGAGCAGTTCCGAAGAATTATAAGGTTTTGGTCTGTTTGGATTAGCATTTCGATTGTTACACTACTTTTATCATTTTCACACATTTGTAGTGTAAGAAAACAATAAATCAACTTTTCGGTAGGTTGTCATCCTTGCGATGAAGCCTGTTGCCGCAAGTCGCTTGTATATTGAATTGTTGTAGGGGCACGCCCAAAAATGGGTCTGTTGAAAAACACCTTATTGTTGTCATCCTGAACGTAGTGAAGGATCTTAAGTATTCGAAATAACAAGATTCTTCGCTTCGCTCAGAATGACACTTTTTAGATTTTTTGTATTTTTCAACACACCCATCATAGTCGCCTGGACAAACACAACAGGCTTGATGGGATGAGGAATTTTAATTTATTTTGATTAAATATCGTTACTCAACCGATCACCGAAAATATGGCATGGTTGTGTACAAGGGCTTTAATGATCGATGATCACCCACATCTTATAATATTGGCTGTTCTTGTCGAGGCAGTATATCATATTCGCTTCCGGCCGATCCATAACACTAAAAGTACCGCTATCTAATAAATCATTAAGATATTTTTTTATTCTATCAGT
>JBDRGF010000067.1:0-2205 GCA_043818055.1 Pseudomonadota bacterium | reverse complement strand
CATTGCGTCTTCGGAATCAAAGAATTTGAACTGAATTTCGTTTATGTACGGTCTGCCTAAGTAAAAATTATCATTGGCCTGAAGCGTATATTCTCCAACTCTTCCCAAGTTATCTTTTTTAAGCTTGGCGAATTTATACGGGCCGGATCCGATGGGTTTTAAATTCATATCCGACAAACCGAAATTAACCGGTTTAACATCCTGCCAGGCATGTTTGGGCAATATCTTAAGGGTGAAATTATTTACAAATTGGGCGTATTTCTCTTTGAGTTTTAAAATAACCGTGTAATCATCAACTTTTTCCGCTTCAACCCCTTGCCAATTAACCCTTTGAGAACTTCCAAAATCGGGATTTTGAGCGGTTTGAATGGTAAATATCACATCATCTGTGGTAACCGGAACATCATCATGCCAGAAAGCATTCTGCCTAAGATAGATCGTATAATTCAAGCCATCACTGGAAACCTCATAGGATTTGGCTAAATCCGGGACAAGCTTACCGTCTTCGTTGTACTTCATCAGTCCCGAATAAATAAGCATGGTCAGGTCTCTGTCCACGTCATTCGTTTGAGAAAGAAGGGGATTAATCAATCGGGGTTCGCCGACGATTCCTTCTATGAACGAACCTCCATTATCCGGCATACTGGAAGTAAAATGATAAAAAGTCGCGAATGGAATAGAAATAAGCGATCCCACGATCACAGCCATAAAAACTAAAATTAAATAACGCTCCTTTTGAGTAAGAATCTTGGGTATAAGACGGAATTTATTGTGCTCGATGTGCTTCAGGATAGAATCCTTGATGCCTTCCTTATGCTTGGCGGAAGATTCTTCCCCGTCAGTCGGCGGATCGGATTTTAAGCCAAAAAAATCATCAAGCTGATTGTCGTCTCGGAACATGAGTTATTTTTAACTGAAGTAAATTCTTATGATTGATATGATCACGAATAGGATGGCCAAAACTATGGTTGTCCGAAAAATAATTTTTTCGGCGCCTCTTTTGGTGCTGTATTCAAGATTACCTCCGCCAAACGAAGAGCCCAATCCGCTGCCTTTTTGCTGGAGCAGTATTCCCGCTACCAAAAGAAAGGATAAAATAATCTGACCGTAATTTAATATCTGGGTTAAGTCCATTTGATTACTTTAGTTGTTGCCGAAACGAAAACATTGACTATGGCGATTATGATGGTTGCCCACACAAGAGCGGTGAGGTTCTGGATTAAAACAAAGTCAAAAACATAATCTACCATCCATAAAATAAGCGCATTTAAAACAATTGTCCAGAGCCCTAAAGTCAGAATAATCAGGGGCATTGATATTATTTTCAACACCGGCCTGATAAAGAAATTGAGAATTCCAAGCAGGATGCCGGCCAGCAAATATTCCTTAATTCCGCCATTGATTAAAAATCCGGGAACGAGATAAGCGGCCACGTATAAAGCCAAAGAATTACCAAGAATTCTTATTATAAAACTGATCATATTCCGTAAAGCCAAAATATCACAAATCAATCTTTAATTCAATAACTGCCGGATATGAAGCTTGCGATAGTATCCTATGGCGAATTTGTGAGCTTCGGAGTCAATCTGGAGAAGAAAGTTTTTTATTGAGACAGGTAGGCGCGAAAGAACAATAGCGTCTTTTCTGCCCGAAACATAGATTTTGCTTCCTCGGTGTTTTTCGTCTTTAGTCAATGCAATAATTGGAATTTGGAATTTAGAATTTTGAATTTGTTTGAAATTTGCCCGCCTTCGGCCGAGCCGGGGCGAGGTCGGGGAAAATTGAAAACCTACCCGTCCAGCAGGCGGGTTGGAAATTACCGCTCTGGCGGCGTTGAGTTGCCCCTTGCCGCCGTCTATCAATATTAAGTCCGGAAACTGCCATTCCGGATGGCGAAATCTCCGTTCAAGTACTTGCGCCAACATTTGCACATCTCCTCGCTTGGTCTTTACTTGTCCGCCTAAGTTTTGCGAAGGAAAATTTTGGTGGATCTTGAATTTTCTGTATTTATCTCTTGCGGGAATCCCATCTTCAAACACCGCCATCGCGCCGGTGGCATATTTGTCCTGAATGTTTGAAATATCATAGCCCTCAATGCGATGCAGTATCCTATTTAATTTTAATATCTTGGCAAGTTCTTTAAACAAGGCCAGTTTTTTTACTGAGTTTTTCGAATCACGAATTATGAATTTTGAATTACGAATA
>JBDRGF010000066.1:0-8035 GCA_043818055.1 Pseudomonadota bacterium | reverse complement strand
ATGCCGATCAGAATATCAATCCCCTGAATGAAGGTGATGTTTGATTGTAACTCCGCTCGCTCACTTTCGTTCAACGCCTCATCCGACAGGAGCAGGAGGAGCTGGCGCATGTAGATATCGAGCTGATAATTTGTTGGGTTTTCTACAACAAGTTGAGATAAGTCGTAATATATATCAAAAGGGTGCGTTTCTATGTGAGGTCCAAATATACGTCTTCCAAAATAGAGCGGAGTAACGTTTCTCAACTGAACACCATTATGAAAAAACTGTTCATCGACCCAAACAGGATCCAACGCCTTGAATTCACCCTTCACCTTTATAGAAAGCTCCCTTCTTTGCCCTTGCGTCAGAACGGCACGAAGCGATTTGTAATCGACTACACCCTCTGATGCCATCGAGCTAAGCTCATTGGGATATTGAGTCAACAGCCACTCGACAGCTTTGATTTGTGCGACAAACTCCCGCTGAAGCCCGATTGTATATGTCATGGCTGCGCCATGGAGCAGCTGATCGAGATCACCCTCAACTTCTCTCCGATAAAACGATTTTCTGGCGCTGGGGTGAACGCAGAGGATCCCTAGCGGGGCGAAAGTTGTTGTCCGAATGTATCTTCGCAATTCAACAGAGATATAAAACGACCCTTCCAATTTGTACCTTACATCATGATAAACTCCTTTCAGTTTCCAATCAAAAGAATCAGTCAAAGAATGCAGACCGCGACCAGATTCCTGGGGAATAGGACACACATCTCCCAAGCCCTTAGCAACGAGCTGCATGATTTTCTCTTTCTCTTCACCAGTTGCCGGAAGTTGCGGATTCAACAGAAAGGAGACGACAGCAGGTATCTTCGATTCATCTTCGCCTCTGACAGGCAGGGTGTCAAAAAGCCTGCCGATAAAAACGCCATAGTGATTCACAGAGGCCAATAAATTCTGTTCCACCCGTCTTAAAACTGGCATGAACTCGAAAGATGAATTATACAAGAACTTAGCTCTTTTCTCTTCCCTCAGATAATCCCGTCCGTGCAGTCGTAACTCTTTGCCAAAGCCGACCAGCTTCTGCCGCATGTTCTTCAGCTGACCGGCGATTTTGTTATCGTCGCCTGAGCTGCCGTCAGATTGCGGTGGGGATGACGGGATGAGCTCAAATATCTTCGGCGGAGCGCCGCCTGACGATCCGGGACTCAATCTCATGGATGGCAAAACAGCCATATCAGCATACCTCCTCCTTTTTCATACTCCATATTTCATCCATGTCAATCGAAAGCTTATTTAACCTTATCCCCGTTTGAGTAACAAAGTAGACCCTCTTTTACAGGGGGAAATGAGGGTATCGGTTTTACGATTCGACCGCCAAGCGCCTCAATCTCCCTTATGACATCCATACCGATGGAGAGGATCGGTGCTACGCCGCGCTGCCCCTTTGCTGCTTCCACAGCATCTCCCATGTCGTGAAGCAGAGTTACCAACCACTTTCTATCTTCTTCACTTTTGAGAGTTTTTTCCAACTGATGATAGAGTGCTGTGATCGTGAGGGGCACTTTTAGCGGTCGATAGTCGCGATAGGGAAACTTTGAGATGCGAAAGCGATAGTATCGGCTCCCCAATCGGGTGTATCTCCCTGCAACCCAGAGCGGGATGCGCATCGTTTCGACCTCCCCTGTCGGCTCGCCATTCTGATCTAAAAGATGATATTTCAGCTTGTAAGCGATCTGAAATCGAGTCCGGAATTCATTCCGAACACCTCTCTGAACCTGGCGTATCATCCATGCAGCTTGCTTCTCATCAGTCGCATCAAACGAGACCGCAATCAGGTCCCCTTTAAATGCCATGATAATCGGCATTTCATTTTCCTCCGCCTCGAAGCGCTCAAACCAGAGCTCCATGACCCGGTTGAAATCGCGGTTACTGAAGTCCCGCCTGCTAATCCGTTTCATATGCTGCCTGAAGTTGTCGTATTCAAAAAGGCTCAGATAACTGTATCCCTTAAGGGCGAGCTCCTGGGCAAAGAAGTTGCTGTTTTCAAAAAAGTGTTCATCCGTGCCGGGGAGCTCTGGCCGCAAATAATAGATGCTGTTTTTCAATATCCTCGGATATGTCGCAGTGTACATCGCCTCTATGCCGAGGTGGATGAGATTCGCAATATGTCCGACAAGCACTTCTGTTGCCTCAACCGATCTAGTATCACTGACAAAAGAGGCAAAGCCACCGCTTAAACGATTCATCACACCGTTGATTTCTCCTGTATAAAAAGGCGGAAGGGTCAATCTGTCGAGCTCGTCATTGCGTTGAACTCCATCATATGGCAGATCCCCGACAAGCCCGATTCTTCGGGAGGGGTACTTCTTCCAGGTGGCATCACTATCTGGCGGAAGCTGATCATCGGTATAGAGGATGCGAGCCGCATCCCCTGTCGAGTCGCCATGCTCCTCAAAATAGCTTAGAGCAGACACAAGTCGGATCTGAATCTCCCTGATTTTCTCCGCCAGCCTCTCATTGCTTCTCTCTGATTCACTGAGAGATGCAACATTCATCATGAATGCCTTGCAGGTTGGGTTAAACTCACTCAAAACTCTATCCTTATCTGGAATTCTTAATGGTGAAACATTATCCTCCAACTTTTCTTTTACACTCCTTCCAAAGGATGAGAGTTCTTTTTCGACATCTCCGACATACATTTTTCCTGTAAAAACAACATTGAACATCGTTCCAGCCGGATCCTTATAAACGATGGAATTTTTAAACACATCCCTCAACCAATACAACGCAGTTTCGATGAAACGTTGGGCAAGATACCCCTTTTGCTCAACCTTATTCGCTGAAGTAATATTCAGGCCGAGGCGCATTACCTGGACGCCCGCACCCCTTCCCAACAGTTCATGCAACTCTTCGACAAAACCGGCCGGCAGGGCGCCATCTTCCAGATATTGAACCTTAATCTCCTGCGCTATATTCTGTAAAAAGGTTTCAACGTTATCATATAACAACTCATCCCCCCGGCCAAACGCCCCCTGCGCTATCAACCCACCCACGATCGATATATAGAGCAGCCGGTCGATATGCGCCGAGCGGAGCGCCTGCGGAACTCTCAGATATCCGCTCAGATCTCTTGTTGCGTCTGGGAAAAGTGGTGCGAAGAGGGTTGAAAATGGCTCGGTCAGTGTATCGGGGAGAGGAAATGCGGTGACCGACAACGGCCCGAGCTCGATAAAACGCCTGATCGATCGTATTTCCAGGGAGGGAGTAGCGCCGTTCTGAAGCAGGCTTTGAAGAGAACGTGCATTTTCAGCTATCTCGGGGGATTCGATCAGTTCATTTGGATGATTATGAGAGAGCGCAAAGCTTTGAGCATTTGTCAGGAGTCGAATGTTGCCTCTGATGTTGTTGATCATAAATCGCTCCGTTTCCGTTGTACTCAGTGGTTTAAGTAACTTTCATGCCATCCCCTTTTGAATCGTGTAACTTCCTGCTTTGTATATATGAGCGGAAGGTTTTGAAACACAAATAAGTCTTTAAAAACCATATGTTCCATATTTTTAAATCGCATGAACTGTTTTTTGAATTCCCTTACATTTTATTATCGTCGTCTGATAATAAAAGTTTCGTAAAAAATAGTGATGTTGAAATATATTTTGAGATATCCGGGAAAAAAGGACCATCAGCGATATAAGTAATTGAAAATTGGCATGAAATTTTTAACTCGGCCCGAAAGTTTCTCATAATGCATAGCCGTCACAAATAAATCGGCTTCTAATATGTATAACATATGAGTTTGTAGTCTGGGTCGATTTGATAACGCGGCAATTTTATGGCATACATGGCGACAGAAGTTAGAAAATTATGTCATGCAACAGGCTCATCTGCATATATTATCGGCAGGAAATACCCTGAAGTTGCTAGCTTTTTGTATAATTGACAAAAAATCAACATCCCCCCCTATTTTTGTGAAAATAGGTTCAAAATACGAGCTTTTTTCTTCAAAAAGGACAAATAAATGATCAAAACAGGGATTTTAGTGCTTATGAATAGACAGCGAGGAAAAAGAGAAGCCCCAATCCGATTACGAATACCCCCTGAGTACGATTGTAATGTTTTAGCGTATCGACCCACCAGATATAAAATTTATAGATGTGATCGAATGGAGCGAATATTCCAATCACGCTTTTGACGAGACCTATGGCGCCGAAGATATAGAGGATGAGAGGGATGTTCATATTCCTCGCCCATATGATCATCAAGATACTGATGATAAGACCTACGACTGAGGCAATTCGAACAAACGTATTTTTGATGATGCTGCGCCGAATGGAATCTCCATATGAAAAGCCCTTGAGATAGATCAAAGCCCCGTGCGCGATTATCACTATCGACAAAAGATAAAAGAAAATTTTCATATGCCCCCCGATTACAGCAGTGTTTAGTGTTTAGTGTTTAGTTCGTAGTGTGTAGCATATAGTTGAAGTGAAGACAAACTGAAAGAGATGAGAAGAAAAGGCGTATGTAGATAATGGCTAGACTGCCACGGTTTTCACCACATACTACATGCCACATGCTACATGCGTATTTTTCCTTTGATGGTTGTTCTACACAAAAAACTATGCTATTTAAACTAGTTATGAAATTAAAAATAAAATTTAATCCGAAGTATTTTCTGTTTTTAATTCCAATTGCAGTTATCATCGGCATCATCGTTCTGATTCCTAAAATTATTCCGACAACGCAGATCAAAGAAAACATCATAGAGGATCTCAAAGCAATAACCGGCAGCAATATCACGATTTCTGATTTTACTTTTAACATTCTCCCCAAACCAAAGCTGACAGCAAAAAATATTCTCGTCGTAAAAGGAGATAAGAAGATCGCATCCATTCAGACGGCTTTTATATATCCATCCCTTATAAAGCTCATTCAGCACCGGCTCGCGGGAGATATATCTTTAAACGGTGTTGTTATAAACATACATCAGTCCGAAGCTGTCGATTTAGGACGAGTGAAATTGCAGGACATGGAGGGGAACGGTGGATTAAAATATAGCATCGATTCGCTCAACATAGATGCGGGCGAGATAACCATTTACGATGAGACCAATGCTGAAAAACTTAAATTATCTCAGCTAAAGATTGATATCCCGTCAGAGCTTGGCATAGGAAAACCTCTTCCTATAACAGCCAAAGGAATGATCGCAACAAAGGCGAGCCAGATCTTTTCGATGGAGGGAAAGATCACAGCCACTAAAAATATCGGTTCAGTTTTGGCAGACGACATCACAATTAAAATATCAGATAAACCGTTCAACATCTCCGGAACTATTCCTCTCTTTGACAGCTCAAAGGCACTGAATGTCAACGTGAAGGCCGATAAGATCACACCAGATTTCGCTACTTCGCTCCTACCCTCGCTATCCTCCATCACGGAAGAGTTCTTAAACCTTCAGGGAGAGTGTAGCGTCAATCTCAATATCGAGGATCTCAAACCTGGATATTCACTCACGGGTGAAATCCTGGCTAATGATATGGCGATCCATACAGGAAGATTTATCAATAAGGAGACAGCAATTCCACTTTCCGTGAATATGAACCTGAAGATTTACCCGACGCACATTGCGATCGATCAGATGAAACTGATCAGCAACCTTAACACCTTCGATTTGACTGGATCTGTCCTGAGACAGCCGCAACTTCCTGCACAGCTTGCAATAACCGGCAAAGATTTTTCGATAGAGAATCTCTCAAATTACTCTCCATTTTTTCAGGTTATTAAATCGATGACATCTCCCGCTTTAAGTCTGAATATTCAGGGCGATCTCATCGAGACAAAAAACCTTATAGTCTTCGGAACCGTTGAGGCCTTGGAAGTATCAATTCAGAGCTACTCCATCAATAGTTTCAAAAGCTCATTTTCCTTTGCTGAAGACACCCTTTATATTGACACACTCGAGGGGATGAATTTGGGTGGCGATATCTCCGGGAATGGCAGCGTCGAGCTTGTGGAAGAAGTTCCTAACATCAGGATGCAGATTGTCTTGAGCAAATTTGACACTGAGAGACTGGTTTCCGTACCCAATCTTCTTGCCGGTTTCGGATATCTCGTCATCTCACTCGAAGGATCGAGCGATAATCCGAGTTTAAATAAAGTCTCTGGCACACTCATAATTCCGGATGGAAATTTCAAACACGAAATTTTTCAGAATCTCTTCAGCGAAGCAACGTGGAAAGAGCTCGCAAAGGATGAGCCTTCGAAGATCTTTTCTCTTGGAGTCGCCGAAAAACTTGTTACCCCTGTCAGCTTCAAAAATCTTTTAGCAACATTCACGATGGAGGGTAGCAACATTGAGATCAAGACGGCAGGTTTTAATACTCCAAGTTATAAAGCCGTTTTGAGGGCGAAAGTGTACGAAGGAAATTCAATTAAAGGGGATGGAGAGATTCATATATCAAAGTCCTTTGCTGCATCGTTGATTCCAAACGCGACAACGAGGACGCAGATGACGGATTCCAACGGCCGGCTCATTATTCCATTTACTATCACAGATACGCTCAATGCGCCGAAAGCCTCTCTGGATTCAGAGAGGGTGGAGGCAGCGCTCAGCGGAAAGGCGAAGTTCAGCCTGCCTGAGGAGAGTTTCGAAAGCATCATCGCGGCATTGAGGGTTCAGATGGAGAATGTGCCGCCACCTCCACCTGCCATGCCAGCCCCTCTGGAGATTCCACCTGTCCCCGCACCTGAGATAAAGACCTTACCACCAGCCCTTCCTGAAGCGACAGTTCCCGCAGAGATTCCACCGGAGACGAAGATTGAAACACTGGCACCCACTCCATTGCCGGAGACTCCGAAAACAATGCCGCCTGCTGTTTTGCCTGAAACCCCGACACCTGAGATTAAAATCGAACCGACTCCCGCACCACATCCAACACCACCTGCTGCTCCAGCTCCTGCGCCAAAACCGGAGGTCAAAGCACCTTTGAAACCTGAAATCCCCAAAAAGATTCAACCTGAAACGAAGGCAAAGATCTCTACGCCAAAGCCTGCTCCAAAACCAAAGATAAAACCCACAACGCCCAAAGAGAAAAAACCGAAATCAACAGGTGGCTACAAGGCACCTGAAGAGAAAATTGAAGATATACTGAAGATAATTGTGGATGACTAACAAAATACAAAAGCGCATGTGGAATATCTAATTCCTGAAACTTCATTCAATTTGTCTACTTCAGACAAACAAATTCTAGAAAATTATTTGTTTTTTTACTATATGCTATATGCGTGCTTTTTATGAACAAAAATAACCACACAGATGCGGTACAGGATTTTTTAAAGCTTGTGCATATACAAACGACGCGCAACAGCCTCGACTGGCTCGGCAAGATCATGCGCGCCTTTCAAAGGCTTCCTTTTGAAAATCTGACCAAGATATTGAGAACAGATCTTTTAGCTATAGAGGCTGCACCGAGGATGCCTGAGATTGTACTGGCCGATCACATCGATTTAGGTGCAGGCGGAACATGCTTTTCCCTCAATTTCTTTTTGCAGCAGATACTCGAACACGCCGGCTTTGATGTATATCCGGTCGTATGCGACAGGTCGTATGGGCCCAATACACACTGCGCACTTGTGGTTACGATCGACAATATAAAATATTTTGTCGATCCCGGCTACCTGATGCTTGAGCCACTTGAGTTTCCCATTCAGGGCTCAAGCGTTCAAAAGACACCTTTCAACATCACATATTTCACAAGGCTCGGGGTTACGTCGCAATATACCCTCGTGACTGAGCAGGCAAAGACAACGAGGCTAAGATATCGACTGAAGGACAAAGCGCTCTCGCCGGAGGAATTCAAAAAACATTGGATTGAATCGTTCAACTGGCCGATGATGCATCACATATGTATAACGAAGCTCGATCAAAACGGTCACATCTTTGTGAGAGACAACAACCTTCGCTACAACACCATCGAAAAGAGGAGCGGAGAAAAGATCAAAACAAATTACGAAGAGACTCTTTCTAAGACATTTGGAATAGATAGAAAACTGATTGAAGC
>JBDRGF010000065.1:0-12135 GCA_043818055.1 Pseudomonadota bacterium | reverse complement strand
GAGGGGATGCTCAAGTGCTTCATCGAGCTTGCCTGTCATAAACCTGAACTTGCAACAGGGATGCTCTTAACGCTCGCCAAAAACTGCTCCCAGAGGACGAGGTTCAAAATCCTGAAATATTTCGTCCTCTCGCCGAAGCTCGGTTCCATCAGCGATCTCAACGAGCTTGCAACAGAGACCTTTTTGAAGATGCCTATGAATCCCTCCCCTTCATTATATAGGGAGCTCTCGGATATCCTAAAACTCAAACTGCAGAACAGCCAATGCGCGGCCAAGCAAAACCGCCTTCACACCTTTTTTCTCTCGTGGAAAAATAACCTGTAGGCCATTCCACCTGCGGGGTGGAAGAGGTCAACAATGATGTTGTCTATTCTGGCTCTATATATTATAAAGAGAGTCGCTGGTATTGGGCGGTTCGCGAACCGCCCCTACATTATTATAAGGGGATAATGATGAAATATATTAAACTGACGATCATCCTGCTTGTCCTGTTTTCCTGTAATACGCTCTTTGCCTTTGATTTCTCGACTCACGGCTATTTCAGAAACAGGATCGTAGCGGATCAGGACATGGATCTGCAAAAACCGAACAGGAATATTGCTGATTCCAACGATAGCTTCGGATTTATGTCATACAATCAGATGCGTCTGCGCCTCAATCCGACACTCAAATTAAACGACAACCTCTCGATTCACACGCAATTCGACATTCTCGACAACATTCTCTACGGGACCAGCAATACCGACGAACTCAATATTCTATCTCCAGCAGTCGGCACGCTCGTCATGCCGCCGGGGGCGGGATCGTTCAGCATGGTCGGTGGACAGGCGGGAGAGAACGGTTCGATCAATGTGAGAAGGGTCTGGGCTGACATCCTGACACCGATCGGCAAATTTAGATTAGGACGACAGCCGCTCAACTGGGGGCTTGGAATATTTTTAAATGATGGAAATGAGATGCAGGGCGACTTCGGCGACACAGCGGATGGTATCATGTACATCGCCCAGTTTGAAACTCTCAAGCTCGGTACGCTCTCAGCAGGACTTCTGTGGGGCATACCGTTCGAGGCACAATCCGATCTTCGCACACAGACATATTACGATCGCGTACGAAATATCGCCGCGAACTCAAGAGACACGCAGCAATACTCGGCCCTATTCATGCTTGAGAGGGATGATATATCCATCGACCTCCTCGGCGGTATAAGAAGGAGGAATGGACAGAATGGCGCAACGACGACAACGGTGACAGACAGAAACGGAAACACAGTCGCGGCCGGTATCGATGGCGACACCTTCCTCTACTTCTTCGACCTCTACGCAAAATATGTTTATGAGAATTTCAAGTTCCAACTCGAAGGTGTCTATGTCGGCGGAAACATCACGACCGGCATTGCCCTCGATGAAATTCCATTTCAGGGAGTTGCCGCTGGCACAGGCATAATCCAGCTTCCACAGAAACAGCCTGTGCGGGTATTCATGGGGGCATTTCAGGCAGAGGGAAAGCACGACTTCGGCGGGGAGTGGGTATTCCAGACCGGCTACGCACCGGGAGATCAAAAACCGCTTTCATCGCGCATAACACAATTGGGATTCAGACCTGATTATCAGGTCGCCCTCATGATGTTCAATCAGCCGATGGGGACATCGCCGACGCTCTACGATTCGACGAGCGGTGCGAGACTCTCGGGCGGACAGTGGATGACAGGGAATTATATAAACAACGCGCTTTACGTATCGGCCGGATATAAACACTCCTTCGACCTCGAGCAGTACATCACAGACATGAACGAATTCAAGATCGGCGGAAAGATCACCACTGCCTGGGCGCCGAAGAAAAATATAAACATAAATTTTTCCGATCTTATTACGACGGTTCCCAATCTACCCATCCTCTCCGAAAACGCATCGACCATGTTACAGCGCTGGTACGGACTTGAGGTCGACCTTTCCGTTGAAGCGAGGTTCTTCGAACATCTCTACACGGCAATCGACGGCGGCATCATGATACCGGGCAGGGCATATAACATCGACGTTGGACTCATCGACGTCAATTCAATCGTCAAGCCGGTTCCCAAGGACAAGGCCAATATAGCGTGGATGTTCAGAGGGACTGTTGTTGTGGATTTTTAGGACGTGAAGCGTCCGCCTGTGAAGCGTGAAACGTAAAAACAACTTTTTATAAGCTTCACGTTTACATGCTACATGCGCCTTCAAAAAATCTATTATATGAAATTGTTACTCTATTTCAAACTTGCTCGCTGGCATTACTTTCCGATCATGATATTGCCTGCCATCTTTGGCGCACTGTATGCTCACTCGCTTGGATTTCCGTTTAAAACCTTTTCGTTCATAATAACTATCGTCGGCGTATTTTTCGCACACTTGAGCGCAAACACCTTAAACGACATCTTCGATTTTAAGAGCGGCGTCGATCGATTTGCGTATGAAAAGATTCCTGAAAATCGCGGTTCATCTGTGTGCGGGTCTGAAATCCTCACCAGCGGAAAACTCTCGCTCGATGAGGCGAAGCGGGCGGCTCTCATCTTTTTATCGATCGCGGGAATGTGTGGAGGCATCCTTTTCATTCTAAACGGGTGGGTGATCGCGCTCTTCGCGCTGACAGGCCTGATGCTCGCATTCTTCTACTGCGCCCCGCCTGTAAAATACGGTTACATCGGAAGGGGGATAGGGGAGATTGCAATCCTTATATCCTTCGGCTTTCTCCCTGTGATGGGAAGTTTCTATGTGCAGGCACATTCGCTAAATTTAAAATTACTCCTGGCGTCGATACCATTTGGTCTATTTGCCACACTCGTCCTCTACAATCACCACTTCTCTCACGTCGAAGCGGATAGAGCACACGGCAAGAACTCTCCCGTAGTGGTGCTCGGAAAAAAGAATGGAAGGATGGTTGGAAGCATGATCCTGATTGCGACATATATAATGATAGCAGCCAATGTCATGACCGGGGCATATCCAAAATTCTCACTGATCTCTCTCATAACACTTCCCATCCTCCTCGTCGCTCAGAGAAAACTCAAAGGTGACGAACAGATCAAAGATTCGCTTGCCTTCCTGAATAAAATAGTTCAGATGGGCTCTTTGAGTGAAGCACTGCTGATTGTTTCTGTAATTTTATGAACCTAAAACACATCATTTTTTTTGCAATACTTTCCATCTTCTGGGGAGGATCATTCGCCGCGATAAAGATCGGCATCGCGGAAATGCCCCCATTTTTGTGCGTCACTATCCGGCTCGCAATATCTGTCCTTCTTGTCGGCGTTATGCTCTCATTTCGCAAAATCAAATGGCCGAAGAAAAAGAATGTCTACATCCAGCTTTTGCTGTTAGGTTTTTTTACGCTGGGACTCCCGTGGGCGCTCCTCTTCTGGGGGGAGCAGTATGTTAATGCGGGGCTAGCATCGATCATAAACGCTACAACGCCTATTTTCACAATCATCATAGCGCCATTTTTGTATCCGAGCGACAAGATCGGCTGGAAGAGCTGGCTCGGCGTTATGGTCGGATTCGTAGGAGTGGGAATCATATTCGCCCCGCAGGTTTCGACTGGCGAAAACAATAACATTCTGGGGATGCTATCAATAGTTGGAATGGCGCTCTTCTACGGCATCGGCATTGCATGGCTAAAGCCGCTATCGCACAAGATTTCGGCATTCGTCATAATGTTCGTGGAGGGGATAGGCGCCCTGATCTGCGTGATTCCGCTCGCAATCATCTTCGAGTGGAATAGCATAATGACAATGAGCTTTTCCCCAAAATCCCTCATGGCCATAGTTTATCTCGGCGTATTCTCCACATTCATCTCGCAGATCATCTTCTACAGACTCATCCGCGAAACAGGCTCCGTCACTGCATCCTCCGTGACCTATACAATCCCTATCGTTGGAGTTCTGCTCGATTTCTTCATATTCGATAACTGGGTCGGCTCGCACGCGATACTCGGAGCAGCCGTGATACTCTACGGCGTGCATCTGATCCGCAGCAAGCCAAAACAAATTATTGCAGAAGCCAAACAGCCTCTATGAAATGGAACGTAATAAAATTCGACACTATCGACTCAACCCACGATTATCTTTATAAGAATGGTGGAAATTTGAGCGATAGCACTGTTGCAACTGCTGAATTTCAGAGTGCAGGTCACGGCAGGGAGAAGAGGGGCTGGATCGCAAAACGGGGGGCATCGCTCCTGATGTCGATGCTCTTGAAACCCAAAATTACAATTGAACAGGCATCACAAATATCGCTCGTGTTAGCCGCTAGTATGATTAGGGTGATTGCTGAATTTTCCAATAGACCCCACCTAACCCCCCCTTGGCAAGGGGAGGAACACAAAGAGATCCAATTCAAATGGCCGAACGATATTTTGATAGACGGCAAAAAGGTCTCGGGGATTCTTGCTCAGAGCTCTGTCAAAGGGAGGGATCTCGAATATGTCGTTTTGAGCATGGGATTGAACATCGGACAGGATGAAGATGAACTCATACAAATCGACCGCCCAGCAACATCGCTCTCACTGCATATCAAAACCCTACCTCATAAAAACGAAATCCTAAATTTAATTCTCGATCGCTTTACAGAGGATTACAAAAGTTTTATACAAAATGGACTTGCATCATCCATCAATTTCTTAGAAAAACACGACTCGCTGATCGGAAAAGAGATCGTCCTCGACTTGGGAACAACAGAATTTATTGGAATAGCGGAAGGGCTAGACCAAAAGGGGTTGTTGATAATAAAATCCCGGGATGGTAAAAAAAAGAGCGTCGGCTGTGGAGAGGTAATCAAAGTGATCTCCGTTTAGGCCGGATAAAGGAAACCAGATTATGATCACAGATGGATTAAAAATAATGGCAGTCGGGATGGGAGTTGTTTTTTTTGTGCTAACAATGCTGACGCTTACAACAATTCTTACCTCAAAAATTATATCGGCACTGAACCTGAATCAAAAAGATTCTTCACAGGACACGCCATCACAAGGAAGGAAAAAACATCTGCCCGCGATCATAGCGGCCGCCATAAAAGCATTTAGAGAGGATAAATGATGACAAAGAAAGTTTACATAACCGAGGTGGCTTTACGAGATGCGCATCAGAGCCTCATAGCAACAAGAATGCGCACAGAGGATATGCTCAAAATTGCAAAAGAGCTCGACGAAGTCGGTTACTGGTCGCTCGAGTGTTGGGGTGGAGCGACATTCGATTCGTGTATACGCTTTTTGTATGAAGACCCGTGGGAACGACTGAGAAAATTAAAAAAGGCCATGCCCAAAACGCCGCTGCAGATGTTGCTACGAGGTCAGAATATTCTCGGCTATCGCCACTACGCCGATGATGTCGTAGATACGTTCGTCGAAAGGGCAGCCATAAACGGAATAGATATCTTTAGGATATTCGACGCGCTCAACGATACCCGCAATCTTCACAGGGCTATCGAAGCGGTAAAAAAAGTTGGGAAACACGCGCAAGGGTGCATCTCATATACAGTAAGCCCGGTGCACACTATCGAAAAATTTATTGAATTAGGCAGCGAACTCGAGGGGATGGGATGCGATTCTATCTGCATCAAGGATATGGCAGGACTCATCACGCCATACACAGCATTCAAACTGATAACAAATCTGAAATCCAAAATCAAAATTCCTATATCGCTCCACAGTCACGCGACCACCGGGATGGCAACGACATCTCTGATAAAAGCGATCGAGGCGGGCTGTGACATTGTCGATACCGCGATCTCATCGCTATCACTAGGGACGTCGCATCCTCCGACAGAGACGATTGTCGCATCACTTAAAAATACTTCATTCGACACAGGGCTCGACCTTGAGCTTTTAACGAAGATCTCTAATCACTTCAGAGAGGCGAGGAAGAATTATGCGGAATTCGAGAGTTCGTTTTCAGGGGCTGACACGAGAATTCTCGCAAGCCAAATCCCGGGAGGCATGCTCTCGAATCTGGAGAGTCAGCTAAAACAGCAGAACGCCCTCGATAAAATAGATGCGGTGATGTTCGAAATCCCGCACGTGAGAGAGGATCTCGGATTTCCGCCTCTCGTCACCCCCACATCTCAAATAGTCGGAACACAGGCTGTTCTAAATGTTTTGCAGGGTGAACGCTACAAGACGATCACAGCAGAGACCAAAGATCTGCTGGCTGGAAAATATGGTAAGACTCCGGCGCCTGTGAATCAAGAGCTGCAAAAAAAGGCGCTCAATGGAGAAACACCTATAACAGTGCGTCCTGCCGATTTGATCAAGCCTGAGCTTGAAAAACTGAAAAAGGAAATTCCACTGAAAAATCCTTCCATTGAGGATGTGCTCACATATGCGCTCTTTCCAAAGGTGGCTCTCAAATTTTTTAACATCAGAGATGGTCTGGAAGAGGCTCCAAAAACGGCCTCCCCCAAAAAAGAGGTTAGAAAAAAAGAACTTCGTGAGGCATCGCGCTACAAGGTTACAGTGGAGGGGACAAGCTATGATGTTATCGTACAGGAGGGAGATGGTTCGTTGTTGAATTATACTCCTGAACAACATCCTCCACACGCCTCCCTTAGCGGAACTCCTCAGAAGGAGGGAGAGAAGATTATCAACGCGCCGCTTGCCGGCAGGGTGCTTCGCATGTCTAAAAAAACAGGCGAGGTTGTCCATACAGGGGATGTCGTGCTGGTGATAGAGGCGATGAAGATGGAGACAGAGATCAAAGCGATACACAACGGAAAGCTCTCCAGAACCTTCGTAAAGGAGGGAGAGGAATTCGCACTCGATACGCCGTTGTATGGGATAATAAGTGTTTAAGTTTAGAAAGGTGAGGTTGAATTGAAAAAGATATTTTTATTATCATTGATCATTTTTGGCGTTGCGATGGCATTTTTTGTCAATCGGGCGATCGCGGTCAGCAGCGTTGAAGACAACGCCATGCTTGAAACTCAAGCAGCTGAAGAGCAAACACAGACCGAAAAAACAAAGAGTTTGGGCGGTATTTTTGAAAGTCTGGTCCAGACTACAGGAATTTATCAGTTCATATATCACAAGGAAGGGGCGTATGAAAAACCGACGATGCTCATGCCTCATGTCGATGAGAATATCATAAGTGCTGCGGGTTGGAAAAAGGGAGTCATGATCCTCATCGGATTGCTTTTCGTCTACCTCGCAATCGTAAAGAAATTCGAGCCTCTGCTTTTGTTGCCAATAGGATTCGGAACGATACTCACAAATGTCCCGATGGGGGGCATGGCGCTTGAGGGAGGACTCTTAAAATATTTCTTCGATGTCGGAATTGCAACAGAGGTCTGCCCGCTTTTAATATTCTTAGGCATAGGAGCCCTCACCGACTTTGGCCCTCTCATCGCAAATCCAAAAACAGCACTTCTGGGCGCTGCCTCTCAGTTCGGCGTGTTCGCAACAGTTTTGGGGGCGCTGCTTCTGACAAAGTACGCCGGTTTTGCATTCACTTTAAAAGATGCCTGCGCCATCGGCATCATCGGTGGAGCGGATGGCCCAACCTCCATCTTTCTATCTTCACAGCTCTCACCTCATCTCCTTGGAGCGATCGCAGTCGCTGCGTATTCCTACATGGCGCTCGTTCCGCTCATCCAGCCGCCTATCATCAGAATGATGACCTCGAAAAAAGACCGAGCTATCGTCATGGAGCAACTGCGACCGGTTTCAAAATTGGAAAAGATATTATTCCCGCTCACGATGCTGTTCCTCTGCATAATATTTCTGCCAACCGCATCTCCACTGATCGGCATGCTCGCGTTTGGAAATATTTTAAGAGAATCGGGCGTGGTCGAGAGGCTTTCTAAAACCGCACAGAACGAACTCATCAATATCGTGACAATAGTCTTGGGATTAGGCGTTTCGACAAAACTCGCAGCAGAGAGATTTTTGCGCGTCGAGACACTCGGCATCTTTCTTTTGGGCCTCGTCGCTTTTGCGATCTCCACATTTGGAGGTCTGCTCTTCGGAAAGCTGATGTGCTATCTGAGCAAGGGTAAAATCAATCCTATAATAGGAGCGGCTGGCGTCTCCGCGGTACCTATGGCAGCCCGCGTTGCGGCGGTAGAAGGACAGAGGGCAAACCCAGCCAACTATCTCCTCATGCACGCCATGGGACCAAACGTCGCCGGCGTCATCGGGACGGCAGTCGCTGCCGGCGTGCTACTAGCTATTTTTCAATAGCGGGTTTCGTTGCCCTCATTCCTCCGATATCGGGTTTTTCGATAGTTCGAGGATGAGATTAAAATCATCGTTTTGATTTTCGTCGTGTAAAATGACTCGCGACTTTTTTCTCTCGCCACAGCCGATACATCTATAGACGATGACATATTCCTTTCTGCTGTCGGAGAGAGCGCCTATCGGCTTCAATAATCCCTGGCACTGGCTGAGACGATCTCCGGGATTGATGTCGAGATGTTTTCCCCACAGGCAAAAAGGACAGTGGTTCCTTGGCGAGCCGTGGTGTGTGGGTAGAACATTTTTTCCACAATGCTCGCACACAAAGCCATCGTTTCTCTTTATAAATCGTTTGGCTATGGGCTTCATAAGATCAATCCTCCAAAAGGTGTAAGAATTGTTTGGATATTATCTTCATATATAATATATTACAACGTTCATTGAGGTAAATACATTTGAAGAGATCATATCACATAATAACAGCTTTAGTCCTTTTAATCTGCGGCAACTCCTATGCAGCGGAAACGGACGCTGTCAGCTCGCTTTCCGACATCTCCCGCCTTGTGAATGAGAGAAACTTCGATATCAGAATATTGCAGGAGGATGTCAGGCGCGCTCAGGGGGCGTTGCATCAGACTCAGAGTCAGTACTATTTCCCAACGCTAAAGGGGAATACCGGCTATCAGGACAACCGACAAGAGCCGATCAGCCCATCCATGCCTGCGAGGATCAGGGATTTTACATGGGATGTGGGGGCCGAACAGAAGCTTCCCGTGGGCGTAACTTTGAATTATGGCGTGACAAACAGCCGCACGACCTATTTTCAATCGGATCCGCCAAACGCCCTTCTGCCATATCCTGCGACGCTGAATGAGCCAGCTGTATATTTCGGGATCAACATCGACCTGATAAAGGATCTCTTTGGATATACCTCGCGAAAGGAACTGAAAATTTCCGGCATCGATGCCTTATCGGCGAAGATTCGCGAAGAGCTCTTGAGAAATCAGGTTAACGTATCCGCTTCATCGCTCTTTCTCCAGATCCACTATCTCGATGTCATATCTGATTTAAAAAAGGAGATCGTGAGAGAGTTTAGCAAGCTCGAAAAAGATCTCGAGCTCAAACGGGAGAGGTCTGTGGCAGAAGAGGGCGATGTCTATATGATGAAAAAGCTGGTCGCCTCAAACGAAGCTGATCTCACCGAGGTGAAGAGGATGAAGGTCTCTCTGATCGAAAGCCTCCGTTCGTTATTAAACCTATCTTCAAAGGTCGAAATCGAGCCCTCTCTCAACACAGCTGATGTCAAAAATTTAACTCGTTCCTGCGAACAAAAAATCATCACTTCAGAGTTTAAAAAGGATTATTCAAAGGAATTCATGCTTGCAGCCGAAGAGCGAAGAAGAGGTGTATTGCAATCGAAAATCGACAAGGTACAAAAATTGCCCCAGCTCGCACTAAGGGGTGGCATCACAGCAACAGGAACCGAGAACTCATTTACAAAAGGGTTTGGTGAAGTGGGGGGTTTTGACAGGCCAATATATGAGGTGGGGATGAATCTCTCCGTGCCGATCTCTCCCAAAAAATATCAGTCGGCCAACGAATTATCCATGTCATCAAGAAACAAACCACAGATAGAAGAGGATAGACTGACTCAGTCGAGAGAGGTCTATTGGAATGAGACTGTTGAAAAGATTAAGCTCTTCTCAACGCAGCAAGGACAGCTCAAAGAGGCTTTGAATTCCGGCGTAAAACAGATCTATGATCTCCTGAAGCGATACAATCAGGGGCGGCTCTCCCTCTTCGAGCTCACACAGGAAAGAATAGAACTCCTCAAACTCAGAATTATAGAGGCTAACCTCATGAAGAGCAGGTATATGAATATATATGGAACGCTTGAAAGATTTGACCAATTCAGATGCCCGCTGATCACGGATAACCAATGATAAATTTTTTTCTGCAGGAAAAACGACTTACGCTGATGATCTCGCTTATCATTGTGGTGGCAGGAATATTCTGCATAAAGCTCTCTCGCAGAGAGGCCTTTCCCTCCATAGATTTCGGTGCGGCCATTATAACAACGGTATATCCCGGCGCTACGCCTGAGGATGTCGAAGAACTTGTGACCCAGAAGATAGAGGATGAAATCCGCGGTATCGATGGATTGAAGGACGTCATATCATCGAGCCAGAATGGCCTTTCCGTTTTAAGCATCAGAGTCGATATCGACAACGCGGATGTCAAAGAGGTGATGGATGAGCTGCAGCGAGCAGTCGATCGCGTGACTGATCTGCCGCTGGATGTCGAAGACCGTCCGATCTTCACCGAGATAAAGACAAAAAATATTCCGCTGATAGAGATATCGATCAGCGACAACGTAGATGAACACAAACTAAGAGAGATAGCTGATCAGCTACAGGATTCCCTCGAAGCCTGCCCTGGAGTGGCAAAGGTCACAAAGCTCGGTTACAGGGATCGTGAATTCAGAGTATATCTTGATCCCAAGAAGATGGAGGAGGAACACATCAGCTTCCAGGAGGTCGTCGAAGCGATCAACGCAAAAAACGTCGATCTCCCAGGTGGAATTTTTGAAGGTCGTCCATACGAAATGACCATCCGCACATCAGGAGAGCTAAAAGACACAGATGAACTAAGAGGAACGGTAATCCGAAGCAACCTATCAGGATCCAACGTTCTGCTAAAGGATATAGCCACAGTAGATGACGACTTTGAAGAACCAGAGATGTTGATGCGTGCAGATAGCAAAAAGAGCATCATGCTGGTGATCATGAAAAAGGAAAGGGCTGACACGATCGAAGTTGTAGGCGAAATTCGCGATGTGTTAAAAGAATATAAAAAAAACAAAACATATGAAAACATCGCTTTTACAGAATCAAACGATTTTGCAAAATACACATCCCGAAGACTACAAATAGTAAAATCAAACGGCCTCATCGGATTCATCCTTGTGTTGATATGTCTCGTGCTATTTTTACACTGGAGAACGGCATTGGCCGCCGCCCTTTCAATGCCTCTCATCATACTCGCGACCATCACATGCATGGTAATATTCAATATTACTATAAATCTGATATCGATGCTGGCACTGATCATCGTGCTCGGCATGCTCGTCGATAACAGCATAGTCGTTGCTGAAAACATCCATCGCTATCAGGAAGAGGGTATGTCGAATGAAGAGGCTGCGCTAAAAGGATCCCGAATGATCTTCTGGGCCCTTGTCGCGACAGTTACAACCACAGTTTCAGCCTTCGCACCGCTAGTCGTCACAAAGGGGCTGATCGGAAATTTCATCTGGAGCATCCCTGTGCTGGTTTCCACGGCTTTGGTTTTGAGCCTTGGCGAATCGTTTCTCCTGCTTCCGACGCGAATATTGCTCATCACAGAACATAAAAAAGAAAATGCCGGGCGCCACTGGTTCGTCCATGTCCGAACCTATTTTGAAAAATGGATCGACGTTTTCATCAGAAACAAGTGGAAGACACTTCTGCTGGCACTGATAATAACAATGACAGCTCTAATCTGGGCAAAATACAAAATGGATTTTATACTCTTCCCGCCAGAGGGGGTCGATCGCATATTCATCAATTTTGAAGCGGAGACGGGCACGCCTATAGAAGCGATGCATGAAGCGATCAGGGATGTTGAAGATGAGATATTAAAACTTCCAAAGAGTGAGCTTAATGCGCTCATCACAAAGACGGGAAAGCAGGAGCGGGGAGTAGCTGATGCTCATTCGAAGTCGAGAACCAATATAGGAATGATGACCATATATCTGACAGATGAAATCGATCGCGACCGGACTGCTAACGAAATAATAAAAGACCTGAAAAAGAAAATCCAATTTAAGTTGCCAATCACAAAGGTTCAATTCGTGGAGGAGGCTTACGGCCCGCCCGTCGGTCGCGCGGTAACACTGACCGT
>JBDRGF010000064.1:0-9422 GCA_043818055.1 Pseudomonadota bacterium | reverse complement strand
GCGAAAAATGAGAATGCAATTGCAAGCGGCTTCCATTTTTTTCCAAGTCCCCTCTCGATGTAGTACATGGGACCACCCGAGACCGAACCATCCTCATGAACCTCCCGGTATTTCTGCGCCAGAGTGCATTCGGTGAGTTTTATAGCCATACCAAGGAATGCAGTCATCCACATCCAGAAGATTGCGCCCGGCCCTCCAAGGGCGATCGCTGCCGCAACACCTGCGATATTTCCAACGCCGACTGTGGCCGAAAGAGCACCGCACAAGGCTTTGAAATGAGTGATATCCCCCGGGTGATTGGGATCGTTATATTTACCCCATGTGATTTTCACACCCTCCCAAAAGCCGCGTATCTGAATAAACCTGAATCGAAGCGTAAGAAAGACACCCGTCCCCAAAAGAATTACGATAAGAAAGGGACCGGTAATAGTTTCGAAAACTTTGTCGAGATGCGGTAGCATGAGACCTCCGTGAGTAAGAGCTTAAGAGCTTAGGAACTTAGGAGCTTAAGTAAAACAATTCTTATCTTTCTTAAGCTCTCAAGCTCTTACGTTCTTAAGCTCTTGCTTTATACATCAAACACAATCGTCGCTTCCAATCTGTCCTTTGTTTTTTTTATCTCGAGATTATGATAACTCACACCCTTGATAATGTCACCGAACTTATGAAGGTGGTTATCAAATTTTATACCTTTGACAGTAGCTACTAGTTTTTTTTCCGTGAGTTCGTCGATCCAGAAATCTGAGAAGACGAGACGTCTGGTTTCAAAATGGAAGAGCAGCTCGGCGAGCCACTTCACCAGCAGGTCTTCGTAACTTATACCGGTCAATTCAATCGATACTGTGATTGTGGGATTTTTTTTCTTTTTTACGATGACGATTGTCGAAAGGAGAGCACCGGCCGCCTGGGAAAATAGATCTTTATAATCATCCCCCCATACCCGCACACCTATATCAGCGGTGTGTTCGATATAATCAAAGCCTACAACCATTCGTAATTGACTATCTCTCCATCTTTGAAAAAGTAGGAAACTTCAAAAGAGGCTGTCTCAGTGGCATCGGAACCGTGAACCGCGTTTCTCTCGATCGACGTTCCGAAATCCTTTCTGATCGTTCCTTCCTCTGCATCATCAGGATTCGTGACACCCATAGCATCTCTCCACGCCTTGATCGCACTTTCACCCTCGAGCACCATCACAAGACACGGGTCTGAAGTCATGAATTTGACTAAACTATCGTAGAAAGGTTTATCTTTATGGACTGCATAAAAATCTTTAGCCTGATTCTCATCCAAATGGAGCATCTTCGCCCCAACAATTTTCAAACTAGCATCTTCAATGCGTTTGCAAATCTCGCCGATAATCCCCTTCTCAACTGAATCCGGTTTAATAATCGCCAGCGTCTTCTCGGTAACCATCTTATTCCTCCTATGTTGTTAATTTCGTTTACATTTATTAAAAGTGGGCCTTATTGTAAACATTATTTTGAAATTGAAAACGATTTATTTTATATGATTTTAATCTCCTCACCCTGAAGCATCCCTCTCTAATAGCAAAAGCCCTTGACCAGGGCTCTTTATTCATGTAGAGGCTCATAAGCTTAAAAAGCTGTTATATTTCAGGTGTTTATAATATTCAGAAATTTATAAACGCTAAGAGAGGTGCGGCCTATGAAAACATGTTCATGTGATGAAAAGGGTTGCTCTGAAAACAAAAAAACAACGCTGAAAAACACACAGATTGAAAAAGAGGGATTGGAGACAACATACGGCAAACCCCGCCCGGCTCATATGGATATCTGCCAGCCTGAAATCACCCATACAGGTTGCAAAATCGAAGAGGTCTCGTGGACACTTCCGTATTGGACAAACTCACTCTGCCCCGAATGCACTAAAGTTATCAAAGCCAGAAAGTTCATTGCCGATAACAAAGTATACTTGGAAAAGGAGTGCGAAGAGCACGGCTACTTCAAAGAGCTTCTCTCCCCCGACGCCGAGCTATATATGAGCATCTTCACAAATACCCGCTTTGGAGATCAGCGCGGATTTTCAAATCCGCAGGTGAAGGCCACAGATAGTTCGGTATGTCCGGAAAACTGCGGCATCTGCGGCATGCATCACTCACATACATGCATGTCGAATATCGATCTCACAAATCGCTGCGATATGCGCTGCCCAGTCTGCTATGCCAACGCTCACGCGGCCGGCTACATAATGGAACCGACCTTTGATGAGGTCGTGAAGATGCTTGAAGGGCTAAGAAACAGAAAGCCGGTTTCCTGCAAGACTGTGCAATTCTCAGGCGGCGAACCGACGATTCATCCCCGCTTCGTCGACATTCTGAAAAAGGCCAAGGAGCTTGGGTTCAATCAGATTCAAATTGCGACAAACGGCAAAAATCTCTCAGACTATGAATTCGCTAAACGCTGTAAGGAGGCGGGGCTCAACACCTTATATCTGCAGTTCGACGGCGTGACACCCGGCATATATAGAAAGACACGTGCAGAAGATGTCTATGATCTCAAACTCAGAACGATTGAGATCTGTCGCAAGGTGGGGTTAAAGATAGTGTTGGTGCCCACACTCATCCGTGGACTCAACGACAATCAGGTTGGCGCGATAGTAAAATTTGCCTGCGATAATTCAGATGCAATCTCCGGCATAAGCTTCCAGCCGATCTGTTTCACAGGGCGCATATCCGAAAAAGACAGGGAAAAGCAGCGCTATACAATAACAGACTTAGCACTCGATATTGATAAGCAGACAAATGGAATGATTCCCAAAGAGAATTGGCTCAACTTAAACTGCCTGCAGCCATTCTCACGCATAGCAGAAACATTCTCGGGCAATCCGGCATTTTATGTATCGTGCCACCCTGACTGCGGTGCGGGAGGATTCGTATTTATCAATCCCGAAGATCATAGCGAGGTGAAGGCTGTGTGCGACTTCTTCGATATCAGAGAGGCACTGACTGATCTCAACAATATGGCTCTCGACCTCCAGGAGAAGGCTACCCGTGGAGCTGCAAAGTTTCTCGCGGCGATAGGACTTGATAAACCCTCGAAACTTATCGGCGGCGCTAAAGTTCTGATGACTCTCAACAAACATTTCCACGCAGAGAAGGCTCCGACAGGACTCACCTTCCGCAGGATGCTCGGCGTGATCGATGGATACAAAGATATCGAACATGGAAGAAAATCTGACACGGAGAAGACAACCGGCTACAACACAATCTTCGTCGCCGGCATGCATTTTCAGGATGTCTATAACTATGATACTGAAAGAACAAGGCGCTGCGTGATCCACCATATGACGCCTGAGGGGAAGATGTATCCATTCTGCACATATAACTCAGGCCCCTACTATCGCGCAAAGGTCGAGGAGAAGATGCAACACATGAAACCCCACGAGTATAAAGAGAATGGCGATATCCACGCATCAGCAACAAAAAACAAAAATTTCAAACTCCCCTCAGAGGTGCCCACGCCAAAAAAGAAGGATTACGGCATCACTGATGAAACAACTGAATACAATATTCCGGAAAACTACGGCTGCTGTTCAACTGCAAAAGGATAAAATAAAAAGCAATTAACAATATCCAATTTCCAAAACCCCGGGAAGTTCCCGGGTTTTTTTCAATCAATAAATGTCTGCTCTCCGATATTGCCTTTTGTTGAACTAAGGCTTTTGGTTTTTTTTGTCTTTTTTTCTTCCAAACTCACGACATCCACTATCATCGCGGTCGCATTGTCCTTTAAAATAATCCTTCCGGATGTCGAAGACCTCTCAGGTGGTGCTTTTTTGATAGCGGCCATCATCTGGTCGATAGCCTTCTTTGAGTCTTTGATTTTCAAAAAGGATTCTATCTCCTCATCGGAGAGCACCTTTGTCACACCATCCGTACAGAGAAAAAAACGATCATTCTTATAATACGGCATCACATGAATATCAGCTTTCGCTTTGTCCTTCTGGCCTCCCAGACATCTCGTGATGACGTTTCTCTTCGGATGCACCTTCGCCTCTTCCTTTGTGATCTCGCCATCCCTCACCATCTGATCTACCTTTGAATGGGAGCGGGTCACCTGTCTTAAAGTCTGTTCGCTATAGAGATAGCAGGGTGAATCGCCGACATTCAGCACATATGCCTTTTTATTCCGTAAGAGCACGAGCACCAACGTGCAGCCCATCTTTTCGAATGCCATCCTGTCGGTCTCGTCGATCAGTCCATCGTGAATCTCTTTGATCATCGTCTGCAATATCTCCTCATAATCATCGTTTGGGGAATCTTCAAGATCATCGGGCTGTATGGATATATCCTTCATCGGCTCGCCATCGCTTGAAAACAGCGAATCGATACTTCTAATAAGCTTTAGCGTTAGTTCTGACGCGAATTTGCTGGCGTAAGCTCCTCCTTCCAGACCGCCCATTCCATCGGCCACGAGATAGAGCTGGGATTTTTCATCCGTAAAGTAATAGTCCTGATTATCCTTTCGTTCCAACTGTTCTGTAGCCGCGTAATGACGAATTGAGGGAGATTTGTTGACCATAGATTTTCTCCTTTTTTTGATCTTGCGATTATAGTACAATCGGCCGGATTTTGGAAGAAACAATTATAAAAAGGGGGGAGCTTATGACAGATAGCGAATCGACAAGAATGGCATCCGAAGTTCAGGAGGCAAGTGAAATTTTAAAGAATTACATCGTAATTCGCGACCTGTCGCAAAAAGAAGAGCCAAGCCAATGGACAAAATCCCAATTCGCAATAGATACGCGCACAAATGAAAAGGTGCTCATTTCGCGCCTTGATCCCATGAAATTCAATGTTCACTACAGCATCATGGCTCAGTCTGAGTCGAATACCGACGAGGAGCGCGAAGAGATCAGGAAAAAAGCCAAAACTAAATACGAGAGCGAGTTGAGAGAGTTCGTTGAACGCCATAAGAAGGTCACCGGTCTTTCGTATCCGAACATCGCGAAGGTCATCGACGTCGGGATAGATCAGAATAAAGAGGCGATTGTTACAACCGAGTATGTGGAGGGTAACCCCATCTTTGATGTTACGGATGGCATGAGCATACTTGGAATGATCCCTATATTTCTGGATGTTCTGCAGGCTTTGAATTTCATGCACAGCAAGGACATCCTTCATCTGAACCTGAAATTCAGTCGAGTCCTTGTTAAAGCCGATTACCCCTCCCAGACAAAACTCACAGATTATGGCTATGCGGCCGATATTGGAAATATCCCCGACAGAAGATATGGCTCCGCATCTACCTCCGCGCCGGAGGTGATAATGGGAGAGATTCCCAAAATCGGAGAGACATCGGATCTATATTCCTTCGCCGTTCTTGTCTATGCCTGCATGTGCAGAGTTGCGCCATTCAGTGCCCGCGAAGGTATCTCTGAAATTCTCAAACTGAGGGAGATAGTGAAAGACGAGCACGAGCCGATGAGCCCCTCAAAGAGAAACACACTCATGTTTCAAAAGGAGTGTGACAAGGAATCCGCTGAGAAAATACAAAAGCTGGAAGAGATAATCATGGCAGAGCTTAAACCCAATCCCGACGACAGACCGGTTAAAACAGCGAGAGAACTACACGAGAAAATATCCGAACTGTTTCAGGAAGAATTACTCAAGAAGAAGCTTGGAGATATAACCATCACCAAAAGCACTTCTATATAAATTCAAATTATGGATATTACAAGACTGCCAAAGGATGCACTGGTAGGAAAAAACCGAATCGATCGTAAGATTGGACAAGGGGGATATGGAGTGGTCTATCTTGCCTTTGATCTGGAACACAAACGTCCTGTTGCGCTAAAGTTTCTCAACAAGGAATCAGCATTAGCCTCATACAAAACCAAACACGCCGATAAAAATCTCACCCCACAAAAACTTGAAGAGGAATTTATCAGGCACTATCCTGCAGTCACTGAACGTTTTAAGACAGAATACCAAAATCAGATGCTGGGCATTCACCATCCCAACATAGCAAAGGTCTATCAATTTGGGCATTATGAAGATTTTCTTTATTTCACAACTGAGTACATCGAAGGGTATGACATTTACGTCTTCACGAGAGGAATGTCACAGGATTTGAGGGTACAGCTATTCATCCAGATGCTCGAAGGGTTGCAATTTATCCACGACAATGGATTGCTTCATGGCGATATCAAGCCTGAAAACATTCTCATCAAAACAGTGGATGGACGTCCGATCGTAAAAATAATCGATTTCGGAATCGCAACAGCAAATACAGGTGAAAAAAAACTTGCTATGGGAACCCCAATGTATATCGCACCGGAAGTGATTTTAAAATGGAATGATCGGATAGGGGTATCAACTGACCTTTTCTCAGCAGCTGCGTTGATGTATTATTGCACGGCAAACACTTACCCTTTTTTGGACAGATACGGATGGAATGATAATGTAAAAAAACTAAAGCAGATCATAGAAAACGAAAAACAGCCTAAATCTCTCAAGAAACTCATTTCAACGATACCGGATTATTTGGATACTGTAGTCATGAGGTTGCTCCAGAGAGACCCTTTGGATCGATTTTATGGAAGCTCGCGGGCAGTAATTAATGCCCTGAAAACAAGATGCCCGAATGATTTCAAGGATAGCCCACAGATCAAATCTTCGTATTTAATGCCGGCTTGCCTCATCGGTCGTGATGTTGAGATGCAAGAGATAAATCAAAGCTTAAGTTCAATTATGAATAACAAGCAGCCGCCATCTGCAATTTACTGTATTAAAGGCGAAGATGGTTTGGGAAAAACTTATTTTCTTCATCAGATACAAAGAACCGTAGAAAAAGAAGCTGGAAAAATATTGCTGCATTCTATCAAATTCCCTGCTGACGATGAATGGGCTCTCCTCTGGACAAACGAACTCACAAGGATGTTGGAAGAAAACAAACACCCTCTCATCCTTCTGATAGACGATATGGATCAATTAAAAAACGGGCAGGCAATCGGAAAAATCATTCACAATCTTATGCGTTCACTGGCAGTGAGAACTGACAATCCTCAATTGTTCAACGATGTTCAACCTGCAATGATCTGCTTCACATCAAATGTCTTAATTTCTTCTATCGAGGATATCCCACAAAAAACAATAGAGCTCAAACCATTTACAGAGGAAGATATAAAAACATATCTCAAATCCACTGTCGCGCTCAAAGAGAAGGAAATATCTCCCGATTGGATCAAGATGCTTCTACACCAGACAGAAGGCATTCCCAGAGAATTAGAAGAACATTTGATTCAACTCGATAGCTCTGGTCTGTTGTTTGACATCGATGGTAATGTGCACCTATTTGAGGCGCAAGAACCGGGTATCGCTGAAATCTCAGTTAAAGCGCCTCAGTCCACCGAAGCTCGCATCCTGGAACAGTATAAAAATTTCAATAACGCTGAAAAACATTTAATAGAGCTCTTATCGATCTGGAATTTCAAATCGATCACACCACAAATCCGTTTCATAGACATTCAGCGATTCTTTTTAAACACAAATTTACACCAACTTTTAAGCGATCTATGTCAAAAACAGATTCTGGAACAAGATCATGGGGCTTACTCTTTCATCAATCCCTATTTCCCTGATCTGGTTTGTCGTTCAATCGCTGATGAAGAGAAATGGGAAATTCACAGCAAAATTGCAGGATATTTAAGAGAGATATCAGCTCCAAAAGAGGTAATCCGATTTCATACAGGTTTCGCGAGCAACAGCGTCATTGCAATCTCAAACCTCGTAAGACTCTCACGGAATTTTCTTTTCAAAAAAGGAAATGCCATTCTCGCGCAGGATTTGCTTATCAGGGTTTTGCACTTATCAAAAACGATCGATGGCGTATCTTTAAATCTGATCAACTATGCTTATTCGCTTTTAATTCACGCTCATTGTTATGCAGGAAAATACGACAAGGCCTTCGATACATACGAAGAAGCGATGTTTACAGCATCATTATCTGAAAATTCTAAGTTGCGCCTTTATCTTGCAATTCTCCCTGCATATGTAGCGACTCGCAGATTCAAAGATGCTCTTGCGATCATAGATGACGCTTATATAATTGCTACTCCCAGAAGATTACCGACACATCACATCCTCTTTCTAAACTGGGAAGCGAGAATCAATTATAGCCTAAGAATTGAGGGTGAAGAACACCTTATCCATGCCAAAAAAATTTATGAAGAGAGTGCGCGATTAGAGGCGAAATTATCACAAATCGGGGTAAACCGCATTTCGAACAACGAATTGGGCCAGGTATTATTAGCTTTAGGAAAAACCGGTGAGGCTGTAAAAGAGATGAAAAAGAGATTAGCCAGATGCAAGAAAGGTGATAATGCCCTCATTACTATGTTGGCCACCCTTTCCCTTGCCGAAGCATTGCGCAACCTTCGCAAATTTTCACAAGCGGTGAACTACGCTCAAAAAGCCCTAAAGCTCGCCAGAGAGATAAATCTTGGCCGGTGGATGACTCATATTCATTTTGTGTTGCTCACATGCTATTTCGATTGGGGTAAATTCGATGAATCGATTTTGGAGGGAAGACGATGTGTCTCTGCTATTTCCTGCATGGACTTCGATAAAGAACGCGACGAGCTCACAAGAAACGTATGGGTCAATATTGGAAGCTGCTACAATGAGAGGAAAAAATGGAATGAGTCACAAAAATATTTTGATGCAGTTTTGGTTGGAGAAAACGGCGATTACATTTCCGCCAGGGCGAGACTTGGTTTGGCCGAATCTTATCTTCACACGAAAAAAACCGACAACGCCATGCACGAGATCGAAGATGCCGATAAAATTCTTGCCGCACTGCCAAACATCAGGGAGGATTTGAAATTCGTTAGCAAATTTTTGAGGTATGATGTTTTGATGGATCAGAAACAAAATGATCTGGCTAAAAAACTATTACCTGAGTTAAAAATCCTTGCGGGAGACAATCCGGTTTTTTTGAAAGAATACAAAAACCTTACGCAAGTAAAATAAAGCACTAATAGAAACCAGTAACCAGATTAGTTGCAATTGTGCATTTTGGGAATTGATTCGCACACCTTTTTCGAGGGAACACTTCGGTCCCGCCTGAGCTGCCGCCCCTTCCAGTCCCCCGCCGATCTCTGCGAGCCCACCGCCACTTGATGAAGAAGAGCCGGCACCTGATCCACCAGCTAGATTCTCCCCGCCGATCGTTGGGATTTCAGTTGGGCCTGTTGATGTGATGATTACACCAACTTTGTCTTGAATGCGCAAAGCGTTTGTAGAAATAGTGTTGCCGTCCGGACCTTTATATGCAGCTATGATATATTTATCCTGAATAGCCGGATCAGTGATTGTGATGCTAAGCTCGTCATTTTTTATTTCCCGATGATATAGGAATTTCACTGGTTGTTGTTTCCACATTGTTTCAGCAGATAGG
>JBDRGF010000063.1:0-8095 GCA_043818055.1 Pseudomonadota bacterium | reverse complement strand
CTCTCCTCATATATATATTTATCGGCAGATGCTTAAAAAAGTTGCCCCGTTGATACAACTTGGATAGAGCAGATCATAGCATCGTGTATGTTTCTTTTGTATCTTCCAAAGACGTTTTTTTCTGATTCAGTCTGCGAAAATTCAGAAAACACGGCAAATTTCGTTAAATTGAAGGCTAACGATTTGCTAAAATGAGTTTCGATAAAAGGACTCAGCTCTTTCAAGCACACCCCATAATAATCAGTCAATTTCTTGATTGAAATACGATTCATTCCACACGCGATTCTGATTGATACCTATCCTGAGCAAAGTCGGAGGATCTTCGCCTTTAAGGGGCTTATTTACGAGCTGATCATCATCACTTGGAAAGCTGATCGTGAAGATGTGGCTAAATCGTTCTCAGGGTCGGCACAGGGGCCGACCCCTACATTAATATTATCTCCAAGTTGACACTTTGTGCAAAAGCACGTATTTTGGGGAACGCAGATTTTACCATCAACACCACATAAATATTATGAAAAAAAAACAACTCGATTTTGGAAGAGAAATACTGGCAATCATATTGTTTGCAGTGGCGATATTCAGCTTTATTTGCCTCATATCGTACAATCCACAGGATCCTGCCTTCAATAGTGCTTCAAACTTAAGTAAAATCAACAACATGGGTGGCATCGTCGGGGCGTATTACGCGGACTTCCTATACACCATATTCGGCATAAACGCCTTTGCCCTCTCACTTTTGGTGCTGGTGATGGCCACCCTCCAGTTCACGGGAAAATCGATATCACTTGGATTCAGAGAGAGCATCGCCTCTGTGTTCCTGCTCACATTCCTAAGTGGCTTATTGCATCTGGGATTCAGGACCTTCATGATCGGAGGACACGAGATCTCGAGCGGCGGCATAATCGGGGGGATTGTAGGCGAGATCACGGTGAGATATTTTAACAAGGCTGGGGCATTTCTTCTCATAGGTTCCGGCTTTCTGGTATCTCTCACAATATTGACACGGTTCAGCCTTGCGAGATTTATAGAACTTTTGAAACAAGGGCTCTGGGAGCTGGCGCGCGCCACTGCGAAGGTAATAGCCTTTGTTTACAGCGCTATAATTGAGGGGATGAGGACGATCCTTTCATGGACATACGAAAAGATCGCAAGTGGCTTTGACGAATTGGGAAAGAAAATTAAGGAATATCTGGCAAAGCGCAAGGAAAAGCAGGCAACTCCAGTCATCAGCAAGAAGAGTGATGAAAAAGAGAAAACAGGCAAGCTGCAGCCGATCAGAAAAACCGTTGAAACAGCATCCAAAGTCACAGCCACCGCCACAAGCGGCCCAAAGATAATCGCCAGGGCTGATGAGAAGAGAAGGCCGTTGAGTGATAATCAGCTTAAACTGCCGACTTTCGGAGATGGAAGCTACTCGAGTCCGGCGATCTCATTGCTCGATTCTTCAGCAACTAAAAATAATATCAAAGTCGATGAAAAGGCCTTGAGGATGAACGCGACCCTTTTGGAAAAGAAGTTGATCGATTTCGATGTAGAGGGAAAGGTTACAGAGATCCATCTCGGCCCTGTCATCACCATGTACGAATTCGAACCGAAGGCAGGCACGAAGGTTGGAAAGATCGTCAACCTGCAGGATGATTTGTCTCTGGTCATGGGAGGCAGGAGTGTACGAGTCGTACCGCATCTGCCGGGAAAGGCCGCTCTCGGTATCGAAATACCAAACCACGAGCGCGATATCGTCTGGCTCAAAGACATCATATCATCCCCACAATTTCTAAAATCTTCCTGCAAATTAACCCTGCCGCTTGGCTCCAACATTGAAGGAAAGCCGACAGTCATAGACCTCACGAAGATGCCCCATCTTTTGATCGCCGGAACTACGGGCTCCGGAAAGAGTGTCGCCATCAACTCGATGTTGATCTCGATTTTTTACAAGGCCTCTCCGGCAGACGTTCGTCTGATCTTAGTAGATCCCAAGATGCTCGAACTATCCATCTACGAAGGCGTCCCGCATCTTCTGCTGCCGGTCGTTACGCAGCCCAAGGAGGCTGTGAAGGCGATGCGCTGGGCTATCAGGGAGATGGGGAGAAGATATAAAATCATGGCAAATGCCGGCGTCAGAAACATCATCGGCTATAATGAAAAGTTGAAAAACGGCGAGCTTAAAGTTGTCAGCGAAGAGGAATCCAAAGAAATAATCGCCAAGGATTTAAACGCCATCGTTCACACAACCACGCTTCCATATATTGTGATCGTAATTGATGAATTGGCTGATCTCATGATGACAGCCAGTCAGGAGATGGAGACGACGATCACGCGGCTCGCCCAGATGGCAAGGGCCTCCGGCATACATCTCATACTCGCTACACAGAGACCATCAGTCGATGTCATCACCGGTCTCATCAAGGCAAACTTCCCGGCGAGAATTTCGTTCAAGGTCAGCTCGCGACATGATTCAAGAACCATTCTCGACACGATGGGCTCCGAAGCCTTGCTTGGAAAGGGTGATATGCTTTACATGTCACCGGTCGGCGGAGGGCTCATGAGATATCACGGCACCTACGTCTCCGACAAGGAGATCTCAAGGGTTGTCGAGCATGTCAAACAGCAAGGCAAGCCGATATATAATGAAGATATACTGAAGGAACCAGATCCTGTTGAGGGAGCTTTGGGGGAAGAGGATGAGATAGATGATCAGCTCTACGATCAGGCTGTTCAGATCGTCACAAATACCAAACAGGCTTCCATATCGATGGTACAGAGAAAACTGAGAATCGGTTATAACAGGGCGGCGCGCCTAATAGAGAAGATGGAAGCGCAGGGTGTTGTAGGTCCGGCAGACGGGAGCAAGCCGAGGCAGGTGTTGGTATCTGAGCTGTAAGTTTTAAGTCTAAAGCAAAATCATTATGAAAAAGAAGATCATTTTAACATTATTAGCTTTGGCTATATCAAATGTAACATTTGCAGCAGGCATTGATGGGCTGGTTTCGCGCGTGGAGGGAAAATATTCTGAGATCAAATCGTTTCAGGCTGATTTTGTTCAAAAGACGTATATCGAAATGCTCGGTAGGAATGTGTCAAAAACAGGGAAGCTCATCCTTGCTAAAGGTAACAAATTCAGAATCGACTACTCGGGCGAAGATGAGAACAACTACATTTCAGATGGAAAAAAATTATGGATCTACACTCCGGGTGACGAGTCATCTCTTGAAGCATATAGCTTAAACAAGAGCGACATCCCTAAGGTCGCATTATCGATATTATCAAATTTTAAAAACCTTAAGAAATTATTTGTAATAAAGGGTTCAAATGAGTTCACAGTCAAAGGAGATGATTATCAACTTCTACTCATACCTAAAAAGAAAAAGGATCCCTACTCCAAAATCGTAGCACTCTTCAACGGAAAGGATCTATTGATAAGACTGAAAATCTACAACCGTTCAGGCAACATCACAGATTACCAGTTCTCTAATCTTGCAATAGATAAATCGACCAGCGATGCTCAATTCAACTTACCTAAATTTTAAATTGAGGAAATTTGCATTTCACTCATATCATCCTTACGAATGAGTATGTAGGGGCAGGTTTTAAATCTGCCCTAATTGTGATTTCGGGAGGGTTTGAAACCCTCCCCTACAATAATTCGATATACAAATGACTTCGGATACAGCTTTTAAGAGAAGATGACACAAGAATCTCAATTTTATCTTTTAAAACTTGCAATTATCTTCGCAATCTTGTCCTGCAAATCGTGAGAGTTAAATTTGTTCAGGTTTCCATTCAACAGAATTGCGAAAGCGATATTTTCCCCTCTATCGGTTATAATTGTTCCTGCTATCGTGCTCACATTATTGAGTGTGCCTGTCTTTGCCATGAGGTGAAGATGAGTCAGGCCTTTGCGTTTCCTTAGCGTGCCGTCCCTTCCGGCGATGCTGAGCGACTCCTTATAGTAGGACCATAATTTGTCGTTGTTATACATATCCTGGAGAACCTGAACAAGCTGCTGTGCGCTCAACCTGTTTTGATATGTCAGCCCGGAACCATTGACGAGGACGTAATCGTCTGAAGTTATATCGATCCCTTCCAAATATTCCTTAAGAACATCCACACCCTTTTGAGTGTTGCCGGGCTTGCCAAATCTTATCGCGCCGATGGATTTCAAAAGTTGCTCCGCCATAAAATTGTTGCTGTACTTGTTTAGCCCCTTTATCACTTCGGAAAGCGGTTTGGATTGGTGGTCATATATAAGCTTTGCCGACTCGGGAATAGTGCCTGAATGAATCGATCCTGTCATGAGAGATTTTTCTGCCTCAAGTGCCGATTTCAATGCATGCGAGAAGAAGAGGGGTGGATTCGATACAGTTGCAATAAGCGTTTTTTGTGGTGAGAGAAGAGGGACGTTTCCAGACACTACAAACTCATTTGAATTCTTCTGGATTGAGAGGCGCACCTCTGTCCTCCCCTTTTTTGAAGATGTTATAACCTTATTCACTACCTTTACATCAACACCTTCGCCGCAATCAATCACAACATCTGCAGGCTCTCCAACTTTATTTCCGGGAGAGACGCGGATACCTGCCCTGTTAAAATTCAAAGACAAAGCGCTTGTATAAAAATCATACTTGCTCTTTTTCGAACCAAGCCCCGGGTATGTATTGTCATAAAAATAAGAGTCGTCTAATATTATATTTCTAACCTTTCTTAAACCCTTTTTCCTGAGCATATTCGCAATATCTATAACATCCTCTATCACCATGTATGGATCTCCCTCGCCGTAGATGTAGAGATCTCTTTTTGGAGTTACGTAAAATTTAGTTTTGAATTGATAATCGGGGCCGAGCATCTTGAGAGCCGCTGCCGAGGTGACGAGCTTCGTCGTAGATGCTGGATTGAGAAGCTGTTCTGAATTTCGACTGTAGAGAACATCCTTTTTGTCGAGGGAAACGACATATATTCCAACATTAGCAGGTATATTATTTACAGCTGTTGATATCTTCTCCTGAAAATCTTTGACGCTGGCAAAGAGATTGAATGACAATAGCAGCGAAGTTAATATTAGAAACAAACGCATTGAGTACATTGATTTCCTCCTAAACTCTTTAAGGACAACTGACTTCGAGGTTGTTGCTGAAGTCGAATTTATAAACATATTACGTTTATAATATGTAGGGGCAGGTTTTTCCGCCAAAGGTGGATCAGCCTTTGGCTGAAAACCTGCCCTAATTGTGATTTCGGGCGGTTCGCGAACCGCCCCTACAATAATTCGACATACAAATGACTTCGGCAATAGGATCCTTTGCAGGGATGACAACCTACTAAAGATCATATGACTTAGACCTTACAAAAGATGATGTTTTTTTTCAAGCAGCAAAACGATGAATTCAGCTACACCGACAAATCCTTGATAATCGTATCAGGTATAAAAAAGTGCCCCGGTCTTTCGTTAGAAAGCCGGGGCATCTAAATAGAATGCGCAGGTCCGTAAGCCGGGTTCTGTTCTTAATGGCCATTCATCTGGGCGTGATGTTGCCATCACGCTCTAGCAACCTACCCGCTTGAGCAAATTTACATTTTGCAGCGAGCAACTGCATCGTCAGTAAAGACAAGCTTAAGCTTATTTGGTTTTGCTTTCCCTGGGGTTTGCCGTGCCTTGAATGTCGCCATTCAAGCGGTGAGCTCTTACCTCGCCTTTTCACCCTTACCTCGCCTATACATGTATAGGCGGGGTGGTTTATTTTCTGTGGCACTTTCCGTCTCCATCATTCTATCAAAACATTCGGAGCCTGGACGTTATCCAGCAGGGCGCTCTGTAAAGCCCGGACTTTCCTCCCCGGCCATGAAATCATGACCAGAGCGACCATTCGACCTGCGATGTCAAAGAACAAAAAAGCTTTAAGCTGTAAGCTATAAGTAATAAGCAAACCCCCAACAATACTTTTGTTTTTTACATACAGCTTATAGCTTAAAACTTATAGCTTTTTATCATCAATCGCCAGATTTGCCAGTTTGTCCGCTTCTTTGTTTTTCTCTCTTCGGACATGCTCTATAGTATATGTGTTAAATTTTTTCAAGCTTTGTACAACCTTGTCATATAGCGGCTTTAAGCCTTCGTTCTTGACTCTGTACTCGCCTTTGATCTGTTTTACGATGAGTTCAGAGTCCATATATATCTTCACAGCCTCTGCGCCAGCTATAATAGCTTCGTTCAAGGCCAATATGAGGGCGTGATACTCGGCCTGATTATTGGTCATCTCATTCAGATATTCGCTGACCGTCGCCAGCACAACTCCATCTGAAGATTTTAATGTAGCACCTGCGCCTGCGGGTCCGGGATTTCCCCTTGCTGCGCCATCTGTATGAATAATTATTTCCTTCATAAGCTTTGAGCCTTGTAGCATGATTTTACCTGAGATAGCAAAAGTTTTTATAATTGATTGTTAACCGTTTGCGGCTGCGGGCGTTTCGTCTGCAGATTTAAAGAGATCCTTTGGATAAAGCAGACGTCGACAACTTGGACAGAATTTGAGTTCGTTTAACCTCAAGAGCTCATTATAAAGCTGTGGCGGGATATTCATATGACAACCAAGACATACACCATTTTCGACCGCAGCCAAAGCATCCGGGTGCGCGGTTCTTACAAAATCGTATTTACGGACAAGGGCGATCTCAATTTTACTTTTCAATTCCGGCTTTTTCTTTTCATCTTCCACACAGAGGGATTTGAGCTCGTTTTTTTCCTTCTCAACGTTCGCTATAACCTCATTATGCTTCTTCTCGACCTCAGCCACTTTACCCTCAGCCTCAGAGAGCTTCACCTTGAACACTTCGATCTCTTCCATGGCCTTTATTATCGTATCCTCGCGCTCCTTGTTGAGGCGCTTGGTCTCAGCAACCTCTTTTATCGCTGCCTGATATTCTTTTGTAGTCTTTATCGCATAGAGCTTCTTTTCGCGCTCGACAAGCGTAGCAATAGCGTCATTCAAAGCCATCTCCGTAGTCCGCCTGAGATGCTCTGCTGCATCCAATTTGGTTTTATATTCATCCCTCTCGGATTTGATAACGTTTAATTCTTTTTCGGATTCGCTTAGTTTGTTGGGGAGCGCTTCAAGTTTCAAAGCCACATCGTGTAGTGTCAAATCGACATTTTGCAGCTCATATAGAAGTTCGAGCTGTGATTTAAAATTCGTGCTCATAAGCCCTTTCTATCAATAATCAATGAAGATGAGCCATTTACGCTATGGGATGAGAGTTGTCAATTGTATTCCTGTAAAAGCCGAAGCTACTAAAATCAAGGCTTTGGGGTAAAAACGGCAAAAAATAGTATGAGGAATTGATTTATTGTAAGCTTAGGGAATATAATGAAAAATATGGATTATTCAGTTGCTATAATAGGAGCTGGGGCCTCAGGTCTTATGTGCGCTATCGAGGCGGCAAAGCGGAATAAGACTGTGATTGTATTAGATCACAACAGGTCGATCGGAAGTAAAATCGCCATATCGGGTGGCGGCAGATGCAACTTCACAAATCTCGACTGCCAGAGTCAGCATTACATCTCTGAAAACCCGCACTTTGTAAAATCCGCCCTGTCGGGATTCAGGCCTCAGAATTTCATCAGCATGCTCGACAAATACAACATCGGTTATGAGGAGAAAAAATCGGGTCAGCTCTTCTGTAAAAGATCGTCGCAGGATATCATCCACATGTTGATGAAGGAATGTGAAGCATATGGCGTAGAGATACTTTGCGATACAAAAGTAATTTCAGTAAAGAGGGATAAACTCTTTGAGATCAAGACAAACGATGGAGAGATAAAATCCTCATCTCTGGTCGTCGCAACCGGCGGTATCTCATATCCCAAGCTCGGCGCGACCGATCTTGGGTTTAAGATAGCCAGAGAATTTAAAATCAAAGTGACAAAGTTGCGACCTGCTTTAGTCCCCCTTCTATTCGAGAGTAAAGATCGAAAAGTATTTTCTCAATTGAGCGGAGTCTCATTAAAGGCTCGCGTTTCATTAGAGAAAGTCGCCTTCACTGACGATATGCTTTTCACACACAAAGGTTTGAGCGGGCCGGCCATTTTGCAGATCTCATC
>JBDRGF010000062.1:0-30823 GCA_043818055.1 Pseudomonadota bacterium | reverse complement strand
GCTGCGGAGGGCTTCGACACCCGGATTACTCCGACCTGTCGCCTCCTTAGCTACATGTCGTATGGACAATTCACATGGTAAACTCCTTTCAGCTTACAAGTCTGACCAGATTTATCCTGGCGCACCATCCCTGCGAAAGAGCCTGTTGCCGAACCTCGTATTTTGGTGTTTTTGTAGAGGCAGGCCCCTCAAGCCTACCCTTATAAGAGGACAATCACGGGGGTTGCCCCTACATTAGTTCGGCAACAGGCTCATCCAGACTTGCTTTTAGTACGGTAAATACTAGATTCCCGCCTCCGCGAGAATGACAATGCAGGAAAAATATGCACCATGATGGAGCTGCGTTGACAATCGCAAGCGTACATCAGTTCTTCCAAAAAATGATTTTTAAAATAAACACAGTTATAAAAACTATAATCGCTATTCTGGTATAACTGTGACAGAATTTTACGCGCCCTTCCGAAGCGTTTAGCATGGGTAAAGAGTATAACAGCAAGCGCCTGATCGTAAGTGTGTTTTTCATACGGCAACAGATTGGATCTGGAAGCAGCTGGAAATTTAAAGCTGGGCATCAGCGGCTTACAATCATCGTTGCGTAACATCCATAGCAGCTGCTTATCCTTGACCTTGCTATGACATTTATAATTTGACTGTTTACAGTACGACTCTACTAAAGATCTTAAAATCATCATCCCACTCCTTTTCCGACATATATTCTCCAGCCAACATCTGTTATATTCATCGCAAAACCTTGTCGCTGTTACTCTCTCTCAATCCCATAAAAGCGCCTCTTCGCCCTCCAACCCCCAATCTTTCATAACTATCTTTTCACGAACAATGCGTTCTAAAATATTTAATACCTGATCGATCCTATACATTTCAACTAATACCTGAACTCCAAAGCCCTGTATTCTCTTATCCTGACTTGTAAGAAGCTTGTTATAAATAAACTCTTTAGCACCCAAAAAACTCAAAGCTTCGGTGATTTCATTTTTGGCATCTCCTCTCAAACCATCCATAACAATTTCTTTCCAACCTTCACCTCCCAATTTTATATAACTGCCTAAAGCATAGATTCTAGTAAACATATTTTCAGATCTCAAAAGAGGCGCAATTTTAGAAAGAGAGCTCTCTGTCCCGATATTCCCTAAAACTCTCAAAGCATGATATTTTGCACTATCATCAACATCATCCAAAGCCATTTCAAATGATTCTTTTAAAGATTCGCCCTGGACGCGACTGAGTAGGACTGCAATTTTTCGCCTGATGTAGTCATCTTTATCATTTAACATGATATTCGCTAAAAATTTCAAATCATCGATGTGACCAAGCTTTGCAAGTGTCATCGCCAAGTCTTCTTTCAGATTATTAGAACTATCCTCTTTCCAAGAGGCACGCAATGCCGATCGCACTCTGGAGTCATCAAATAAAAGTACTCTTGCAGCATTTGCGCGCACATTCTCATCTGGATCCTCCATAAGGGTTTTAATAAGCAGATCTATCGTAATTGGATCGCCAATGAGGCCAAGGCTTCTTACTATTTGAGATCGTACATCACTCACTTTTTCCTCTTTTAACGCCTTTATTAGAGCAAAAAGAGCCTCCTTTGATCCTAAATACCCAAGGCTTTCAGCAGCACTCCATCGAACCCAGAATTTCGGATCATCATTTTAAAGTTTAATGAGCAAGTTTATAGACCCACTGCTTTTAAGATCACCGAGGGCTTGAGCAGCATTATCTCGAACACCGTCACTATCATCCGAAAGAAGTCTCTCGAAAATGGGTACTGATCGATCGCTTCCAATTGAACGAAGACACCTTACCGTACTCAGTCGCACATTTTTGTCATCATCCTCCACCCCATATCTTTCCAAAACCTCTCTGGCCTTTTCATCTCCATAATCTCCTATGCCCTCTACAATAGCCTCGCGCAACTTAGGGTCTCGGTTATATCTTAAAAGGTTGATGAGTATATTGTGTGAGCGCTCATCTCCAATCTGCCAAAGGATGCGAGCTGCACCGCTTGCCCATTCGGGTTTTACCCCCCTGCCAAGATAGAAATAATCCCTCGGGTTTTGAAATACATTTTCAAATGGCAACTTGGCATCTTGATTAGCCGCTGACTTCAATGCCTCAAGGGCACTCTTTTTAATATTATCCCACTGCATCAGATAGGCTAAGGAGGTATATCCTGGAAAGATCTCACCAATTTTTGAACCTATGAAGCGATCGGTGAGGATATTACATACATCGGGGGCATTCATCTCCCCAAATGCAAGGATTGCCTCCCTCACAACCAGATCATCATCTGATGACAATGCTTTGCGTTTGAGAGATTCATAAAAAGATGGATGTTTCAAAGCCCCCATCTTTTTGGCGGCAAATGCTCGTGTATTATACCGGGAATTATTTATTAATCCTTCAAAGTGCTCCAAAAAAACCGGATCGTCAGCTGGAAAATGATCATACTCATCGATGATCATTTCATAAATAGTAGAAGAACCATCTCTAGCCTCATCCAACAATTCAAAAGCAATTTTCAATCCAAAATGACCGATCATCGTACCGACACCGCCGGTCAGTAAAATATCCTTCACCTCTGGAAGAGCTATTTTGTTTTGCCATTCACCCTTGTCAAAGAGGCACAAAAAGCCATCCCTCACGAGCAGATTTACAAGCCAATTCCCCCAACGAGATGGCGCCATTTTCCTGCAATATTTTCCTTGAACCAACATTCTGATGCTAGAGATGAATGAATATGTGTTGACACCATTATCAACGCTCCCATCAATAAGATATCTATCGAAGCTGTCGGTCAGAGGAGGATAATCGAAACGCTTCACAAATTCATTTGTCTGTACAATGCTTCTTGATTCCCTTTCCAAGCTTCGTGCGCGTTGCAAAAGATATCTATTAACACCTCTTCCCAACCAGGATGCTCGATATGTGCTCATAATATTATTCCTCGAATAATTTATCTTCCATCTCATCTCGCCATATTTTTACATTCTTTTTTACATTCTTTCCTTCACTAAAATTCTCCTCCAGAACTTCTAGAACCTGATCAACCTTGTGCATTACCATTAGCGCTCTGACACCGGCGCCTTGGATATTCAGATCACTGCTCCTTATCAGTTTATCATTGATAAATTCCTCTGCGCCCAAGAGGCCAAGGGCTGTAGCTGCAGTCCGTTGTTGAGCATCGTCCCCATTTTTAATCATCTCAAACGAATATCAATTCATCTATCGCATTGGCTGAACTTGAATCTATACAATATCCCTGAGTCATCTCTGAATGAATAGCGCAGCTTTGTAATATTTCGTGTGAGATAGGGCATGGGATATGTTTGATATATTCGAGTATCTGCCCTTTAATTTCGTCATCCGAAAGAGATTGTGTGAGTACACTTAGCGCCTTTTCATCACCGACAGACGCAATAGCTTCGGCTATGGCTGCGCGAAACCTGTAATCTGAGTGGGTTTCTAAATGTTGAATCAATATTTGATGTGAGTTCTGATCACCCGCCTCCCAAAGCATCTTTGCACCGTAATATATCAAATTTCTATCCGCTAATAAACCGACAGCACCTCCATAATTTGTATATAATTCGCTTTGATAATTTTTAAAGATCTCTTCAAGATTCCTTTTTATTGTCACATTGTTTCCTGCATGACTAAGAGCCTTAAAAATAAAGTCGCGTAGCCTTCTCTTTCTTTCTTCATCAACCATCGACCTTGATTTTATAAAAGAATCGATTAAGGTTTTTGGGACATCCGGCATTTGTAGTTTAGCAAATGCAAAAGCCGATGCACGAGCTACCGAATAATCATAGGATGAACTCATCTTTTGTTTGAGAGGGTTATAAAAACGAGGCGAGCCGGTTAAACCCATAATCTCGGCAGCCAATCTTTGTGTCTCTAGATCTGGATGGTTTAACATCTCTTCCAACCTATCAAATGCCTTTGGATATATCCCGATTGACTGAGTATACTCCCTGATCATTTCATGATACAAACTTGAATCTCTATTTCTTCTTCTTTCAATCAGGCTTAACACCACATCCAGACCGAATTCGCCTATCCTTGTTCCAACTCCGCCACCTTCAATTACCTGGCGAACATCTGAGATGGGAATCCTCCTCGACCATCTATTTTGAAAACCGACGCTTAAAAAACCGTTATCAAAAAGGATGTCGAAGGCCCTCTCTCCCAAGTTGTGGTACGACTCTATTCTTCTGCTCTTTTTATATTCATCAATCAAATAGTCTAGATTGCCAAAAACCCCCAACTGTTTTGGACTATCATATCCAAAACCGACAGAGTACAAATAACTTTTTAATTCATCTTTTAGCGGCATGAAATCAAATAACTTGATCAACTGGTAAGTTTTAGCAAACAAACTTGATCCTCTATACATTTCCTTTGCGCGCCCCAAGCTCCAGGAGTTGACACGCGCGCCTCTCCAAGTGGTCTCAGGAGAGTTCAATATTGCTTTTACATAATAGCTCATGATCATACCTACTACATTAACCCATAAAAATGTGACGAACATTGTTCATCACATTATTATTCATAAAGGCCATCCTAGGTTTCAAGACTCCACAGATGAGCAGCTGACGCATTGATATTTTCTAGAATATTATAGACTCGTTTAACCATATCCATCTTGAAAAGGCCCGCTACTCCTTTTAGACGATCTTCAAAATCAGAGCTCAACTTCATTTCTTCAAGAGTTGCTTTGTTTCCCATAAGCCCCAAGGCGCATGAATCTGCATATGTCAATTTTCGTTTAAATCTATAAGCATTAATATCTTTTGTTTCGCCTATTAAACCCAGTGCTATAGTTGCGTCTGCACTATGGCAATAATCCCCCTCTAAAGAAGATGCTCTTTGTATAATATTCCAAAATCTTGGATCAGCAATTCGACTGATGAGTTGTATCGCAAGAAAACGTTGATAAGAGGAGTCATCCCTAATTTGTTCATATGATCTATATTCACTTAAATCTACCTCATCCCTCCAAGAGTCGGGCATCTCTACTTCAACTGATGTTGGCATAAGATTTTTAAAAATATAATCTGAGAACCATTGAACAAATCTATCATCAAATTTTCTTTCAGGATCAAAGGGCTTTTCAAAGATGTTTGCAACAATCTCTTCAACAGCCTCGACATTAAAGCTGGATGAACATATTTCACGCAGGAACGATTCCAAATCTTTACGCTCACCTTTGAAATCGAAATTTTGATTTTTCATTCGATAGATCGCTTCTTGCACAATCCCTTTCAATTTTGGTGCTGCCAGATCCTCCGGCAGCACCTCTGAAATTCTCTCTTCATAGGCAAATACACTTCGAGCACCAGCAAAGGCAAAATGCAAATCACCTGCTGTCGTTTCAATCTTTTCTTCATTTGTTTCGATCATCACTCCCACGCTATACATATTTATGGAAATCTTAAACGCCATCACCGCAAAATCACTAACATCACATTCACTCTGCCTTCCACGAGCGTCTAATATTATCTCTTTTGCAGCATCCTCATCAACTACCACTCCCAACCCGCGATACGAGTCGATGAGTAGTTGTTTGGCAATTGTTTCGACTTTCTCCAGATCTATTTTAGTCGTCTTACTTGATCCCCTTGAAATACGTGAAAGAGTACTATTAGTTGACCAGGGAAATTTCATCTTCTGATCATACTTATGAATCAATTCTTTGCTCCCCCTCATCAAAGCGACAAGCTTTTCCCTTGCAGTATCGAACGGTGAGAGAGCGATTGTTTTGTCAATTTCACTGCTAAAGGAAGAGGGTCTAAAATGGTCTGCCAGTGCACTTGCCTGAACAACCTCTGCTGCAATTGAGTGCAAAGATTTTGCACGCTTTAAATACCCCGAATCCATCTGCATCGATCCCCACTCAACATATTGTCCGGTTGCGATACTCTTAAGCATATTCGACCTCCATTTTTGTATTCATTTTTTCATCATAGTGTTCCATTTACACCTACCGAAAAAATCGATCGTTTCATATCTCCGACAACTGGTTCAAAGTGAACACCCACTCCCAGATGCCACATATCTCGCTTCTGATCAGCCCCCAGATAGAATCCCAAACTGAGATAAGGGCAAAACGCTCCTCTTGGATTTGAATTCTGATAATCATACTCCATGCGTCGGACAGTAAGTCCAGAACTTAAACTCAATCCAACGTGACTGATCCGACGTGATATCCAACCGCTACCAGAAAAAGATATCTCTTTTGATAAATAAATTGCATAGCCGGCAGAGCCGCTCAGTTCATAAAAATTTTCTCCAATCCCTAGCCCGACACCAAACTCCGGTCCGTATGAAAAAATCAATCCGCTAAAATCGATACTATTTATTGGAGTCATAGAAAATCTTATTCCTCCTGCCACACGAGCTTTTCCGCTCAAATCAGTAAAAAAGTTTGTCGCAAGGGTCAGGTTACGCATGAGCTTTCCCCAAACCTCTCTCGACTGTTTTTTTTGACTCACTGTTTGAAAATGGCCGGGCTGAACTCGATTTTGTTTTCTCGTTGGTGCTTCACGACAAACCTTTGTCGGATCACCACCAAAGTGAATCGTGCAATCGTGTGGATAGACGTAGGGTGAATCATCTTTATCGCTCAACTTAATTATGCGTATCGGTTTTAATTTTATTTCACTCATATACTGCCTCCTGATGTGTTATTTATAGATTATAATTTCACAGTTCCCCGTCCATCCTCGGTTTCAGCACCACAGTATAGATGAGCGGCTGATGAACTGATGTTTTCCAGAATATCATAGACTTTTTTTACCATCGCCATTTTGAAAAGACCAATCGCTCCCTTGAAGCGGGTCTCGACATTCGCACTCGACATCATCTCAACGAGGATTTTGCTTTCTCCAATCAATCCCAACGTATATAAATCAGCGAAACTCATGTCCCGTAAACGACCATTTGGATAAAAGTGTCTTTTACTTATCATCTCAATCATTCCCAAGGCCATGGCAACCTCGACACTGCGTTCGCTCTCCGATCCGCCATCATAATAATACATTTTTTCAACAACATTTAAAAATCTTGGATCTGGAAATCTGTTGATGATTTTTATTGCGAGCAGGCGCTCATAAGGAGAGTTGTCTTGAATTTGCGTATATGTCCTGGGTTCGCTCAAATCTACCTCATTTCTCCACGAATCTGGCATCTCTTCTTCGATCTCTTCCGGCATCAGATTTTTCATGATATAATGAGACAACCACTCGGCAAATCCCGCATCAATCTTGCGTTCAGGGTCATAGGGTACATCAAAAACGTTCGCCACAAACTCTTCAATAGCTGCCTTGCCAAAACTGGATGAACATATCCTGCGGAGGAATTCCTTTAGTTTATCGTTTTCATCTTCTTGAAACTTGGGATCGACATCGTACATTTCCCTTATTTTTTCCATTGCTACGTTTGCAAATGGGCTATCATTCATTTTCTCTAAAATAATTTCACAAGCTTTATCTTCTTTTGCTATTATTCTTTCCATTCCCAAGAGAATGCTGGAAAGATGACACCTCGTCGTTTCGATCTGTTCTTCACCTGTTTTAATAAATATGCGTGCACCATCTAACATTGTCAAAAGAGTGTTTTGTGGAGACCATAAAATTTCACTCGTCTGATCAGGATTGTCTATCAATCGTTCAACCCCTCTTGTCAGAAAAACCAGCCGCTGCCTTGCTGCATCGAATGGATAGAAGGCGATCGTCTTTTTAATCTCACCGCTGAAGGATGACTCGCCGAAGTTTTCAGCTAACGCATTAGACTTGATAACGTCCGTTGCAACAGAATGCAGCATTTTTGCACGTCTCAAGATTCCCGTGTCCAATTGAAAATTTCCCCATTCAATATGCCTTCCTGTTGAAATATTTTTTACCATAGATAGGCTCCCTTCATCTATTAGCTAATGCAATATTTTTGGGTGACTAAAATTTTAAATTATCGATATATATCGACCCGCTCTGTTCCTCCCATTCAAAGACGACCTGCAGCGATTCGAGGTGACTCAGATCGACACCCTTCTCTTCAAAGAGCTTCAATGGCAACTGCACTTCACCCCACTCATCTTTGATTGTCGGCAGCTCAGATGATCTGATGCATACCCTCGTCACGCCATCGCTCAGATAAAAGTTTGGCTTCTCACCACCCTTCTCCCCCCTGATATTAAGCTCGAGATGATCGAGCCCTCTCACATCAAGGCCTTTGAGTTTCGTCTCCCAGATCGCGTACGAAAAACCTCCGCCACCGAGTCCATAATCTTTGCCGATGGAACCGCCAAATGAGATACGATGAACTTTGTTTTTCGATCTATTGGAATCAAGCAAGTCCGGCACAGTCGCGGATGTGATCAGACCGCCGCCATTGTGATCGATTTTATATTCGCCATTCAATCTATTCATCTCTTCACTCCCTTCAAAGTCGGCGACGAAGATCCTCTCCGCCTTAGATTTCACAAGGGCGAGATCATCTATCCAGATGGTACCCTTGCCACTTCCCTCATGATGGCTGAACGATATGAAGATGCCATCTGCCGATCGCTTCTTTGGAATGCCCATCCCCTTGAGCGGGACAACGACCTCTCTCCAGCCACTCTCTTTTTTATCTGAAACATATAGTGTCCCCTTAGCCCTCCATTCCAGGCTCTCTCCCTCGCGAATGCCGACTGAGAAATTCGGGACATTGTCATCAGTCGTCTTGAGCTTAAATCTGATCGACTCGTAGCCGCTGATATCCCTTCGGTTCATCGCGGTGTAATATCCGCCATACGCATCCCTATCTTTCATATTGTAACCGATCTCCAAAACTCGATTTGAAGATGCGCTGGTTTGATTGCGCTCTGCCACCAACGCAGCCTCACAGCGATTTGACCCTGTATTAGAAAATACGCTTGTTACTCCACCTAAACGATTGACCTCAGAGCTCCCTTCAAAATCGTCCAGTAAAATTTTGTCGGCGATCTTCGACTGCTTAGTCCCGTCCGATTCAATTTTGATATTGTCGAGAAAGAGTTTTGCGCCGCGACGATTATTGCCGAAGTCGAGCTTCATATAACCACCGACCTGCCAGTCGGCCATGATTATCGCTTCGACGCTAGTGTGTCCCGTAACTTTGGAAAAGATCTCACGAAGATCGATTTTCGCGCTGTGCCACTTGTCATCGGCCTTGAATCCGTCGAGCCTGCCCAGGTTCGCTATGTTGACATCCTTATTTTGATAATCGACATCCGTTCCTGTCAAATTGAATTCGTACCATCGGCCATCGACCTTGAACAAAAGATCGTTTTTCACATCGGAGCGCATCCGATAATCGAAACTAAAAATAGAATACTCATTCAGATCAAACGCCCCGTCCAGAATTGTGAATGAAAAATTGCCGCCGTAGTTTTCGTTGACCGCCTTGAGGCATTTTTTTCCTTTGAGACCGCAATTTTCATCGATCGAAAGGAGAGCCCCCACAAACCGGTCGCGAGTTTTTGCGCTGCCAAAACCATTTTCAAAGTTGTTGTCGATCAATGTTCCCTCGCGCACCGGTTTTAGAGGACTTTCTGTTTCGATAGATGCTTCTCTCTGAGCTGATTGCTTCTTCGTCGGATCAAACAAAAGGGCTGCGATCACTCTCTTTTGGGGAAGCTCATCGAGGATCGTTTCAAATACCCCCTTATTTGGATCCCACGTTGTCGCCTTCGACATCCATCGATCCTTTTCACCGTCATAGATGAATATACCTATATTTTCCGGATTGAAATTTTTAAGATCCGATTGTTTGGGATTAATCTCCAGTGTCACATCCTTTGTGAAGCGCTCGCCAGGCTCGCGGATTTTATATGCCTCACCGATCAACCTCGTCCCTTCAGGCAAGGCCGGCATTTGTTCACCAGATTCTTTCATGCTGATCAGTGTAAAAACCCTGAATGGACTTGTGAGCGACTGCTCAGGAAAGCGCATGACAACTCCTTTGTCAGAGCTGATTGCGATCCCGGGAAGGACTTGAGCGATGGCGCGACCGACCTCTCCTGTCACACGATCTTCGATCCTCTTGCCATCTTTTCCCTCAACTACAAGGCGAATCGTGTAGATGCCATTTTCATCGATCGGGTCATCCTTTGCGTGCCACGGTAGATGCTCCCAGTTTTTGAGTCCGGTATTCCACGTCGCGAGGTTGCCTCTCAAATCGAGATCTCCGGTCATCGCCATCATCTCGATCGGCCCGACATCGTTTTTATTCTGCGGTTTGTTTGATTTTTCGATGAGCTTCCAACTTTTCGGGTCTTTGCCTTTGCCAAACTCGACGCGGTAATTCTTGAAATTCTTTCCACCAGCGACACCGAAGATCGGGATGTCAGAGCGCAGGAGGGAGTTGTTTATTGGAACTGTGATTTTTGCAGCCAAACCTTCATTACTTACATCGAGCGATATCTTCTTTAAGAGCTTTGGATCTAGATCTGGCGGTGGCTGGATGAATGTGGGACATTGACCGCCGCCATACCACCATTCAAATCCCAACGTGGACCACCACTCAACGCCCAGAGTTAACCAATTATCTGGAAAATATTTATACCAATTATATCCTATAACAGACCCGTATTTATAACCTTTTTTAATAGCTTCAATTGTAGGATTAGATTTGATATTTTTTGCTCCTCTCTTTAGCCAAGTTCCAACAGAGGACTGAGATGCTTTACTCCAACTACTTGGATTGAACAAACCCCAAGGATCTGCATGAGTTGCGGGATTATTATTTACATACTTATACAAATTCACACCGCCATTGATGCCAATCGGATCGGTTGTGATGAAGCGGCCAAGCTCCGGTGAATACCAGCGATTTCTCATGTAGATGAGATTTGTGCCTTCATCATAACGTGCTCCGGTGAACAAAAATGGATTTCCAAAACTGCTCGTCTTTGATGGCACTCCAAAAACCTTGTAATCGTAATTTTCTACAACCTGTCCCTGATCATCTGTCAGCGCTGTTACATTTCGGAGGGCATCCTGCAGATAGAAATAATTCGTACCTCCCTGCTTCATAGAGATCATCTCATCTAAATCATTTCCCCAGATCAGGCGCGAAGTGACTGTTCCACTTCCATCAGTCTCAACGGCGATCTGATCGCCATCCCACAAAAAGCGTTTGGTGCCATTCACATCGCTTCTCGATATTAAACGACCGAACGGATCGTAATCGTAGTTGATATTCTTTCCATCCGGCAATGTCACCCTCGTCAGACGATCCTCTGCGTCATAATCATAGAGTGTAACCTTTCCAGCCTGTGTGCGCGTGATGAGATTTCCATTTTTATCATATTGAAAGCTTGCACCACCAGCCTGCGCATATTGATTGAGCGAGTTTACCGTATAGTTATCCGTATTCGTCCCATCGTTCACCGACAACCTGTTTCCCATCGGGTCGTATTGAAAAGATTCACTTGAACCATCGGCGTAGGTCACATCTTTCAGTTGATCTGTGCTGTCGTAGGCATAAACTTCAGCTCCACTCCCGGTGATTCGTTTAGTCCGGTTTCCTGTTGCATCATATTCATAATCGATCTTTGAAATCAGCGTATCATCTGATTTGTAATTGTTTATTGAAGTTACACGATCCGCGATATCATATGTATAAGTTGTATAATCTCCATTTTTTAGTGTACGCTTAATAACACGATTCCCCTTGTCATACTCATAGCTGACAAGAATATCATTGGCCTGATTCCAGATCACCAAGAGTCTTCCATAAACATCATAGCCATACTTGATCAAAAACCCATCCGGATATTTTAAGCTTATCCTTCGCCCGGCAGCAGCGTTATAGGTCATCTCGAAAATCTCCCCAGTAGGATAGATGACCTTCGTCGGATTAGAGTGTTTGTCGTACTCTATCGCGATGCTTCCTGTAGAGTTAGTCGCTAAAGTTAGATTTCCAACTGCATCGTAGGTGTAACTCACTTTAGAATTGTCTGGATAGAGCTTTTCGATGAGATTTCCCCTCTTGTCATATGTGTATGTTATCTTCTGATTATTTCTTAGCGTTGCCTCAACATATTTATTATTCTCATCAAAAGTGATAGCGTACATCTCCTTGCTTCCATCAGGGTAAATCATCTCGCTCAAATTTCCGACAGCATCATAGACAAAAGAGGTCTGATTTTGATTTGAATCTTCGAGACTGGTCAGCCAGTCGCTCTTCGAGGCGTAACCAAAGCTCATCGAATTACTTTTGGGATCGGTAACCTGAGTCGGAAGATTCAGACTGTTTGAATTGATTTGCCAGCTCTCTCCCTTCTGATTTGTCATCTTAGTCAATAAGAAATTGGAATCGTATTCGATCGCAAACTGTTTTCCAAATGGATCCTCGATGAGCTTTGGCATGCCGATCTCATTTTGCCAGAGCCCAAATACCGCTCCAAACGGTTTTATCACCTTGAGACCTCTGCTCGATGGGTCACATGCAAATTCAGTTTCAATTCCATCCTCCTGAATAACTTTAAGCATGCGATTTTCGTTTCCACAGAGATCTGTGCCGTAAATGAATTTACGTACCCCGCCATACGGAAATAGGATCATCGTCAGACGATGGGAGCTGTCATAGAAATATTGAGTTTTAACCCCCCCGACATCTGTGACCTCGACAAGATTTTCATCTGCATCGTAGCTATACGAGACAAACCTGCCTGTCGAATCATACGCCGCACTTATCCGATTCAAAACGCCGACATAATTAAAGCTGATATATTGACCTGAGCTATCGTCGATCTTGATAAGCCTCCCTCCAAGATCATAGTTGAATGTCAAAGCGCTTCCCTTTCCATCGTTGATTGAAGAGAGCTTTAAGTCATTTCGAAACTGATAGAGGTATCCGTTTAAAAGTTTTAGCTGAAACCAGCCATTCGCGTCGCGCGTGAGCGTATTTGGATTTCCCGGGGCGGCAGCATATGTGCCATCCGCATTGCTCTGAAAATATGAGGCGGCACCCGCCGGCTCATGAACCTCTATTGTTCCGTCGGTATGCTCTTCAAGCCACATCCCATAGGAGAACCACCAGCCATAACCAAAGGGACCTTTGTACGGAAAATATCTGGAGTCATATCGATAATATCTCACATAACCTAAGCCCAGATCGACAAATGGGAGATGTATATCTGCGTTGGAGTAGAGCACCTTCGGTTCAGGCATGCGGTCTTTTAGGGAAATTTTTAAAATGGGCCAGTCCCCAAATGCATCAAAGGGATCAGTCGGAAACTCGGCAGGATTTAAACCCTTCGTCGTACTAACATTGCTTTCCCAATCCCGATCGACCTCTATCTCGACCTCGTAGTCCGCTGCTTTAAGTTTCGTGGTCGGCCACAGGGCATAGAGCGTCTTACCATCGCGCGTGAAAGTCATCGGGTGATAGCCCGAATCAAACTCGCCATCCTTTGAGCGCACCCTGAAAGTCGCTCCCTCAACACCATCCGGAAAACTGGGATCGATCGCTTTTATTACAAGCATGTCGCCGATATAAAAATTGCTTCCCGTCCCATATCTCAAGCCGACTTCATAGGTCGTCTTTCCTACCTTGAGATTTACATTTCCATTTTGAGTCTCATCAACTCCCTGTGAGAACTCATCCCCCTCATCATCGACCTCTTTTCCCCCGGACATACCGCCTCCACACGAGGCCATGCTGAAGAGATAAATTGTCACGAGCAGTGTCGACAAAACCCGCATCCTGCGTCGGTTAAAAAATATAGAGGAATATTTTGCTCTCATCACAACCTCCTTAAAAATTAAAACTACAAATTCACCGGCACCATGCCCAAAAAGACACCCTGCACATTCACCATCGAGTAGGCGACCATCGCGAACATCATGATCATCAAAATCAATGGCACATAGAGGATGGGGCGGAGCCACTTTTTCTCCCAGCCAAATTTATAGATGAGCGGTCCCAGCAAAAAGGCCATAGCCACTGCCAGCAGCCCTATGTTGACAGTGAGGATGCCGACCAGCACGAGGATGGAGGCGAATATTAATTCAAACAGCATGGCGAAATTGACGCCGTTTTTTTTAAGGCTCGAATCTCCCGTCACAAGAAAGAGCGCCTTTCCGTGTATCAGATAATCGACCGTGGCCATAAAGGTTGCAACCATGAGCGATACATACGCGGCTGTCGATTTGGCCATGAACCCAAGAAACTTCTTCGGTCTAAAGGGGAGCATCTGAAGCATAAAACCAAATACCGGCGAGAACATGCTTATCAATGTGACAACAAGAAAATCCCAACTCCACGTTATGCCAAAGCGGGGATCCATCATCCAGACAGGCCATAATTTGAGAGTCTTCCCAAAGAGCGGCTCGACGAAGAGCACCCCTTCAGGCTGTTGATTGAAAAGGATCGGAAGCATAACGTTGGCAACCAGAAGAAAGAGAATGAAAGGGACCGCAAGATATAAGCTCAAAGTCGATGCGACTACATCGATCTTCTCAACCCATGAAACATGCTTTGATCGGACAAAGCCGATGAGGTGCTTGCGAAAATATTCGAGCGCCCCCTTCACCCATTTGATATGGCGGCGGCGAAACTGTTCGTAGTCCTCCGGGACATCTTCAAAGCAGATCACATCCTGAGCGAGCCTTCCATAATAGCCGAACTCGCGCATGCGCGTTGAAAAGGCGAGATCCTCGGAGACTATTTCGGGAAAGCCCCCTATCTCCTCCCAGACCGAGCGGCGGATGATTGCGCCGTGTCCAAAGAACATCAAAAAGCCGAAATTTTGCCTCGCGGGCAGATAGCGCTGCCAAAAGACGCTCACCGTCTGCGCCATATCCCTTGCAAAGCCGGTCGGCTGATCCGGATTTTCTTTGTGAACCGCCTGCACAAAACCGACCTTCGGATCGCCATTGAAGTGGGGGATCATCTTTGAGATAAAATCGGAGGGGATCACCTCGTCTGCATCGATGACGGCAAAATATGGATAGTCGATGACACAATTTTCCAGAGCGTTGTTCAAATTTCCAGCCTTGAACCCGCTTTTGTCACCTCTCCTTATAATAGTAGTTCTTTCCGGGTGCTGGACATGAAATGCGTCGATCTCCCTCTTTTTTGCCTCCTCACAGCCGTCATCGAGAAGAAAGAGGTGAAAATCGGCATAGTCCTGATTTATGCAGGAAATTGCTGCCCTCTCTTTGAAATCGTTCTTTGTCGTATATAAAAGAGCGACTTTTGTTGTTTTTTCACCCTTTTTTAGTCTTTTTCCATTATTTTTGGTCGAAAATAATGAAAAAACGACCAGAAAAAGGTGAAAAAATCCATAAAACCAAAAAAGATTGATGCAGAGGATGTAAAAGAGGATAGCCATCGAAGCAAACCAGGGGTCATCCTGATGAAAAAGGGAAAAGAGCCGCGGTTCAAAGTGAATGAGGCTTGCCACCCAGGTGATCAAAATTGTCAGATACATAAGTTTTCGTTTATTCATCTCAGCGCCCTCCGGATATTTTTTAACTATTATATCCATTGGCAGGAAGCGCTTCCTGGGAGGGTGATTTTTGGGAAATTATATAGAAAATTTGTAACTATTCAGGTACCCTGATAACATATTGAAATGATTGACGTTGTATAGCCCTGTTTGTCATCCCCGACTTGATCGGGGATCCAGGAAAGCCTTATTGTATTTGGATTCCCGCCTACGCTGAAATGACAGATACCTGAATAGTTACGAAAATTTATGATAAGGGTCATCGCCCAGCTGAAATGTAGAGGTAATGTGTTGCCCCCCCCGCCTCCTTCCATACGTGGATCATTTTTATATCTATTCAAAATTGCTAGGTATTTTGAATTATATTTTATTGTTGACATAAATATATATCAGGATTATCTTGACATATATTTATGTCAATATAACCCTGATATAGATATTAGTCATGAAATATTGTTTAAGATGCAATAAAGAACTTAAAAAGGCAGAGGCCCACTATGGGCAGCATCTGTCATGCTTTGAAGAGATTTTCAAAGTCAGTGGGAGAATCGAATTTTCTTCACTGATAAGAAAATCGTCAACGAGTGATAATCATAATATAGGTCAAGAGTATCAAACCAGTCCGCATCTAACTTCATACTTTGGAGGTAACTACAGGAAGTATGAGGCAATTCTTGGTGTTTCAAAATATATCCTTAAACTTTCTAAGCCGGAATATCCTGAGCTTGCTCCAGTTGAATACGTTTGCAACAAGATCGCATACCATTGTGGCTTGAGCGTTCCCATCCCTTTTACACTGATTGATTATGGAGAGGGGGAACTCGCATTTGTTTCTAAAAACTTCATGGAAAAACAACATGTGCATGCAACTCTTAATCATCTATATCATTATAAACCGTTACAGGATCCTCAGAGATATACTGTAGAAGATATTGCAGAAACGATTTATCGTGAAACCGGCTCTGGCGCGGATATGGATATGTATTTTCGAATGTTGTTATTTGACGCTTTGATTGGAAATCACGACAGACATGGCAGAAATCTGGCTTTGATAGTGACTGCGAAATCTCAGCGCCTGACACCAATCTATGATAATCCCTCAAGTCTTGGGCTGGAGTTCGGCTCGACTTTAAAAGCTACATTCTCTCCGCGTGGTAAAATATGGACAAAAGATTCTCATGAGCCTGAGATGACAGAGTATTTGAAAGAGATGGATAGAATTGTTGTAATAAATAAAGCCCAACAGTTTTACAATGATATTTCCATCGATAAAATTGTAGAATATATTGATGAATCCTTTTCTCTTTCAATGCAGATGCGTGAAGCATTAAAAAAACTCATTTTAAAGCGATATGAAGATTTAGGGGGATATTTTGAAAGTAGATAAAATAAATGTGTTTAGTCAGACTGTAACGAAGAGAGTCTTTGTTGGAATACTCTACAGAGAAAAAGGTGTGTTTCGTTTTGAGTATGATAAGCAATATAAGCGTAGCAAAGATGCGGTTGCATTAGGACCGGAACTGGAATTGTGGAAGGATAGTTTTTCAAGCAAGAACCTCTTTCCATCTATAGCTGATCGAATACCGTCAAAACAGAATCCCGCCTATGGCGATTATTGTAAACAGTGGGACATTTCCATGGATGAGGAGGATCCGTTTAGACTTCTCACGACAATTGGACGAAGAGGCCCTTCAACATTTGTATTTGAACCTGCTTTAAAAAATTATTCGGCAGAAGATGTTAGGGCTTTTAGGGAGAGGTTGGGTTTAAATCAGCGCGAATTTGCAACACTCTTTAATATCACACAGACAACACTCTCAAAGATTGAAAAGGGCAAAAGCAGCTACACTACTATCGTTCTGCTTATACAACTCTGCGACGAGATGCCTCATGCCCTTGCCTGGTTACTTGAAAATCAAGGTCAGTTTTTGCACGATGATAAGAGAGTTGTTATTGAAAAGTTACTTAGCTCTATTTAAATGTACTAGTCGCGACTAGTACATGTGGGCTCAAAGAAACCTTCAACGCCAAGCTCGAATTCGAACTAATCCTTATCGTCATGATGGAAACGACGACTGGGTCGAGGACACAATTATCTACGCTCACTATTACCTCAACAGCGACGCAATTCCCGATGCCTCCCCCAACTACGATTACTCCGCATATGTGAAAAAGGATTATTGAAATAAAATCTCTTCCATCTCTCGTTGCGAATTGTTTAAGTTTTTCTCAAGCTGCTTTAGCTGTTCATTGAACTTGTCGATAGATATGAGTTTTTTTCTGTCCACAAAACCGACTGGTTCACCATTTTCATATATGGTCCCCAGAAGTATAGACAAAAATGTGAGTTCAGTATCCTTTTCTATATACTTATTCAGTTCTTCCATATTTCGTGGGTGAATACCGGCGTAATATTCAAAAAATCTCCTGATAAATCTTTGCATAATTTCATCTTTGTCGTGATTGCTGATGATCTTTAAAAACCATTGAACAAAAGATTCATCTCCAATCAATTGTTTCAAAAATAAAAGGGAGCGCTCTTTGATTTCTCCTGATTTAGCTGACGGGATTAACAAAAAGGCCGTGATGAGCATCGGGTTTTTGGGATACCTGGCCATGATGGAGTTCATCGCTTGCTCAATTTCGACCGATTTTAACGATTTGAAAAAAAATGAAAACTCAGATATGGCGCTCTTTGTTCCGACCCTCAAATCTCTGAGCACCTTCCAAAGCTTTTGTGCCTTTGTTCCTCCGTGACCAAAGATGTTGCGATGGGGATCAACGCCATTTATGCTCATCATCATCATCTGATATACCTGATCGACAAACGAAGATGCGGTCTCCCCACTTCTCATCAATTTCAATTCTGTTAAATTGGGGGAATTTTCGCTTTCGAATAAGAGAGTTACCGTCACGTCCCTGAGGCTGTTTTCTCTAAGATCCAATTCTTCAAGACCCCTTAGCTTTTTACTGTTGGCAATAGCCACGGCTCCGTTATCACAAATGTTGTTTAGTCCTAGCTTTAACTTTTTCAGACCCTTTAGATTGGAATTTTGTGCAAATGCCATTGCGCCCTCAAAGCCTATATTATTTCCCCAGAGATTCAGATCAGATAAAGATGTTAACTTATCACTTTGCGCCAACGCAATTCCACCTTTTGATCCAATATGATTTCCCCAAAGGTCTAGCTCACACAGATTTCCAAATGTTTCGCTTTTGGCCAAAGCTATCGCCCCTTCACGCCCGATGCCGTTTTCAGCCAGAATCAAAGTCTTAAGATTTGAAAGATTTTTGCTTCGTGCCAAGACTATCAAACCCTCATCTCTTAAGTGATTCCCCAAGAGATTCAACCATACCAGATTGCGAAGGTTTCTGCAGTTAGCGAGGGCTGAGGCGCCTTCAGGTTCAATACTATTCCTCCACAGATCCAGCATGAGTAGATTATTCAGATTTTCGCATTGAGAAAGTAAATGAGCACCATCAGCATCTATCCTGCACGATGAAAGATCAAGAGACTGAACGAATTGAAGTTCATCTATTTCTAATATTTTTTTAAAGTGATATTCGCTCGAGCAGATTGCTGATATATATCCCTCTTTGTTCAAAAAAAGGCTTGTCCCCCTCTTTTCAAAAAGTTTCCGATTCTTCCCTATCCAACTCTTTGAATCAAACTTCTGTGGAAAGTATGGATGGAAAAGCGCTTTGTTTGATTGTCCAATAATTTTTGTAGCATCTGATATTGATAATGTTGCGCTTTCAGCACGTTGCTCCTTGGCATGCAAAATTGACGGCAAAGATAATTGCTGACCAATTCTCGTTATATTCCCATTTTTCATAACTATTAATCTGCTGGGAAGCGCTTCCTGACATTATGTAGAAACAAAATAAATTTTGAAAATATTAGGGTGAATTATGGCAATACAGATAAAAAATTTAAGGGCTGCAGGCCCTCTCGTCCATTGGGCTGATGGTCAAAAATTTGATCCGGGACTCCTGAAAAGCGCAAGACAATTTTCCGATAATGCTCAACTGTATGGCAGGGCCAAAGCGCTAGCCGATGGCTTTGGAGCGCCGGCACTAAAAAGGCAGATTTACGGCATGATCACCTCCTCTTCACCTGAAAACAATGACAGATTAGAGCATTTTGTAAGAGGAGTTAGAGATTTAGCAAATAACAAGGGAGAACGAAATATACGACTTGGAGATGAAGTAGCGATACTTACAAGCGAGAGTGGACAAATTGCCGCGGGACTTTTTGGTGAAGCACAAAATAAATTGTCTGCTAACAAAGTTGGTGAACTGATATTGCACTCGGGAATTCTGGCTGTAAAAAATGATCTGATCCAGGACATTATAAAGACATTGAATTGCTCAGGACACAAAGACTATCGGGATATTTTATATGGAATACTTGGTGAAATTGGTGACAAGGCAGCTATTCTTGCTCTTTTGGAACAATTGAAGTTTGAGAGTTTGAACTCTGGAGGTAGCGGAATATCGAGAAAGGCGTTAGGTGACATTGGCGATTCAGGAACTATTTCTCCCCTCTTGGAACTGCTGAAAGATGAAAATGAATATGTCTGTTATAGAGCTGCCCGTGTTTTGGGTATGATTGGTGATCGAAGAGTTGTCCCTACCCTCTTAGAACAATTGAAAAATTGTAGGCCGCTAATGCTCTCTGGTCTCCTCGACGCATTGGGAGACATTGGCGATCGAAGAGCCGTACCATATCTTCTGAAGGTTTTAAAAGAGACAGGAACTGTGAATAATTATAACGGTTTTGGCAAAGTCTTGGGTAAGATAGATGATTCGAGCGCTGTCCCTGTACTCCTAGAACTGCTGAAAGACGAAAACGAGTATATAAGAATAGCTGCCATCATAACATTAGGCTATATTGGTGATAAAAATACTGTCGAGTATCTCTTATCAATGTTAAATAGCCACTATCGAAAACATGAACATGAAAGTATTATTACAGCATTAGGTTGTATTGGCGATAGAGGGGCTGTACCAGCCCTTTTGAATACATTTGAAAATCAATATTGCACAGTTCAGGTAGCCATAGCATTAGCTAAGATTGGCGACGCTAAAGCCCTCCCTGTTCTTTTGAGAGTGATACAATCTAGTGATAATGATGTGTATTGGCACAAAGAAGATATTTCCCGCTGGTTGGCCGTTTGGGGTGATAAAGGCGTTGTTCAAACACTTTTGCATGCATTGAAAAGAACAAATAATAGTTACATACATAGCCAGATTATTACAGCATTGGGCTTCATGGAAGATCCGAGAGCCGTGCCGGAACTCTTAGAGAAGTTAAAAGATGAAACATGGTTCGTACGGTATAGCGCTGTCAAGGCATTGGGTATGATTGGCGATCGAAGAGCTGTCCCCATGCTCTTAGAGATGTTGAAGGATGAAGATAAAAGTGTGTGTTTTCAAGCTACCAAGGCGTTGGGTATAATTGGTGATCAGATGGCAGTACCGGATCTTTTGAAAATGCTGAATGATGTCAATGAATTTGTCTACAAGGGTGCTGCTGAGGCCTTGGGTATGATTGGCTCTCCAGAAATTTACATATCTCTTAAAAAGATGCTGTCAGATTATAAGATCAAAAGACATTTAATTTTTGGGGTCATTGGCCTTGTCGAAATGGCGAAGGTTGAGAAAGTCTATCACATCCTCGATGATATTACTTCTGGATATCCAATTAAAACGTGGATATTAGAATCTGAGGAAAGATTGTATTCTTCAAGTTCAGATTAATTTCAAACGCCAGAGGGCTTATAATGCATTTTTAAAATGTAATTTTCTTTTATACATACTATATGAATAGCCCCTCCTCCGTCTCCGCTCTCCAGGACAAAGGTTTTGAATATAGAATGTCTAAAATGATTCCCTTTTCTTTTGTAGTTAACAATCCTGATGATGATAGCATATGAAAAACCCTGGCAATTTGAACGTTTGATCGATATTGTGCCCTAATTGAACGAACCTTTTCTAAAAAATTGCAATCCTCTTTAAGATATTCGACCAGATTTTCTGTTGAACCTTCACATCCAAAACGCACATCGCGAAGAATCTCCCAGCGACGATATGCCTTTTCGCCTTTATCTCCCATCCTGTTTTGATCCAAGTTCAGATCGGTCAACCGTTCCAGGTGTGGACTTTTTGTTAAAGCTATTATTCCTTTATCAGCAATCCTGTTGTACCACAAATCTAACTCTCTTAAACATCTAAAATAAGGGCTAAATGCCAGGGAAATCGCGCCCTTATTACCTATACTATTACAACCCAAACTCAATTCTGAAAGAGTCGAGGTAGCTGCCAACGCAGACGCACCTAAATTTCCTATGTTATTCCAATCCAATCGCAAACTTACTAAACGCGCTAAGAGCGGGCTCTTGGATAATTCTAAAACCCCTTTATTGCTTATCTCATTTCTAAACAAATTTAGTTTTTTCAAGCCTGTGAGATATGGACATCCTGCTAAAGCCTTCACTTCCTCGTCTCCTATGCATACATTGGTCAGGTCCAAAGACTCAACCCTATTGAGCTCTTTCAGTTTTAAAAAACTTTCATTTAATATAAAATTGCTGGAATTTGTGTAATCATCGTTTTCGACAGTTATCAAACCATCTTCACTATCGATTGATATCTTTGCATTGTGCCTTTTAAAAACAGGGCTCGCAGTTTTAACCCATTCTTCATTTGATTTTTTTGTGAACCGAAAGAGTGAATTTCCCACTGATTCTGTCGGACCGATGAGCAGAGCATCGGTTTTTGGAAGGGATCCTATAAAAGATGTCTGCTTAAGATCATTCGCATCCAAGGTAATGGGATAAATTATCTGACGCATCCAATCAGTAATTTTCATTAAAAATTATTTCCTCAGACTCATCCACCCATTTTTTTTGTATATTTGAAAATTCACTAGGTTCCAAAAAATAACAAACACTCCTCACAAGTCCTGTTCCAACAAGACCTATCGCTCCTATGAGCGACTTTAAAAAAACATTGCTGTGCAAATAGTCTTGAAATAGCTCTTCAGCCCCCAGCATAATGAGGCCATGAATTGCAGCCTTAGTAACCTCTTCACATGAATCATAGAGATATACTTCAATTGATGGTATTAAATCAGCGTTGCCTAATTTCGCTATCGATTTGATCGCCTCAGGCTTGACAAGAAAAGAATCTAACCCATCATGTTCTTTAAGAAATCTGAAGAATTCTGGAATACAATCGCTTGCTGCATTCTCACCCAGACTTTTTATTGCTTCACATGGCGAAATAATAATCGGACCCTGACATCTGATTTCATTCATCAAAATTGTACGCGAATCTGCAACGCCGAGCAATTCAAGGGTTCGCTTAGCCATATATCGAACACTCATTTCTTTATCTTTCATAGCCTGATAGATTATTTCAATAGCTGATTCATCAGCTATTGCTGCAAGGGCATGAATTGCTGCGATTCGGACATTATAACTTTTATCATTAATAATTCCAGATAAACAGTAAACCGAGTTAGCCTCTTTTCTGTATTGAAAACCCTCCACTGCCGCCTCACGAACATCAGGAGATTTATCCTTAAGCATCTTTTCAAGCTTTGACAACCAATCATCATCAAATCTCGAAAGATATTGAACTGCCATTGCACGAACTAAAGAATTTTCATCATTAAGTAAATTATTTGCTACAGGCAAAAATCTGGGATCTTCTAATTCGCACATTTCAGCAAGGGCAATTGCCCGAACATTTTCATTGATTGAATGTGCTAACTTTTTCAAAAAATTAAATCCGGATTCATCATTTGCCGCACAAACTATTTTAGCTGAATAAACTGCCGAAAATATATTTGAGAAATGATCGTCAATTAGACAGCGGTCTATAATCTCTTTATAAATCTGAACCGTTTTGCTATCTCCCAAAAGGCTTAAACTTTGAGCAACTCTTGTCAAATGCATCGGATTCGAAAGTTTTAATAACTTACGCAAAGATTCAATTGCCACAGGAGAGGCAATATTTCTAACACCATCTATTGCTGAGACCATTGTATTGGGATTATTGAAACACTCCTCCAATATTGAAAGAGCACTATCATCGCTGCATTCCCCCAGCACTCTTGGATAAACCGACATAAATTGTTGAGATTTTTTTAAAACAGCCTCTTTCAATATCATTTCTATTCGATCTCTTCCTTTGATATTTAGAGGATTTTTCCACAAAATAGAATCCATAGGTCTAGAGAATCTTCTAATTTCTGAAAGAAATTTATAACAGTCGCGAATTAGGTAATTATCGCTTTTTGTAGCAATCTGACTTTTAAACTCACTTTTGCTGCCATTAATAACTTGATCTACACGAGATAACGATCTTGCATGACCTTCAAGCTTGATGCGTTCATCCAATTTATGGCTATAGATATCACAAGCACTTCGAACAGTAGATCGGTCAAAGACCGACCCATTCCAGAAAATTGGATCTGCAATCCCGTTCTTTCTCAAGTTTCCCTCCATACAGCGTCCGGGAAGCGTTACCTGAAATATGATCACAAAAAAATACATTTGCTTTAAATCGTTATAGAATGTAGGTTTGCGGCCAACTATTATTTCTGTACAAAAGGGGTTTATATGTCAAAGATTAGAAAATTGGGTTGTAATCCTCCAAGTCGATTATATCTGGCAAAGGCGGCAAAAGAAAAAGATCCTCAAATTAGATGGATGCTCAAGCAAAAGACCTGCATTGGACTCCTCAATAGCTACGGAACATCATACGAAGGCTGGCGGCGATTTGAATCATACATATATGATCAAGCTCTAGCAATTATGGCATTTACTGCTGCTGGACGTCTTGATGATGCGAGATCACTGATCAATGCACTCAAGAGATTTCAGAGTCCATTTGGTGGATGGATTAAATGTTATGCGCCTATTGGCCCTTTTTACTTGAGAAGAAAAGGTTGCGAAAGAGGCGTTGAAAATGGCCCAATAGTAATGGTTTTAGCTGCTCTTAATTATTATGAAGCTAAAACAAAAGACAAAGGATACAGGCCGATGGCAAGACTTATCATCAATTGGTTGAAGAGGTTTATACATTTAGATGAACCGTATTTCGGAGCAATGGGTCATCCGGTGCGACGCATTGGGTATGGAGGAGATGGACGGCGTATTCCAATCAATATTGGAACTAAAACAAGAGTCAGCACAGAGGATAATCAAGTTTATTACTCGGCAATGTTGTATCGGGGAATAATAAACAATGACAGATCGTTGATACAACATGCAAATCGAGCTTATAAATATTTAGAAAAAAGAACGTGGCTCCCTGGTAATGTTTTTTCACGGGGATATCGTGATTATGAGATGTGCAGCAATCCTCAGAGCACAGGTGCCCTGACGTTAAGTCCAAGGTTCAAAAAATCGTTGAATTGGTTTTTCAGACCAAATAGCACAAGAGTTAAAATTAAAGGAAGAAGAATATCTATTGAAGGTGTCAGTTCGTGCAGAGAGGATATACCAAATTGTAAGCAACTCTTTGTCGGTTTTGGCGAAACAGCAAGACTCGCTCTAGCCTATTACTCTGTCGGAAATAATAGGAAGGGAAACTATTTTCTGAATCAAGTGAGAAAAACAGTCCAGTCAAATGGCTCAGTACTATATTCTGTATCAAGGGCTTCGCCAATATGGCCTTGCAATTATCAAAGGGAGTCATTATCAGCAACTGCATGGTATTATCTGGCCAAAAGAAGAATCAACCCATTCGCCCCTTTTAAAATAAATCGTAGAATGCAGCGCAAATTTGGTATCATCAGAAACACCTGTCCTCCCCTTAACAAAGCTGCACTTCGCAAAATATCGAAAGTCAGGGACAAACAGATCCGCTGGCTCTTACGACAAAAAAACTGCATGGGGCTTCTATCGAGTTATAAAGGAACAGGCAAATGGAATAAGCCGACATCACACACCTATGATCAGGCAGTGGCGATAATAGCTCTGACTGCTGCAGGACGTCTTGATGATGCAAGATCAATCATAGATGCTCTACAGAGGCTTCAAACATCAGATGGGGGATTGTTGAGTTGTTATTCAGCTTTTCCGGCAAACGCTGATACTGGGCCTGTCGCATGGGTTCTCATGGCGCTCAATTTCTATGAAAAAAAGACAGGGGATAGAAGATACAAGAATATGGCTAACAGGATAGTCGGATGGTTGAATCGCATGCGCTATTTGAATGGCCATCATAAAGGTGCACTTAAATTTTCAACAACTGTCGATAAAAATAGAAAGATTGTCATAAGCGTTGAACATAATCACGATGCCTATTCTGCTTTTTACTACAGAGGCCTGCTCAATAAAGACAAAAGACTAATTGGATATGCTAACAATATAAAAAGCTTTTTGCATAATCACACATGGCTTTCAGCAAAGGTCTTTTCTAGAGGATATCGTGATTATGAAATGTGCACGGATACACAAAGCTGGGGAGTGTTGTCACTTGGAAAAAGTTATCAGGATGCCCTTAAGTGGTTATTACATCTAAGAAATAGCACCAGAAATAAGAAAAGACGCATCGATGGTTTTAGTTTCTGCCGTGAAAATCTTGTAAAACGATCAAAGAGGGCTGAATATTGTGGGAAGCTGTTCGTCTGGCTGGAGGGTACCCTTGGCGTTGCAGCTGCCTTCTATTCTGTAGGCAACAAAAAGATGGGAGACTATTTTTTCAGACAGGTCACAAAGGCAGTTCGACCATCAGGAGGCGTTCCTTACACTATATCATCTGGAAAAAAACGCTGGCCGTGTCATTACCCATATGAATCTGCCGCCTCGACTGCATTGTACTATCTTGTTAAAAGGAAGATAAATCCATTCCACCCCTAAAATACTGCAATACAGCTAATATGTTAATATGGAAAAATCTTTTTTGAATCTTTCGCAACGCCTTATCAGTTCCCATTCCTCACGACTGAGATTATCCCCCCGAATATATAATGACTTGAGATTTTTTAAATACGGACTTTCAATTATGGTCATTATGCCTTCGCCGCCAACCTGGTTTTGACTTAAAAACAAACTGCTTAAAAATTCAAGATGAGGGCTATTTGCAAGAGCGATTGCACCTTCATCTCCTATCCGGTTTCCATTCAAACACAGGGACTCCAATTCGGCAATGTAAGGGCTTTGAGCTATCGCCTTTGCGCCTTTATCTCCGATTTGATTATCGCGCAAAGAAAGAGACTTTTCTTGCGAACACGCATATTTTAAAAGGGGACTTTCTGCCAACGTCGCTGCTCCCTCATCTCCTATTTTATTATAGCATAAATCCAAGTAAGTAAGGTTTTTCAATTGTGGACTCTGGACTATCGCAATCACTCCCTCATCTCCAATGCCGTTACGAGTCAAATCCAAATGTGTCAAATTCCCAATGTAAACGCTCTTTGCCAATGCCCTTGCTCCTTCATCACCGATTCCGATATGGTTGTCGCCCATAGATAAATGTTCCAGTTGAGCAAGATTAGGGCTGTTTGCAAGAAAGCTAACGCCTTTGCAGCTAATGTAATTGGAATTTAAATTTAATGATATGAGGTTCTTCAAATTACGACTTTCTATCATAGCCCTTGCTCCTTCATCGCCGATGTCGCAACGGGTCAAAGACAGAGATCTGAGATTTTGTAAGAAAGGGCTTTGAGCTATCGCCTTTGCGCCTTCATCTTCGATTCTGTCATCGTACAGATGAAGCTCAGTTAGATTTTCCAAATAAGAGCTTTGAGCTATTGCTTTTACTCCTTCTGTGCCGATGAACTTCCCGAAAAAAGACAATGAAGCGAGGTTCTTCAAATTGGGACTTCTTGCTAATATACCCACCAGTTTAGCGTCGAGGCCATGGGAATAAAACGCCAATTCTTTTAGCTGTGGAAAATTAGTACTTTTTGAAAAAGTAATTATTTCATCCTTCCAAATGTTAAAACTGCTTACTGATATTGAATCGATATTTCGAGACGCATCTAATCCGGCCAATTTTTTCAATGAAAAATTATCATTGCAAGTCACAGTTATTGACCCATCATAGCTTAACCCCAGGCCTGCACCAATTTTTAAAAAAAGAGCCTTATGTTTATCAATCCACTTGTCTTTTTCTTCTTTGTTTACAAGCTGCGGATTTGAAACGACACCAGAACAGAAAAGCTTTGGGACATTAACATTAAAATGATTCAAAAAAGCTCTATTAGAATCAGAGGCTGCGTTTTCAAAAATCTCCGGATGATATGATGATAGATCAAATTTACCAGCTGAATCTATGCCAACAAACCTCTTCGACATAAAACCTATCGGTCTTCCTCCAATTACCATATGATCTCCTTTCTTGTTTAAATATCTGCTGTTTTCATAATTGATCGCAGGCCTAATCCCGGGCCATATACATATGTCAGGAAGCGCTTCCTTGAGTGATTTTTCTATTGGTAAAACGTAATTCCTCAGTCTTAGAGAGTTAGAGAGATAGAGGAACTTGAAAAAGAATTTCCGGACGAAAGAGAAGTGAAAGTGTTTGCAAGCACAACGATACCGCTGATTGCAGAGACAATGGGACTCCGCGGACAAGAGATAACGGACGAGGCGAGACGACAAAGTTAAGACGCGAATAATAGATGCTATGAATCAGCCAGCTCTGCATTTGGGTATAAGAGGGATTACTTCATCCATAGAATATCCATATCAATCTAATGTGTAGCCAGGAAAAAACCAAGTATGGGGTCGGAGATTCTGTATCCTTTATTGGGTTCATATTCAACTGCCCCCAAATCCATCAGTTTCGTTAGAATTTTTGCAACACTTGATTTTGGGATACCTAGGGAATCCAAAAAAGACATCGACTGCGGTTCTAAAACATATCTGTTTGCTGCAAGTTTTCTAAGGACATTTCTTTCGTTTTCCGTATATCCCTGCAATAGGTAATGAAAGCTCTGTTTTGAATCGACTAGCCTGTACAATTCACTTTTTATCGTCTTAGTTGACAGCTTTGTCTTTGAAAAATTCTCCATGAGCCATGCCCCCAATTCACATATCGCGTTTGGGACATCGCACATCTGCTCAGTAATCCAGGATATCTCCTCTTTTTCGATCTTCACATCGACCTGAGACAAGCGCTCTTGAAAATAGAAAAGCCAGTCATCAACAGAAATGGGATTAAGATGGACTTCGTCTCCATAATTGAACAACGGCGAATTTGCATTTTCAAACATCAGCTTGAGCAAATGCTTCTTTGAACCCAAAATGAATACTGTAGTACTGTCCAATTCCTGCAAAAAACCCCTGAAAAGAGCCTCGGCCTCTGGAACAAAGGAAATATCATGAAACTCATCCAATACAAGCATCATATGATATTTCTTAGAAAGCTCCTTTATTGCCTCGAACAGTTGCTGCAACCCATTTTTAATCTCAAAATTTTTAATTGAAAATCCAATCGACGGCATCCCGGAAACCGGATCGAATTCTATATTAGTTGAAAGGTTTTTTATCAAACCCGCAACATTTTTTATCAGAGTTTTCACAGGGAAATTTTCGATCAGAGATTTTGAGAGGCTTTGTTGTATTCGCTGGGCTATGGACTCAAAGCTCTGAACATCCATTAGGTCGATATAGACCAGCATATGATTTGAGCTCATTTTTTTGTATCGGCTTCCGACCACATTTCGAACAAGCGATGTTTTTCCATATCTCCTGGGGGCGAAAAGAATCGTTTTTTTCATATCCCGGGAGCGCTTTGCAAGCGCTTTGATCTCCCCAACCCGGTCGCAGAAGTTTTTTTCGTCTATCAACACATCATATCTAAAAATTTTGAGTTCCTTCATACGGTAGCTGCATACCACAAAAATTTACCATAGTCCACTAAAAGTGGACCACTTTTGATGGACCACCTTTAGTGGACCACTTTTGGTGGACCTATAACTGCTTGATTTTAAATGATTTTTCTAAAACGGCGCAAAGGGATTGAATTTGTGTTGGACCAGATAATACCATCCCGTTGAGGCAAGAGAACCATAGCGATAGTTGCACGGCCATCTCCTCGCCAAATTTGAAACGGAGTATGGAACCCCCCCATCGGGGAGAACGACCTTTGTTGCCTGCGAAAAATAATAATCGCCTTTTCTATTATCTCCAATAAAATAAAATGCGGAGGCTACTCCAAGAGTGCCTTCCAGCCAGATAAATTTTCCACCGCAAAAAGCCGGGTATTTTTTGTTGGGTGCGACAACATTTTCAGTGCAGAAGCAATAACCATCAACAAATTTATTTCCAATTAGCATCGGATTATCAACACGTGTGCTGCCATATCGCCTATGGTAGATTGGGCTATACCCCCTGCTGTGCAACCATATCAGGGCTCCCCTGAATGCGTTTCCTAAAGCCAAAACGCCCCAGCTCTGGGGATCCGTACACCATTGATAATCTTTGTAACCCCTCCAGAAAACCGCGACAGTGCGATATGGACCATTTGATGTAGGAGAGGGCGCCCACATTTTATTGACCAGATATCTTCTAACCAACTTTGCCTTAGATAAGAGATTTTGGTCTTTGCTTAATATAGCCCTGTAGCGCAGGGCCGAATAAATATCATAGTTGTGCTCTGTGCTCACCCTTTTAGATGGGGATTCTGTGCCATATTTATAAGAACCAAAATTGCCTTCAGATGTGTCTTTATTTCTCATGCCTTCGAGCCAGTTCAAAATTTTCTTTATCATAGCGGCATATCTCTTATCCCTGGTCTTGTGCTCGTAAAGATTCAAGGCCATAAGCACCCATGCAATTGGGCCGGAATGTCTCCCTATATCATCAGGGTTTCCAAGCAGACATCTCTTATTTTTTCCGTTGTAACACGAATACCAGCTGCCATCGCGATTTTGCAGGCGCCTGAGCCTGTCGATGATTCTCCTCGCTTCGGGATATTTTCCTGCGTGTATCAGCGCGATTATCGCAACTGCCTGATCGTAGAGATGGGCAAAATCCTCTTTGTTGCCTTTATAGCTATTGATCAAACCATTTTTCATCCTTTGTTTAAGTATCCAGGCAATTTGTTTGTTCATTCTATTCACAGCCATAAAACCTCCTGTTGAAAAATATCAATCCTTCAATATTCCGGCATAGCTGAAAAATCTCTACCCAGCTGTAATAGCTGTCTCGAGACCTGTTTTTTGATGGCGACAAAAAAGTCTGATTTGTTTTGCACTTCTGCCAAAAGATTTACATTCTCCTTTTTTCCACATGTCTGTATTAAGGCGAGCTGAACGAGCCTTGGATCCTCTCTTCTTTCACCATCCCTATCCCATAT
>JBDRGF010000061.1:0-7369 GCA_043818055.1 Pseudomonadota bacterium | reverse complement strand
ACTCAATTATGGATAGAAAGGGCAGATTATGATTTGGACACAGCTGAAGCAATGTTGAAGTCTGCTCGCTATCTCTACGTGGCATTTGCCTGTCAACAGGCGGTAGAAAAGTATCTCAAAGCGATTATTCAGAAAAGGTCTGGAAAACATCCTCCATATACTCACAATCTTCCTTCGCTCTTGCAGCTCTCAGGGATGAGTTTAAGCCATGAACAGCAGGAATTTCTGATGCTGTTGACTCAATATTATATCAATTCAAGGTATGTGGATTTTAAACAGAAGCTTTTTGAAGGTATGAGTCGTGAAAAAGCGAAGGATTGTTTTAACAAAACGAAGGACATAATATTATGCTTGAAAAAAGAGCTAAAAATTTAGATCAGTTGCTAAAGTTATATATTAAGGAGCTTGAAAAGGTCATACGCGTAGAGAAGGTTTATCTATTTGGTTCGTACGCGGCTCACAAAGAACGTGATTACAGCGATATCGATATTGCTGTAATTTCGCCAGATTTCGAAGGTGGCACTGAAAAGGATTATTTAATTCTGGGACGTGCCGCATTAAAGATTTATCCGTTGATCGAAGCGAGGCCATATCGCCCGGAAGATATCAAAACGCTCTCTTCCCTCGATTTTCTGTCTGAGATATTGAACAAGGGAAAGTTGATCTACGACAAAGCCGCCTGATTCCTTTTCGATTATAAAAATGCTGCAAGCTTGTTGAAAGAGACTGAAAGGGCATATGAATGGTTTGTAAAAGAGCTGAAATTAAACGAATAGCGAAAGAATTTGCGATAAAGCTCAAAGAGCGGAATATTGATGTGAAGTTCATCGTTCTTTTTGGCTCTTACGCATGGGGTGTGCCCAGAGGAACCAGCGATATAGATCTGGCAGTGATTTCACCGCAGTTTAAGCGCATGAGCCAGCTCAAAAGGCTGGAGTTGCTCTCTGATATTTCAAGAAAGATTTCAATTTCATTGCCCATAGATATCGACGTAGTGGGCTTTACGCCTGATGAAATCGATCATGCGGGCTATTTTGACCTCGCAGCCCAAATCCGCGAAAAAGGGGACGTTGTTTTGAAAGCCGCCTAATTCCTTTACCCACCATTTCAACACCGGGTGTTTAACACCCGGTGTTGAAATGGGTGAATTGCCATCTTTATAATAATATATAATTTTGTTTGACATATATACATAATTATATATAGTTCTGTGTATGAAATATACAAAAAGATATATACAGGATTGTTTAATGCAAGAGGTTCGAAGGGAATCGAAGCATAAAAACGTCATATTGCTAAAGGGGGCGCGGCAGGTTGGCAAGACCACCATGCTAAAGCAGATGTTTTCAGGGGATGAACATGTTTTGATTGATTTTTATGAACAAGCTGCAATTCCCAGACTTATCGACCAGACAGATAGCTTTGAAGATTTTGAGTTGCTGTTGGAGAGGTACGCAAATTTTGTTTCAGATGGAAAAAGAATTTTGATAATTGATGAGGCGCAGTTATCAAAGAAGCTGGGATTGTATGTGCGCCTGATGAAGGAAAAGTGGATTAATCAGCCGGTGATTCTCACGGGTTCCACGCTTTCAGAGCTGTTCGACGATATTTCGAATCCGGTTGGTCGTGTCGTTGAGTTCACCTTAAGGCCATTTAATTTTTATGAGTTTCTCGATTGTTTGGGAGAGGATGGAATTTTAAAAAGGATTAGATCGTGGAATATTGGGAATCCGCATTCTGAATTGGTTCATGAGGAAATATTGAATCTCTTATTTGAGTATGTTTCTGTGGGGGGGCTTCCCGCAGTTGTCAATCAATATGGTATTGATCGTGAAAATAAGGATGAACTTTGGAAGCGCGAATTGGAGAATATAATTGCTTATTATAAGAGAGATGTGGAGAGTGTTAAAAAATCACAACTCATATCTCTTTTTGAACAAACTTTGAAGCGTTTAGCTGTGACAACTGGGAGTATCACTAAAGATTCCACAATTGTGAAAAGTTCGTCACCGGGCTATCGACACGTCAAAGATATATTTGCGCTGTTGGAAGAGTGGAAAATTGTGATTAGAGTGGATGTTATTCTTTCAAGAATGTCTAAGATAGGATCTATGGCTCCCAAACGTTTTCTGTTTGATCACGGAGTCAGAAATTATTTTACTCCGTTGAATTTAAATATGGCCGATGCCGATTATGTCAGATCCGAATTTGGTGAAGGTATAATCGAACAATTTATTTTAACTGAGTTAACGTCATTAAATTTGACAGGGAAAGTCGATTGTTGGATGGCAACACATCAAAGCGGAGAAGTTGATTTCTTGTTTTCGTTTTTGAATAAAATTTTTGCGATTGAGGTTAAATCTGCGAAAAAGCTAAACCTGAACCATTTGACCTCTCTTATGACGCTCAAAGAGATGAGACCGGAAGTTAATGCAATTTTGACGAATCTTTCACAGGGTGAGCTTTTTCAGTCCAGGATTGATAAAATTCCGATACTTCCGGCATATCAGTTATTCAATTATTTATCCTCCTTGCAGTGAATTACCAATTTCAACACCGGGTGTTTAACACCCGGTGTTGAAATTGGTCTTGGTCATTCCAATATTAGTTTTTTGATTTTTGCCAAATCTCTTTGATGTTCGATGCCAGCTTCAACAAATTTTCTATAAGTATCAGGGTCGAAGTCCGGGGTTTCTTTGAATTTACAAATTCTGTTGGTACTGCCAGACATTGAAATATATTCATGATATGAGGAGTATATCCACTCTTCGGGTTTTGCTACAAGGCCAGCACTTGTAGGATTTAAATGAATATACCTGGTAAGATGCAGATATTGCTCTTCTGTTTCAACCAAGACATTTTTAAACCGCGATTGCCATAATGGCCCTTTTCGTGTGTGTTTGATATTGAAGTACTTGGCATAACTATTTAAAAGTCGCTGCATGTAAATTGATATCCCGTTGTCTTTCAGCTGTTTTAGCAAAAGATGGAAATGTGTGGGCATAATGCAATATGCTTTGATTTGAACAAGGCTAGTGCAATCAAACGTTGGCCTTGGCTGTTTGGTGTGATTTCGCAGCGCATATTCATTAAGAAACGTTGAGAAATCCCCGTGGCGTATTTGAGGAATGTTATACTTTAACAACATTGTGAAACGAATATAGTCAGTTTCACTTTTGAAGATGACATACTTCGCAATGCTTTTGTTGAAGATGTGATAGCAATATTCAGTTATCAGATCTTCCTTTCTTAATCCCATCTCTGCCTCCTCCACACCGGGTGTAGGGGTGACACCCGGTGTTGGGAAAAGGTAAGCAAGTTTTGTGCCATTTATAGATGTGATGGAAATAATTTGATAATTGGTTTTATTTCGCATTGTTATGTGAATTTGTAAGAAGGGGGTTTGCTGTTGAATTCATTAGAAGTGTCCATTTTTTCGGACGGTGTCCGGTGAATATCGGACTATCGTGTTAAATTTGACAGATTTCAATCAGTTATGCTATTCCATCTACTCATTCACTTCATTAATATATCATCCTCGGGGGAGATAAATTGTGAGAAGGATCATAGACGTGATGAGAATTGCGCTGCCTGAATATCAGGAGAGGCGCCTGTTCACCGCCCGGCTGCGCATCGTTCTCTTCATCGGCGGCTGGCTTATCTACCTCTATTTTTTCCGGCATGTCATCTCGCAGGTCATACCCACCACGGTGATTTTCGGAGTCATATTCACTCTGTCGCTCTGGATCTACTTCAACGTCAGGCGCTCTAGGCTATTAAACTTCTCGCTTGTGCTCGAACTCTTCTGCGATCTCATCTCGATCACCACTGTCATCTATCTCACGGGCGGCCCATACAGCAATTATTTCACCATGTACATCTTCTACTCGCTCATAGGCGGCATCTTCTACAATCACTATCTCACAGCCTTTATGGCAGCGAGCTCCGTCGTCACTTATGGTCTCTTTCTACTCTTGTGCAGCTGGGGAATCATCCCTCCTCTCATCCTCGACTATGGCGAACATTTCGAAACTCCGAGCTATACGCCGTTCGCGCATTATCTTTTCACATTGATATTTTTGGGACTTGGCATCTATACGGTGAAGATCGCCAGCTTCTTTTCGCTTCGTCGCGAGAGGATGCTCGAACAGCGCAACAAAGAACTGACAGCTTTGAACCGTATGTCATCGATAATCAGAAGTGTGGTCGCGCTAAAAGAGGTGATAAGTCAGGTCTTAAGCGCGATTGTGGAGGGGCTGGGATTTGAAACAGCGCTCCTTCTCACCATCGATCGCGAATCCAAAAGCGTGAAACTGCACTCGTTGAGGCTTCATCCCAGAGTTGAAGATGTGGAGAACATACTGGGAGGCAGGCTGGGAGAAATCTCCATTCCGATGGGCGAAGCTATGCTCAAGGGATTCAACACGCTTGTTGAAAGTCGCGCGATGCACTGGTTGAATTTCAACGACTTCATGACCCAGTTCGGATTCGCATCTGACAAATCAAAGAGGATAGATGAGCTCCTGGGATACAAGAGCATCGTCGCCGTTCCGCTCGTTGCCGGCCAAAAGGTGGTCGGGGCGATGGTCGGTTTTTGCATGAAGAAGGATATCGAAAAAAACCTTTTCGATACGATGGAGGGCTTTGCAAATCAGGCGGCGCTATCGCTCGAAGCAGCGGCGCTCATCGAGCGCCTTCGCAAGATGAATGAAAATCTCGAACGGGCGAACCGTGTGAAATCGGAGTTTCTGGCGACTATGAGCCATGAGCTCAGAACACCTCTCACCGCGATCATCGGATATTCCGAACTTCTTATCGAAGGCATGATGGGGGATATTTCACAGGAGCAGAAGGAGAGCCTTCAGGACATACTGCACAACGGCGAGGAGCTTCTGGAGCTGATAAACAACCTTCTGGATCTCACGAGAATCGACTCTGGCAAGATGCCGCTCGAGGAGAGGCCCTTTGATCTTACAGATCTCATCGAGCGATTGCACAGGCGACTTATGCCTTTGCTTCAGAACAAGGGACAGAAGTTTGAGATGGATATCCCGGCAGATTTTCCACCAATAACTGGGGATGAGAGAAAGATTCAGCAGGTGATAATGAATCTTCTGTCGAACGCCAACAAATTTACACCCGATGGAGGCACCATCCGGGTATCCGCGAATCGGTATGAAGATGTTTCAAAAGCCCCATGGTATGAGCGTGTCAAAAAATTAGATTGTTATGCAAACGGCGGTGCTGAAATCGTCGTCTCAGATAATGGGATCGGCTTAGAAAAGGATGAACTCGAAAACATCTTCAATATGTTCCATCAGGTCGAAAGCGGAGTCACGAGAAGTTACAAGGGAACAGGCTTAGGCTTAGCACTCGCCAGAAGGATGGTTGAACTTCACAACGGAAAAATCTGGGCTGAGAGCAAGCAGGGACAAGGATCCCAATTTTATGTTGTTCTACCAGTAGTTAAAGGTGTATAGTGGGAGCTTGAGAGCGTAAGTGCTTAAGAGCTTGAGTAAAATAAACCAAACTTACGCTCTTAAGCTCTCAAGCTCTCAAGCTCTCAAGCTCTCACGCTCTTATTATGAACAGACTTTATAAGCAATATGTGTGGATCTTTGATATAGTGGCTATCTTAGTCATTTCCTTTTTTTTGGCGAAGATAACAGGGGTGTTCATTGCGAAGAAACTTGAAGTGGAGCGGTCGGTCGCAATTCTTAAGAGGGCAGTGTCGGCCGAAGATGAGTCTCAATATAGGAATGAGGATTATTACAAGATCATCGTGGAGCGAAACATCTTCGATTCAAGCGATGTTCCGGTGATTGAGCCGACTGAGGAGGAACAACAGGAAGAGATGATGTCCTCAGGTGAACTCGTCGAGACGACGCTCGGCATCAAAGTGATTGGGGTTTTAGTAGTGGGAGATGGAAAGGATGGTCGTTCGAGTGCTACGATCGTTGCTCCCGGGGGAAATAATAAAGCTAAGGTTTATGCTGTGGGCGAAGATGAGAGCTTTTCTCCCGGCGTTAAGCTCATGTTGATTCAGCCCGATCGCATAGAATTTTTGAATTCCGGCAGGCGTGAGTTTGCAAAGGTCGAGACGAAATATGGTGAGAGCATCTTCGGTCCGCCGAAGGGTGCGACCGTTGTCGCGTCGAAGGGCGCGCCTGAAAAACCGGCAGCGGCCGGTGTGGTTGAAGAGGGGAGTGGGCGTTTTGTCATTGATCAGGCTGAGATAGAAAACGCCATGCAGAATTTGGATAAGCTCTACACTGAAATCAGGGCTGTGCCACATTTTTCAGGCGGCAAGGTGAGTGGCATGAAGGTTCTTTCGGTGAAGAGCGGTTCAGTATTTGCCAAATTGGGATTGCAAAGAGGCGACATACTTAAAAAGATCAACGGTATGGAGCTCGATGTCAGAAAGGGGTTTGAAATTTTTAGCCGTCTGAAGGATTCAAAAAATTTGACCCTCGATTATGAAAGAGGGGGAAAGAACGTAACAAATGAATATGAAATCAGATAATTTTAAAACCAAACGTCCTTTAAGATCTGGCATGAAGAGTTTGCTCTGCTCGTGCGTATTGTTCTCTTTTCTGTTAATGCCGGGTTTGTCATTTTCACAGCCCTCCGATCAAGGGAGCGTCCGTCTGCCCGAGAGCGAACCAATGATTGAGCCACCTCCATCACAGATTGAACCTCCATCTGAACCTCAATCTCAGCCCGAGGCCAAAGCTTCCGAAGGCGAGGAGATGGTTTACCTGAACGTCACGGATCAGGATATCACAGATGTCATCCATCAGATCAGCAAAGCCACAGGCAAGAATTTCATCATAGATGATAAGATCAGGGGAAAGGTGACCATAATTTCAGAGAGGATGATGACGAAGGAAGAGGCCTACCAGGCATTTCTCTCCGCACTTGAGGTTGCCGGATACACGATCGTGACCGGCCCGGGCGGCATCATTAAAATCGTCTCTACCAGAGAGGCAGTCTCAAAGCCGATTCCGACGCATGTTGACAGCACACCTTATACAGACAGCTTTGTAACGCGTCTTATCAAACTCGAAAATATCAGCGCACTCGATATGTCGCAGGCGATAAGGGGCTTGGTTTCCCGGGATGGTAACATGTTCGCGTATCCCGCGACGAACACGCTCATCATCACCGATTCGGGAACCAACATCGATCGTCTGATGAAGATAGTAAAGGAGCTCGATCAGGAGGGACCGCAGCAGGTGGTCGAGATCATCCCTGTGAAATATGCGGAGGCGAAGTCTCTGGCGCAGATGGTCCTCAATCTCTTCGAAGCGGGTGCGGCTGGCGGCAGAAAGAAGACAGGGCAGGAGGATCTTCAGGATGTATCCAAGAT
>JBDRGF010000060.1:0-65432 GCA_043818055.1 Pseudomonadota bacterium | reverse complement strand
AGCATCGCTTTTGACTTCAATAAACCCTCAGCAAGGGCTTTGGGTGGTTTTCTCCGGATCTTTCTAACCACCGGGGATTATTTGCCTTTACCTCCTTTCTCCTTTTCCGTTAAAGAAATCTGCCTCGCACACGCAACTTTTGGGGTTGAGCGGTCGATAATATTTTAGAATAAGGCAAATATATCATTTTAACAGGGAGCGAAAATGAGCGAGTTAAAAAAGGTAAAAGCGGCTACTCAACAAAAAAAAATACAATCCACTAATAAACAGCATACCTCTCCTGATAAATTGAAGTTGAACAATAAATCTTCTTATCAAATCCCGCCATATTTCATAAAAGATTTAACACGTCAGGTAAGAAAAGGTGTCTCAACAATCGCCATCTTAACTGCTAATCGAATAAATCAAATGCTCAAATGGGTTGAAGGAGCTGAGTTAAACGGCATTGGCAACAAAATATGGGGACAACAAAAGTTTATATTTTTTGAGAGGCCCGTTTTTTTCTCAAACAACGAGGCCATACAATATGCAAAAAGAAAGATGGGATTGTCCGCTAGCATTCCTGCTCAATTTACAGACCATGCAGTAATGTACCTAAAAAATGAGATGGGTGGCTATCTTCAGGAGATTGATTCGGATCGGAAAAGAGTTTTAACACTTCATCGCCAATATGAAAAACTTGGCTTTCGCATGATAAATAATCCAATCTACTATGGTAAGTATTATCCGCTGACTTTTAAACTCGCATCGATCGATTATAAAATCGGTCGTATCAGGGAGGTGCTGAAAAACAACAAGAATAATCCTCAAGCGAAGGAGATGTTGAAATCCCTTGCTGAAAGATCGATCGACTTTGAGAATCAACGGAAGAAAATAGTTTCAAAATTGAATAGCTTTACAGCAATCAGAGATTTGAAAACAAAGATGGCCCGTCTCGAACAAAAAATATTATATAAGTTTAAAAAACAGAAGATAATACTTCGCAATTGGATGGCACACAGATGGATGGAGACGTTTAAAGCCATGAGTGCTACTGTCGAAATGGCTAGAAGCGTTAAACTTACTAGCGGGCAGAAACAAAAGCTCTTCACTACTATATGTCAACTGGCTGTAAGATTGCTTCAACAGTTTCCGATCCTGCACGCCCTGAGTCAAATGAGTTTTCATCCCAAGGCGGTGGATTTTAGGGTGAGCTCTCTTGTAATTGGATTAAAATTTGCCGCAAGGCTTGTTGAAATTGATCCCGATATCGCATTGGAGAGCTATCAAAAGACAAAATTAATTGAATCAATAATGAAGGTGATTTCAGATACGAACAAAATGAGATTGGCTCGTAATAAGTTAAAGGCCAGGGTCATAGGAGCGGCAAATAGTGGAAGTGTGCTCAATACAGTTAAAGTAGATCCAATGCTTCCCCATGATTTTCAAAGGAGTTTGAGTCCATACAATTCACTTTACTGCCCGGGAAATGAAAAACTCTTGAGTCCATTGGCTGCACTGGTGAATGTTTCAGATGAAAAATTTATCAAAAAGGTTGTCGCATACTTTCAGAAGACCAAAGTTGTTCCCTTGCTATGGGATAGAATTCGTACGCTCAATCTACATGTCCGTCAAAAGGATGCCATCCCGGAGATGCTACGACACGACACCGGCAACAGCGAACCAATTCCAATTCAGGCCTACTTTGTTATAATTCTATCAAAGGTTGGAAAACACTTTATTCCAGAGCTTCAAAAGCTAAAGATTCAGGAGTTTATGAAAAAATTTCCAACTAATGATGATTGGTACTTCAGATTGAATATAGATATGATTTATGCGAAGGAGATCAAAAAAATAGTCGATGTGCTGTTGAAATAAGTTAAACTGACATCCTCCTACATAAAAACCCGTGACCAAACTATTCTTTTATGTAAAATAGCCGACCTCATGTTAACTTTCCTTCCTGCATACAGTTACTACATAATCGCCGGGGTGCTTGGCGCGCTCATGGGCAGCTTTGCGAACGTTTGCATCGTCCGAATTCCCGGAGGGAAATCTGTCGTGAGCCCCAGATCCCACTGTGTTTGTTGTTCCCATCAGCTCTCATGGTGGGAGAATATTCCTCTAATCAGTTATATCCTTCTCCTGGGACGCTGCCGGGAATGCAAAAAGAGGATTTCGATTCAGTATCCGATCGTCGAAATCCTCTCCATACTCTTGGCCCTTATGCTCTGGTGGCACTTCAGAACTATCGGTCGCTTTCTCGCATATTATTTTTTACTGGTATTGCCGCTCATCATCATCACCTTCATAGACTTAAGACACAAAATTATACCGGATATATTTTCGATACCCGGCATATTCGCAGGGCTCGCCGTCCGTTTTATCTTTGCACATCCGGCTTTAAGATTTCATGAGCTGCTCGATTCCGTGATCGGCGTAGTTGTGGGGGGTGGTTTTCTCTTTTTGGTGGCGCTCGGGTATGAAAAATTAAAAAAACGGGAGGGATTGGGGGGTGGAGATGTCAAATTTGCCGCGATGCTCGGGGCCTTTTTCGGCTGGCAATCGATCATCTTCATTTTGCTCGCCTCCTCACTCATCGGATTGGTAGTCGGCATTTTCACAATCGTCGTCCTTCGCAAGGGGAGATATTTTGAAATTCCGTTTGGACCATTCATGGCCTTCGCCGCGATGCTCTTTCTCTTCTACGGCAACAACATTATAAGCTGGTATCTCAACCTCTTCTGATTTCAAAAATACGCTTTAAAATCATTACGTTAGAGGTCTATTTCGATCAAAGTATGGAACCATAAGGGTAAAATCACTTATATAGTGCTTTTTGCTGCCAAAAGGCGTTGCGAAAGTGCTTCAATTTGTGTATTTCTGGGTTTGTATGAAGTTACATCCAGACCTTCTGAACAATTCCTTGTTTTTAAGATATTATCAGAAATGGCAGGAAGAGCCTAATTCTGTCATCTTCGCTTCGGTTGCTGAATACTTTCTTTTATATGGCATGCCCGATGAAGCCTATGCTGTCGCAAAGGAGGGGATGGATCAGCATCCCGACTTGATCAGCGGACATCTTGTCATGGCAAAGATTCATAAGCATAGAGAAAATAAAGAGCTCGCAAAGGATGAGCTCAAATTGATCCTCTCAAAAATTCCACACCATCCCGTCGCTTCAAAGATGATAAAGGAGCTGGATGGCAAAATTGTTGTCGCAGAGCAGCTCTTTGAAAAACCGGCTGCACCTCATGAGATTGAAACTGAATTAGTAAGTGAACCTGATGAACAGCTTCAGGAAGATGTGGATGAAGATGAATATGAATTTAAGTCAAACGACGATGAGGAGAAAGAGGAAGAATATTACGACGAGGAAAAGATGAAGACTTCGGCTCATTGGCAAACATTGACAATGGCACGTATTTTCAGCTCTCAGGGACATATCAGAAAGGCGCGTAGAATTTATCAGGCCATCCTCGACAAGGAACCCGAAAACGCGAAGGCCAGGGAGGGACTAAACTCTCTAGGGGAGAGAGTCTAGATGACGATTCTGAACAAGGAAAAGATTCTGGAACAGGCCAACACCTTTATCGAAACTGGTAAAATTGATAAAGCTATAAAGGAATATGAAAAGATTTTGCTGGTCGACCCAACCGATCTTCGGGTGAAACTTAAAATCGCCGAGCTCTATATCAAGAGAAAACAGATATCCAGTGCGCTTCGTTTTTATAACGAGGTAGCCACAAGCTACACAAAAGAGGGTTTCTTTTTAAAGGCCGTAACTGTTTACAAGAATATCTTAAGGCTCAATCCATCGATGTTTGAAATCAATGAAGAACTAGGAAAACTCTATGAAAAGATGAGTTTGATAAACGACGCCGTTAGACAATATGACATCGTCGCTTCAGCCATGGAGGCACGCTCAGAGATGGCAAGGGCACTTGAGCTCAGAAAAAAGATTGTGGAGCTTCAGCCTGAAGATGGAAATGCGAGGATGAGGCTCGCCGATGTATATCAGTGTGTAGGCGAAGTCGATCAAGCGCTCAAGGAGACTGAAATTTATGTTAAACAGCTCGAGGAGAAAGGCATCGAAGAAAGAAAGAGGATCGAGCTCTATGAGAAGATATTGTCGCACCAGGATGACAGGACGGATTTAGTCAGAAGCCTCATCAACATCTATTATAAACAAAATGAAAGAAAGAAAGCGCTTGAGTGGTTGGAAAAATTTCAGGATTTCGTTGACGAGGATCATGACCTCCTGGAAAAGCAGGCGGATTTATATTCTTCTCTGAATCAACTCGATTCGGCTGTGACAAAATATTATCTCCTCACCGATCTCTACAGGGATGATGAGAATATCGACGGGGTTTTGAAAACATATTTAAAAATTCTTCTCCTCATGCCGGATGAAGAGGATAAAGTGTCAAAGGAGGTTGAGGATTTAGAATCCGGGCTCTGGAAAAAACTTGAGAAGGATTGGCATAACGAGAAGAAAATCATAGAGGAAAAAAATAAAAAGGAGTTGGAGGAGGAGAAAAAGAGGGAAGAAGAGGAAAGAAAGAAGATGCAGGAGGATGATGAGGAGAGTCAGACTGTCAGAGGTCGCAGAAGGCCAAAAAAAGCAAAGGCCGAAACACAGAAGGCGGTAAAACCCCCTGCACAGGAAAAGAAGGTTGAAAAGTCCCCGGAGAAGCCTCAGGTCAAAAAAACAATAGAAGAAAAACCGATCCCTAAAACTCCCTCTGAAGATTTTGACAATTACTTTCGCCAGGGTGAGGCGGCTTTTTTGCTCGCAAAGGCGTATATGGATATGGGGCTTTCCGATGAGTGTAATGATGAACTTAAAAAAGCGATGAATCTCTTTGTGAAATTGAAAGGGAAAGAAAAGTCGTTCCCAAAATTAAAAAAATATTTATCGGAAATTGAGAAGATAAAAAAATAAAAATTATACCCTAAAACTGGAATGGTGAAAAACAGTAAAACTCAGATGTCTGTCATTCTGAGCGAAGCGAAGAATCTTGTAATTTCAAAAATCTAAGCCCCTTCGTTTCACTCAGGATGACAACAAGATAAATTTTTTCACCGATTTCCTAAAGAGAGAGTAGAAATGAAAAATTTGATAAAAAGTGTTCGGGGGATGCCGGACATAGCCCCGCCTCAGAGTTCTCTGTGGGCTCAGGTCGAGAAATGCGCCAGAGAGGTTTTTTCGTTTTATGGATTTGAAGAGCTAAGAACTCCGATCTTAGAACCTGTGGAACTCTTCGTAAGAGGTGTGGGTGAAAACACAGCGATAGTCGAGAAGGAGATGTACACCCTCACCGACAAAAGTGAAAACAAACTCGCCATGCGCCCTGAGGGCACCGCTTCGATAGTGAAATCATACATCGCCAATATCGATTCTAACGATCCATTGGCGCGCTACTATTATATAGGCCCGATGTTCAGATATGAGCGTCCGCAAAAAGGAAGACAGCGCCAGTTTCATCAGATAGGGGTCGAGCTTCTTGGAGTTGAAACACCTCACGCAGATGCTGAGGTGATAGTGATGCTCACACACCTGTTGAAGGAGCTTGGCATAGAAGATTGGAAACTAAAAATCAACTCTCTGGGATGTGACGACTGTCGACCCACATTTCAAAAACAGTTCTTTGCATTCCTTAAAGACAAGGTCGCGAAAGATCTGTGTCCCGACTGTCAGCGGAGGATGGGGAAAAATCCTCTCAGGGTATTAGACTGCAAAAACTCCGATTGTCAAAAACTTTTGGTCGATGCGCCAACTATCGGAGACTTCTGGTGTGAAAAATGCGTAACCCATTTCGATTCTTTGAAATCGATTCTTTCAGCGGTCGGAGTTCTTTATGAGGTAGAAACGAGGATAGTGCGCGGGCTTGATTATTATGTCAGAACGGCCTTTGAATTTGTATCAGGGGCACTAGGCGCTCAGGATGCGATAGCAGGAGGTGGCCGCTACGACGGCTTGGTAAAAGCTCTGGGTGGACCCGATGTCGCAGGAGTAGGATGGGCACTTGGATTAGAGCGTTTGATGCTGATCCTCGAGAGCTTAAACTTATCGAAGCCTAAAACAAAACCATTCATCTATTTCGCCCTCATCGGTGAAAAATCCTTACAAGCGGTATTGCCTATCATTCAGAGGATAAGAAGGGACGGCGTTTGTGTCGAATGGGATTACATGCAGCGCTCGCTCAAATCGCAGATGAGGCGCGCGGATAAACTGGGGGCTCAGACGGTAGTGATAATCGGGGATGAGGAGCTGAGCAAGGGCATGGCGATAGTGAGAGATATGCATTCAAAGCAACAGAGAGAGGTCTTAATCAAAGACTTGCCCATGCATTTTGTGGATATAGAGATGTAAGAGTGTAGAAGTGTTTGAGTGTAGGAGTGTAGAAGTTATAGTTAAACAATCTTAAACACTTTTCAAAGATCAATATTTTTTTAAAAAACTTCTTAGGAAAGGATTTTGATACACAATGAAGGATTATAAGCGGACACATACCTGCGGTGATTTACGAAAGAGCGATGTTGACACGGAGGTCATCCTCTCCGGATGGGTTGGATCCCGAAAGGACTTGGGAGGGTTGATCTTTATCTACCTGAGGGATCGTTATGGATATACTCAGGTGATCTTCGATCCAAAAGATCTTTCGAAAGAATCGTTCAAGATTGCAGAGAGTTTAAGATACGAATATGTCATCACTGTGAAAGGTGTCGTCTCCTCCCGTCTCGCAGGACAGGAGAGAAAGGATATGCCGACGGGAGAAATCGAAGTGAGGGCCTCGGAGCTTATCATATTGAATGAATCCAAACCGCTTCCATTTGAAATTGAGGATGATATACATGTTTCTGAAGAGGTGAGGCTAAAACATCGCTATCTTGATTTAAGAAGGCCGAAGATGCAAAAAATGCTTGAGCTTAGGGCGCGTACAACGCAGTCGATAAGAAATTATCTCTCTGAAAATAAATTCGTTGAAGTTGAGACTCCGATGCTGACCCGCAGCACGCCGGAAGGCGCTAGAGATTTTCTCGTTCCGTCGCGCATGAGCAAGGGACACTTTTACGCCCTGCCGCAATCGCCACAGCTCTTCAAACAGCTTTTGATGGTCGCTGGTATGGATAAATATTTTCAGATCGTAAAGTGTTTCAGGGATGAGGATCTGAGAGCCGATCGCCAGCCGGAATTCACGCAGGTCGATATCGAGGCATCCTTCATCGATGTCGATGATATCATTGCGCTCATCGAAGGATTGATCACTACAGTTTATAAAGAGGTATTGGGAAAAGAGGTCAAGGCTCCGTTCGACAGGCTCGACTTCGAAGAGGCTATGGACAGGTTCGGCTGTGATAAGCCTGATCGCCGCATCCCTTGGGAGTTAAAGGATCTGACCAAATCTCTGATGAAATCATCCTTTCAGGCATTTTCCAAAATTGCCAACGATGGGGGATTCGTTAAAGGGTTGAATGTCGAAAAGTTGGAGCAGTCGAGAAAAGATATCGAGAAGCTTGAGGAATTCGCAAAGAAATTTGGCGCCAAGGGACTCGCATGGGTAAAGGTGAAGGATGGCGAGTGGAAATCCTCAATCGCAAAATTTATATCAGATGATGAGAAAAAGGAGATATCAAAACTTTTGAATGTCAGCGAGGGGGATCTCTTCTTCATAGTAGCCGATAAAAACAGAGGTGTCGTTGACACTGTGTTGGGAGAGCTAAGATTAAAACTAGCGCACGAATTTGGCATCGTCGACAAAAACAGGGATGACTTTTTATGGGTGGTGAATTTTCCGCTGCTCGAATGGAGCGGTGAAGAGGGACGACATGTCGCTGTTCATCATCCCTTCACGGCACCCCACCCTGACGACATCGACAAACTGAAAAAGGGTCCACATGGCATCCGCTCTCTGGGATACGACATCATCCTCAACGGCAATGAGATCGGCGGCGGATCGATCAGAAATCATCGCGCCGATATTCAAAGCCTGGTCTTTAAGAATCTTGGCATCTCAGATGAGGAGGCCAAGGAGAAATTCGGATTTTTGCTCAACGCCTTTGGTTTTGGCGCCCCACCTCACGGAGGGCTGGCGCTGGGACTCGACAGATGGGTAATGCTGATGGCCGGCTCCGATTCGATTCGCGATGTCATCGCCTTCCCCAAGACAACCTCCGCATCATGCCTCATGACCGACGCCCCATCGACCGTCTCAGCAAGACAGCTGGATGAACTGAATATCAGTTTGAAAAAGTAACAACATTCTATAACCAATTAACAATTTCCAATTATCAATAAATCGGATGCTATTCTTCCACTTTATTTTCCTGACTTAATGCTTCCATCGCTTCACGTTCTTTTTTGACCCAGTTGAATTCGGGTTGGAAGGGGGCGGAGGCTTCGAACTCCTCTTCTGTTACATGCATCTTTTTTAGAATCAGGGCGAGATATGTCGCCCACTGATCGGTAACAGAGCCATCTCTATACATCCTATGATATCTTATGGGGCTTGCGATTATCGATCCTAAAAAGGCGGCTTCGAGAGGGGTGATTTCTTCCGGCTTTTTTGAGAAATAATGTTCGGCTGCTCTTTTGATTCCATATATATCAGGTCCCCACTCGATGATGTTCATATAGATCTCGAGTATTCTCTTCTTTGAGAGCTCCTGCTCCAGCGCATATGCGATGAGCATCTCCTGAAACTTTCTGGAGAGATTCTTCTTGCCGTTGAGATATAAATTTTTAGCCAGCTGCATCGTGATGGTTGACGCCCCTCTTACAAAACTTTTTTTCTGTATGTTCTGGATCAGCGACTCCTCAATGCGGTTGGGTTGAAAACCTTTGTGTGAAAAAAAACTGCCATCTTCGCAGGTCAGAACCCCCTTTTTCACAGTCTCGGTCAGCTTATCGAATGGAACAAAATTAGGATTTTTAGGACTGACTAAAATCTTTTCTACAACCTTCCCTTTTTTTCTGACGACATGTGTAAAGGGGCCTTTCAATTTTTTGATATCGATCGATTTTGGATATTCGACAACTTCAAACTCCTCCACATTGATCGATGGATCAAGCTCGGATCTCGTAATATTTTTGAGATCGAGCAGCAGATTGACATCCATATCGATATCGCCCGAGACCTCTGCTCCATATATCCTGCTGATAAAACCATAGGGTAAAGAGTTGATAATTTCCTGAATCGGCGTGTTACTCATTTTTAATTCAAGTTTTAATCTCCGATCGGTTAAATTATATGAGCCTTCCATGTTTAAAACCGCATCTTCCATCCTTATATTTGAATTAGTAACAATAAACTCTTTTTTGTTTCCATCATATTTGAGATTCCCTTTCAGTATTAGCTCTACATCGTCAATCTCATCTTCAGAGAGGCTCTCATCGTCAAAATCCATGTCGTTAAAAACTATCTTATAAGTCATAAGAGCAACATCTTCAGTCAGATCAGATTTTAACTTCATCCCAACATCGAATTTGGAATCATCGCCAGCTGAGAATACCTGAGGAAGATATTTAGAAAAAGAACTCATTTTCAGATCTTTTCCGTTCAGATCTATTTCAACACCCTTGTCACCGGCGTTGCCAGACACAAACACAAACCTCTTTCCGCCATTGATACCGCTCTGCATTTCCATCGATACTTTCAAACCATCAAGATCAATATCAGCAAAACCTGTGAGTTTATTTAAGATCAAAGAAAATGAATTATCCTCTTTACTCCCCTTATGAATCAAAATTTCTGCATCTGCCTGATCGACACCTATTTGAAACCTATTTGCAAAACGAACACGCTTCAACTTCGCATTGATACCTTCAAACTTCAAACTAAGATATTCCATGAATGACGTGAAAACAGATTTAAGTCTCTCTTCTCCCTTTCCTGAGTCAACAATCTCTTTCTTCCTATAGGCAAATTCAGAACTAAAAAGAATTTCAGGGTGGTACAGGGAAATCTTCTTCACTTCGAGTCCGGGTAGAGGATGAAAACTCAAACCCATTTCAATTTTTAATCGTGGCGCTTTAACAAGGAGCGATGAGGTTTTTGACTTGTTTGCTATGATCACATCTGAGATTGTAAGCCCTGACAAAAGGCTGTAATTTATATCTTTAACGGAGACAGAATATTCACCTTGCGCATTGATATATGGAAGCATCCGATCGAGACCGGATCTGACAAAACCATTCGCAAACTTACCAAGAAAATATAGAGAGACCCCGATGGCAAAATAAACCCCTATACCCACTGAAAGGAGTTGCAACAGCTGACTTCTTTTATTTCGCATTACACTCGCCCGTTAAGAGGTTTTTAAAATCATTTTGGATTTGAAATATAAAAATAAAACCTTGAGCCTTTTCCAACTTCACTTTCGACATTGATCTCACCGCCATCGGCTTCTATCGCCATTTTACAGAATGATAGCCCCAGCCCAGTGTCAAATTTAGATCTTAAAGTTTGTGTTTTGACCATAAAAAATCTTTCGAAGATATGTTGTATATTCTCCTTTGGAATCCCCTCCCCTGTATCTATCACTTCAATTAAAATCTTTTCATCCTCCTCTTTAGCGTTCACTACTATATCGCCCTTGCTGGGAGTATGCTTAATGGCATTTGTTATCAGGTTTTCAAGAACACGAATCAAAAGGCCTTTATCCGTATATAATGTAATTTTTTCTGGTATATCTATTTTCAGGTTCTTTTCTTCACTCAACGCCATATCCCTAAGCCATGATATTCCTTCAAGAACATCGCTTCCTCTAAAAACCTCCTTATTGAGTTTGAGTTCCTTCTCCTCCATCTTTCTGATCTCGAGCAGATTCATGATCATATTTGCGAGCTTTTTAGAATTGATATTTATCATCTTCAAAAACTTTAATCTTTTTTCAGGATCAACACCGGGCATCATCAGAATTTCAGATGAGGATAAAATCCCAGTCAGTGGACCTTTGAGATCATGTATGATCATCCTTATCAGTTCATCTCTTAAACTTTCGAGCTGTTTGCGAATCGATATATCCCTCACGATGCAAATAGAGTTCCATCTGTTTTTTATCTTCATCGCAGAGATAGACAATTCAATAGGAAATTCAGAACCGTTTTTCCGTGCCACTTCCAGCTGTTTAGTCCCCCCAAGGATCTTAGTACCGCCGACATCTCCCTCTCCAGAATTATCCGCAGCAAAAATCGATTCACATTGTTGGTAAGGAAAGATTGAATCGAAAACAAGGCCTTTCGCTTCGTCGATACTCCTTCCAAACATTATTTCGGCTGAACTGCTCCAAAACTGAATTTTTCTTTCCGCATCCAAAATAATCACCGCGTCCTTGGAGGCTTCATTGATACCGTTGAGTTGATCACTACATATTTCGAGATTATTACCGATCTCATCAAGCGACTCTCTGATCTTCTTTACAGACCCAAGAATCAAACTTGTTTCATCTTCACATGGAAGATGAACATCTACAGAGGCCATTCCTGAAGCAATTTGCTGTGCCTTGATTATGGCCAAGCGTATACTCTTAAACAACTGCAACACATAATATATTATTATAAAAGCATATAACCCTACCACCAGGACAAGCATTCCCAGGATTACTTTCTGTGATATCCTCTCATTTTTTTCAAGGTTATTGATCGATCCTTCTATTATCTTTTCAAATCCTGAACCGATGTTATCGAGATTGGCGATGATATTAGCTCCCTCGATCTGCATATCCTCTCTCGTGGATTGAGTCTGATATTCTTTCTTCCACTCAATCTGATTAACTATATTTTCCGCTTTATTCAAATATGGAACATAGCCATTTTCGAGATCTTTCAGATTTTCCTCAATTATTCCTATCTCTTCTGAATATCTTTTTTTGTCAGCTATCGCCGATCTCGAGATTATCCACTTCTTGGCTACCCCAAATTTTTTTGAAACAGATTCCTTCAGTTCCTTTATCATTTTCGAACTTGTTTCCAGCGAGTCATTAAGCAACGCCCTCTCTTTTCCCTTCAACCCCGCTCCCGATCCCTCTTGAAGAAGGTTGAACTCAATAAATCTGTCCACATTTGTATTGAGTTCCCTCTGTTGAAAACTCAGATCTCCTATCTTTTTTACCAAAGGGGCAAAATGATCGTTGATTTTGACGAGTCTGTTTTGAATGTAGCTAGTCTGTATATATCCCAGAATGCTGATCGAAATTAAAAAAAACAGGGATAATGCGATTATCAATATTATAAGTTGTTTAATCTTCATTTCAATTCAATTCAATTTTTGTAGGGGAGGGTTTGAAACCCTCCCGTTATAATAGGCAGGCAGGTTTTAAACCTACCCCTACAACAATGAGCACGTCATTGATAGACTATTTCAACGCATTTAAGTTTGCATGAACAACCCATTGCCAATCCTTGCCGTTTAGCATCCACACGCTGAGCCTCGGAGATGGCTTGCCTGAAAGGCGTTTCCCATTGATCGTCTCCTCAACTGCGGCATCATATGTCACTATGATAGTCGAGCCGTTCTCCGTTGTTTTGAAATTGCTTAATATATATTGTCCCATTTTGAGATTTTTTATCAATTTGAATTCCTGATTGCGGTTGCGCGCCCCGTCCTGATGGATCGATTGAAAATTTCGCGCCATTTTATTTTTAACTTCAACCCACTTCTTAGCTTTCATATCCGTCCACATCTGACGTTCCAATGTTTCTCCCTGTGATGGTGCCTTGGCAGCAAAAATCATCTGAGAAGAACCCAGCAACAGACAGAGACTGATGCAGAACAAACTCACCCATTTTAAATGCTTCATAATCCCCCCTTGATTTGCTTCATTGTATCGAAAAAATGAAATGATTCAACAGTTTATATGAATGCCTACCGCTTGCGGTTATAATATGAATGTAGGGTATAACCCGCGGGCGGCCACAGGGGGCCGCCCCTACAATACAGATATGGGGATATATTTAATATCAACTATTCGCTGAATACCATGAGATGGCCAGCATTCCGGATGGCAGTATCCCAAATACGAGGCTCGCGGCGAATGAAAAATATGATACGGCCTTGGCTCCAATGGTTCCATCTTCCACCGCATGCTCAATGCCATCGACCTTTAGGGCGAATCTCACAACGCTCATGATGAGCATCAAACTGACCAGAAAGGAACACACGAGCGGATATATATTTCCACCTGCGGATAGTGTAGAGAAGAGATTGAGCTTCGCAAAGAAGGTGAAGAATGGGCCGATTCCAGCGCCGGAAAACATCAGGAGGATTGCAATCGCCCTCCTCCACATGCCGACCATATTGCTGGATGCGAGACTGAATAAACCTATGATCGAAAAGAGAAGGGACGTCATAAGCAGAAGCATCATCTGCTCCACGTCGGTACCGCCCCCGGGGAGGGCGACGATCGGAAGCAAGAAAACTCCGCCCAGCGCATAGTTAAAATGTATTATGATCCTTCGTTCTTTCCGTTCATTCCAGATGGATGCCGATCCTATGAAAGTGGTTATGAGGGCAAGAAGACCCAATACTATCGCAAAATTTCCCTTCAAGCCCAGCAGGGGGGATAAAAAGCGAATTATCCCGCCAAAAAGGGCGATCCTCCAACCGCCATAGATCAGGAGAAGAATATAATTAGGAGTCTCTTCGGTAATCCTGTTCAGCCACACACCAAATGGATAGATCCCCATTAACACGAGGGCTCCGGCCGATGCGAAAATCAAGCCTATCTTATTAAAATTGATTCCTGCGGAATCCGATCCTTTGAGAAATAATAATCCTCCACCCACCAGGAGCAATACTCCAAGAGAGATCGCATACATAAAATTCAGAGCCTCTGTCCGGGTCTGTTCATCGGAGTCAAAAAGCATGGCTATGCCAAAACCCGCAGACCAGATCGCGGCGATAAAACCAAAAAAACTATTCGCCGAAGATGAGAGGATAAGACCGATCCCTGAGATAAACAGAAGGGCGAGATCCCTCCACTTCCAGTCAGATTTCATGACAGAGATCGAAAGCAGAACTAATCCAATCAATATTCCCAAAAAGATCGTCACCCTGTTCATGCTCTCGCTGAGCCAGTTGTTCCACGACAATACCACAAAGAGTGTCAGAAATGAGCCGGATAGGATCGATGCAAAAGATTTCTCTCTCGAGATGGAAAAAATCTCAAAGATGATAAAAAGAATCACGCCTGCAAAAAGAATCATCAAAGGTTGACTCATCTCCTCCCCCGAACTATCAATTTATTATCAAGTATGCGCTGACTAGGAATTGTCGCAGCAGAGTTTATACTCTTTAAATCTTTCTTCTGTTGTCTGAAAAGATTGTTCTCATTGAAATATGATCTTGTCTCCCTCTCCACAAATGAAATCCATGCCCTTGGATAAACTCCGAAGAGGACTAGCAGCATCAATGGAATGATCAGTGAATATCTGTTCTTTCGGACATTTGCACTTTGGGGCTCAACACCACCTATTGTAAAATAGTAGATGGAAATCATCAACCACAGCCAGAGGGCGAGCAACATGAACGCTCCCAATTTAGGCATTATCTGAAAGCTCCCAAGAAAGAGGTAGAATCCCCAAACAAATCCCGCTGAAGGGGGAAGCCCTATCACAAATATGAGTGCTAACAATAAGAACCAACGATTCACTCTTCCTTCAACTATAAATCCCTCTCTTTGAACAACCCTCCCGCTAAAAGAGAGAAGCAGTCCTGCGCCAAAGATGATAGCCGGCATCAGCATGAGACTCCCCATCACAGCCTCTTCCTGAAAGGAAAAGAGTCCGATCAGCGCGAGCTCCGATTCAAACATGATGATAAGGGCTATCATTTTTTGGTATGTGGATCTTTTCCCGATCACTATGAGTCCATAAACTATTGAAATGACTGCCCACAAAATTACGTAGTTGCTATAGATGAGGGATGCGTTCTTAAATATCGGGATGATAAAACGATAGATCGCAAACAATCCCGATACTGAAAAACCCGACATTACGAGGAAAATCACAAGCGAAGACCGGGCATTCTTCGTGTAATTCAGGAAACCTGTGTGAAATGGAAACACGAACAATCTGGCAAGACATGAGCCTAAAAATCCCCAGAAGAGGAGGCTCTCCTCGATGATGGGAAATGAAAAACCGTACCACTTTGCCAATGAAAACGAACCGATCTTCACACCTCCATACAATATCGTCACCAGGAGCAACATATCAAAGAGCATGAAGGGAAGATAGAATGAATAACCGAATTTAGAGCGATTCAGCAATATCAGCCACCACCAGAGCGAGGCAAAAAAGAGATAGAAGAGTATGAGGTCGGTGGACATGACCACTCCGGCTATAGTTCCGAGTATCAAAAACGATGATGCGAGATTATGACTTTCATCAACTTTTTCGTTAAAGATCCCAAGGTAAAATAAAAAGAGATACAATAGTGATATGATCAGTAAACTCAGACCTCCTAAGTTCAATCTGTAGCCGATGCCAAACTCCCCCACCCAATGACGAACTTCGATAAGCTCCCCAGCCGACATCCACCACTTGAATCCCACAAAACCTAAAAGCATCATTCCAAGAATAGAGAGAAAGAGAAAGAGATGCTTTTTGGGATACAACCCTAAGGCTATTGCTGCGACAAAAGGAAATATGATAACTAAGCTTAACAAAAAACCTCCAAAGAATACTCTCGAACAAATTGCATGATCACACAAACATTAAAAGACACAAAAAGCTCAGCGCAAAAAATAGCGACGCGAGTAAAAAATATCTGTTTCTCTTGTTCACATAAGCGACTACACAAGCAGTCGAATCACAGAGCGCGCCGAATCCCGAGATGAGCTCTGTTGTGAAACTGTCTATAATGCTGGCGCCTATGAAATTTTTAATGGTAACAAAAAACCAAGGCAGCCAATTCATGAACAACTTCGGCAAATAAAAACCCTGCTTCGTTGCTTTTGAAATGTAAGAGAGTCGATCGCCGATTCCATCCACCCAGTCCCTTCTCTGCGAATAGATGACTGAACTCAAAACTACGGCGTGTAAAATAACCACCTCGAATATTATCATAAGAAGATATCTGACCGATCCGGTCGATACCGCGGAAGCTCTGTCCACCAAAATACCGGAAAACCAATTCGCAATCCAGTCACTCCCTCCAAAAAAGGAGGGAAATGCAAGCCATGAACAGAAGAGGATTCCAGCCATGAGAATCATCTGGCTCATCATCGAAGCGGGTCCAACCTCCGCAACCTTAAACCATTCCTCCTCTGTGAGGGTGCTATCCCCTAAAAATATATATCCAACTATTCGAAAGATAGCAAAGGCGCTCAATGCAGCTGCGACAAGATAGAGGATCCACAACCAAAGCCCTTGTGAAGAGTAGGCGCTCCAGAGAACCCCCTCTTTCGTCACCGCTCCAATTGTCGGGGCGATTCCGGCAAGCGATAAACCTCCAATCAAAGCCCCCCATCGGCTGATAGGCATTCTCCTGCCTAATCCTCCCAGCTGCTTTAAATCCCTTCTACCACCAGCGGCTTTGACAGCGGATGAAACACAAAAGAGAATAAGAAGCGCGAATGTTCCAAAGGCAACTAAGTGAGTCGCTGCTCCGACAAACATCCCTTTTCCTAAACTGGCCAGAATAACTCCCACCTCCGCCAATAAGAGATACCAGAGTGAGACAAAGGCATCCCTCTCGGCCAATGATAATATCGCCATCAAAATCGCCAGAAAAAGTCCGACGCTGCTTAAGATCCCAAGAACAAAGGGGTTGAGCGCTACGAGAAAATTCATCCTTAAACCAAAATAAATTGCAGCAAAGATACCCTGCCCGATGAGCATGTGCGCCCACAGATGGGATGGTAATTTATTGCCGGAGCTAAACCAGAGAGTAAATGGATATGGAATTGTCTTGAGGATAATAGCTGCGACCATCAAAAGCCCAAGAGGCAGCGACATCGGCAGAAGATATGGCACCATATTTTCGATCGATTTAAAGACGAAGAGTTCCTTGAGCTCCGTCATCTGAGGTGCAGACATAGTTGCAAAGATGAGGAAGATAAAAATCAAAAGGATCATATCCGCGAGCATGCTTATGCTGACAAAACAAAAAGCCCTTTTGTTGCCCAACTCATCACCAATATTCATAATGGCCAGGAACGAAGTAAACGCCAGACCAACCCATCCGACAAATACCAAGACGAGATTGTCGGAGAGAATAGTCATCGTCAGAAAAAATTGCGAAAGGGGCAGGAAGATTCTAGCCCCCAGAGATTCTTCTTTGGGATATGAGAAATAATAGAGATGCGCCATGAAGAAGAGAAACGATACGAGAAGCAGCGCCACAAGATTCAGTTCATCAACTATAAGTCCAATCTCGACAATGAATCCCTTTGAAACCGCCCACCGAAACAAAGGCCCTGTTATGAGAGTGGATCCTACCTCCTTAAATCCTCTGAGCGTAAAAAAGACCGTCGAGCTGATGAACAACGAAAGCGCGCTGCCGATAAAAAGAGCGGTATTTGTGAATGCCAGTGGAATGCGTTTGGAAATGAACCCATTCAAAAAAAAGCAAAGGGAGGAGACAAAAAAAACCACGAGCGGGATAAGCAACATCAGCCATAGAACGCCCTGAATAGATATGTGTTGATATAATGATTCAAGCATATAGGTCTAATCCGTAAGGCTGAGTCCCCAGTTGGCCCAGGTGCCGGGCGTTGAATCGTTTGTAATGCTGTAATGGATGCCGTCATCAACCTGATCATTAAGCATCTTATATTCACTCTTCGCAGCCTTTCCAATAAATCCACTATTACCCTTGATCTGGGAAAAAGTTTTCAAGGCCTCCTGACGATACGGTTCGGCCCTGACGATCATCTCATCATCTGAAATTTTCTTATTGAATACAACCCAGCTCCATTCCTTCCAGACGTTCCATACATCCTGATTCACTCTTGCCCACAGTAGAAGAGATCTCTTCTTCCACTCGCCAGATTTGCGCTCGCCAAGAAAACTTTTCACCTTAGGGAGCACCTCGTCCGGATGGCCTTTTAGGTTTTGAAGCATGAGATAAAATTCTGCCTCCTCGCTATACTTGTTGTTCTTGAACTTTTTAAGCAGCTCCTTGTAATGAGATCCTGTATAATCAATGTAAGCGATGCTCGTCCCCCCTATATATTCTAGAGCATCCTTGCCGAATATCTTATTGTATTCCTTAACCTCTTTTTCCATGCACTGAGGTGTCTTGGGGGTGTTCTTTCCCCAGTAGCATTTCTTCTCTGCCTCTTCGCTGACAACCTCCCGCAACTTGTCCATGATCCTTCCCGTCATCGCCAGCGCGCGCGCAGAGGACTTGTCCCTCTTGTTATTGTTATAATAATCAATATAAGCAACAGCCGCCCCCTTCAAATCACCGCTCTTTAGTTTGGCATCAGCATCATCCATCGTAGATTTGGCGGCAAAGGCAGATGTGCCGATTAAAAAAAGAATTGAGATGAATAAGAATGTCCGCTTCATAAATCCCCCATTCTAATGATGTAGGGGCGAACCCGCGTGTTCGCCCTCTCGAGGGCAGACACATGGGTCTGCCCCTACAAAACCGCATCACTATACACTTTGTACTGCGAACTGTAAACTGTACACTACACTCCAATCATTATCGTGACCGGTCCATCATTTGAGATATTGACCAACATGTGAGCGGCGAATATCCCCTTGGCTACTTTCAGCCCCCGCATTTCAAGCGCCTCTGAAAAAAGTGTATAAAACCGCGCCGCCTCCTCGGGAGGCATGGCCTTTGTGAATGAGGGTCGATTTCCCTTCTCAACATCGGCCGCCAGCGTGAATTGGGAAATGGACAAAACCTCCCCTTTGATATCGCTGACAGAGAGATTCATCTTTCCATCATTATCGGGGAAAATTCTCAAATTTGCCACTTTGTTCGCTAGCTTTTCAATTTGCGTCTCTTCATCACCCACCTCCGCACAAAAAAAGAGGACCAGCCCCGTGCCTATCTTGCCCACCACCTCACCTTCGACCTCGACAGAGGCTTTAGCGACCCTCTGAATAAGCACCTTCATTTTACCCCCTCAGTTTCAAATCTTTTTTCTTGCACCATAATAACCCTATGTTATTCGAGCTGTATGGGCAAGAATATCATAGTCTATGACATAGAAACAAAGTATCTCTTCGATGAGGTTGGGGGAAGGGATAATTTGCGAGAGCTTGGGATCTCAGTGCTCGGGTCTTTTGATTATAAAACGGGAGAGTACGTCATCTATGAAGAAAATCAGCTCTCAGCCTTTGAAGACCGTTTAAAATTTAAGCCGGTTTTGGTCGGTTTTAACAGTAAAAAATTTGATACGCCTATTCTTCAGAGATACTGCACTATGAGTCTATCACAACTGCCTCAGGTTGATATAATGGAAGAGATGCAAAAAAGGCTTGGGCATCGTGTCAGCCTCGATAGTGTCGCTAAAGCGACTTTACACATTGGCAAGAGCGGAAGCGGGTTGGATGCTATCAAGTATTATAGAAGTGGAGAGATGGATAAGCTGAAAAAATATTGTCTGGACGACGTCCGCATCACGAAAGAGGTATTTGAATACGGAGCAAAACATAAGGAGTTACTCTACACAGACAAGTATAACGGCTCGAACAGACACTGCGAGGTCGCGTGGGAAATAGCTCATCCCAGCGAGAGAGAAGTGGATGAGGCTCAAGGCACATTGTTTTAGGGCGGTTCGCGAACCGCCCCTACAAAATTAGGAGTTCCTATGCATACATTTTATGACGTGATAATCATCGGGGGCGGGCCGGCAGGGTGCGCAGCGGCTACATACCTGGCCAACTTTAGAAAAAAATGTCTGTTGGTGGACAAGGGTGTCCACTTCGGATTCATGGGGTCTTTGCCTCATGTCAGATATTTTCCAGGATTAGTCGAGAGCATATCCGGAAAGGTGCTCATAGAAAGACTTAGAAAACAGGCTACTTTAAACGGCGCTCACGTCAAAACCGCTCAGGTAACAAAACAAAAAAATGAGCCTGAATCTATTTCTATCTTTCTATCGGATGGTGAAAAGCTGCAAGCGCGCACCATCATCATAGCCAGCGGCGCATCCGAGAGGACGAACTATCTCCCCGGAGAGCAGCAGTTTTTAGGTTCTGGCGTTTCATACGACGTAAAAAAAGATGGTCACCTCTTTCATGACAGAAAAATAGTGGTAGTGGGAAAAAATCAGACCTCTGTGGATGCCGTCCTCGATCTCTCAAAACATGCCGAGAAAATATTTTTTGTGATTCCGTCGAATCGTCTGGACGCGAGCAACAAACACATTGATCAAATTCAAAATGAAAAGAAGATCGAAACGTTTTTTTCCAGCAGCGTCAGAAAGATTGATGGAAGCGGCAACATCGAATCCATAACGATAATCGAAACCGGAAAGGAGAGGCAGCTTGATGCCTCTGGCCTATTTAATTATCTACACGAATTTCAGCCATCGACAGAATTTGCAAAAGGCGAGATAAGGCTCTCCGATAAAGGAACCGTGCTAGTCGATGAAACCCTCTCAACATCGCACCCGGGCTGTTATGCAGCTGGCGATGTTATCTGCGGCCTACCACAAAACCCGGCAATTTCAACTGCACAAGGGTTAATCGCTGCACAAAGCGCGTTGAAGTTTTTGAGCTGAAACAACAGAGTTATTATGACGCTTTTATTAGACAAAAACATGCTCCAGTCCCTCGAGAGACATTGATAGCACCCCCTGCGTCTGAGTTTTTGAATCGTACAAGAGTCCCTCCCGCTCGATCTCCAAAAACATATTGACCAAAGATTATGTCCACTTTTTGCTTATATAAACAACCTTGTTTCACAAATGGTAAAACAACTTGTGATGGTTCTATAAAATTTTGCATAACATATTCCCTGGAGGAGGCTCTCTCATTGAGAATCTGATTCCATAGTTTATCAGACGCCGCATCCTTTCCAATAAGAACATCTTTTCCGCCATGCCCGATACTTTTTTTCAATACCCATAAATCTTTATTGCCAAATGCCTCATGCCTTTCCAAAGTCTTTTTTGTTAGAAGTTTCGTATAAGGTATATGGTTTTTAACAAAGAGCTGATCGGACATAGAAAGAAACTCAATATGTTCCCATACTAAAGCAAATGATTTTTTATTAGCGATGATGCTAGTTGCATCTCCTGGTAAATGGAAAGCATGTTTATCCTGGTAACTTTTCAACAAAGTATTTAGGGATAATATTTCTTCATCACTTGAAGGGACATCGAGTGGAAAATTTCTTATGGCAATATCAATCAATTTATTTCCATAATAAAGACCATGTTCCCCAGCTTTAATATTTAATTCCCATGGCCTTACATATGATGTGGAAACACCCATGCCTGAAAGTATTTCTGCTTGTAACTGATTTACCAATACGTCGTATTGATATTCGATCAAAGCAACATTAGGAGTAGAATTATTGCCTAAGCTGCCCCACAAATTTCGCAGCATTGCCGCCATTTCTACGAGTGGCCGATCAAAGCGTAGCTGAGTTTTTTTTATTACTTTATTGCCAGAGGGTCCATTAATATATTCATCTGGTAAAACGGTACAATCAACAAGTCCTCCAATAGAAGGTTCAATGTTGAGTTCAATAACTTTAATATTACCATTTTTATCAATGATAATATCTGGCCTGGCCATCATCAATGTCCAGAGATTTGAATTTAAACTATCCGTAAAAAAATCCATCAACCTGCTATCAATTCCATTTTCCTTAGCAAGGGCTTTAGCATCGGTATAAGTTTTTTTAAAAACCTCTACCGTTATCCTTATCGCATTGGCAGCAACATTTTGCATTTGCTGATAAGCTACTTGATCCAAAATAACAGGCCTAAGCAACATATTTTCAAGATTGCGACAGCATGGTAGAAATGAATATTTCTTCTGTAAACTTATCAACCATTTGACATCTTCTTCATTGATACTTTGATCCCATTCAATGGAGGAATTAGCTTCTTTGAACATTTTAGTTCTCTTCCTCTATAAAAGGAATAGAAAGAAAATTGGATATTGCTTTTGGAAATGCCACACCTTCAGTTCCTGGCATGTTAGGTTCTGGGTTAACCTCAGATATAAAAAGCTCTCCGTTTTCGTTTTCTATAAAATCCACTCCTGCAACAACCAAATCTAAACACTTTGCCGCTGCAAGCGCCAATTTTCTAGCATCACTTGGAGCGTCAATAAAAGCTGGCCGTCCACCTCTTGCCACATTACAAACCACATAGTCACCATGAAACTGAGAGATGTCATTAGCGTAACGATAATAACATTGAGCAATTTTTCCATTCACCACATCTACTCTAACATCTCTCTGATAATGACCTTTGATATATTTTTGCAGCAACATCACTCCATCTTTAACAAGCAACTCCTGTAATTTATCAAAAGGAATATTCTTTTCAGAAAATGGTAGGATACCTATTCCACTATGGCCCAGTATAGGTTTACAAATTACATCTTTATGTAGTGATATAAAATCTTGAATCTCTTCTATATTGTGAACCAAAATCGTTGGTGGTACTGGAAGTAAATTTTTAGATAAAATTAAAGTCGCAGAAGCCTTATCTCGCGCACGCTCATACGCATATGGATCATTAAAAATCTTACATCCCATGCTTTGGGCGATTTTAAGCAGTCTGAGTTGAGTATAATAACTAGGCGATTCCTCTCCAGCTCTCTCAAGAAAGATTTTATCAAAACCACAGAGGTTCTGATCTTTATTAAATATTTCAATTACACCATCAGAGCATTGATATTTAAAGTCATTCCATAACAATAAATGAACCTCTATGTTTTTCTCTGCAAGCCCAGATACAACCTGATTTATTAGAGGATGTATCTCGTCATGAATAATTGCTATTTTCATTTGGTTAAACACCTTTCTTTCAAACTATTTTTCGGAATTTCATTAACGATAGTTTTTCTTTTATAGCTATTCCCAGGTGGCAACTCATCAACAAACAAGTTTTTAATAGTCATATTATATTTAAAGAGAGCGTTAATGTCTGTTTTGAACTTTTCAAACAACTTCATATTGAGTTCTCTCTTATCGTTTTCAACAACAACATATAGCTCTAGCGTATCAAATGCTTTCTGTATCAAACGAAAACATAAAAATCCAGAATCTGTGCAAGCTAAAGTGTTATCCATGATTGCTAAAATTTTAATAGGAGGAACTAAACCATATACTGGACTAAAAAGAGCCTGATCTGATCGACCGTGAAAACATTTAAACCTTCTAAATGTTTGATTACATGCGCACTTCTCTCCTGACGTACTCCACTCTGCCAAATCTCCCTGATCATAGCGAATAATCGGCATTGCCATATTCCACATGCCAGTCCCAATTATTCTGCCTAAATCATCGGTTTTGGTTTCGCTATTATCTTCTAATGACAACAGCTCAACATGACAGGAATCTTCCACCACATGGTATGCACCATAATTGCACTCAGTTGCAATCAAGCCAAGCTCTTCTGAGGAATACTCATCAAGTATTGGAACACCAATATCAGATGAAATCTTTCTCCTCTGATCAATAGATGTAGTCTCGCTATTAGAAGAAAAACATTTTATTCCTAATTGTTTAGCGTCTGGCAACCGAGATGCTATTTCAATAATCATGTTACCTACACCGCAAACAACAGTAGGTTTGAGTTTTCGAATATGCTCTACAATCTTATCAATTGGACAATTTAAGTGAACAGTATATGATCTATACTTTCCAACAAAGGATGATATCCACCATGGAGAATAATCTATACAATACCTCCAGTCGTTCTCATCAATTGAAGATGACATCATAATTTCAAACATTCTCATTCGATCAATAGTATCTTGAGCCACCCTGTTCCAATCAGACACAATTGTTACAGGCATTCCATTTGAACCAGATGTCCTAGCCCCATGCAACTTATTATGAACATATCCTTTAGCCACAATTCTATCAGGAAAGTTGTTTGCCAAATCTATTTTGTTAATAACTGGAAGGGAACCAAAGCCTTTCCAGGATCTAATTTCCCCTGCTTGAAAACCAAATTTTTTATAGAGCTCATGATAGAAAACAACATTATTAAAAGCGTGATCTACTAAAACGCTTAGCTGCTGAATTTTCAATTTATTTAAATCTTCCACGCTCCACTTAGTTCGATTATGCATTTTCTCTTTTTCATTATTCCACTTTGATAGAATATCAATTTGTTGCTCCAGAGTTTCGGGAGTCCTGCTTGTGGGAAAAACACTATATTTTGCTATGATTGGATCCTCAAAATTATGAAATTTTATATCATAGACCATAATTCACCTCTTTTTATTCAAATTCTTGTTTTTAAATTCTAAAGGCTATACTGCTTCACTTATCCTCCGATAAGTGACAATCTCCCCCTAATCTTTATTGTCATTATTTTAAAGACTACGAACGAAAAAATTGAAGAAAGCACCAGTAGATATAAGTAGGGGGAGCTTCCTTTTGATAAAAATGCAGATGCAACACTACTACAAACAAGCACTGGCATTACAATAGAAAAAAACTGGAACGCTTTAGGGAAGATATCAATTGGCCAATAAGAAAATCTATATAGGTGAAAGAATATGTAATCCATTGGTAGCTCTCTTACTGCAAAAACACTGATCAAATGAAGGGAAACAGAGAAAAGAACAATGGTAATAACTCCTAAAACAAACGAAAATATTCCCCAAAATAAACTCATCCAATCTATTGAAATATTTGTTACACCTCCTATCCCATAGTAAAATACTGGAATCATCAAAATCAACGCTGTCAGAGCGTGCGCGGGTTTCATCCATCTAAGCAAAATCAATTTTGTCATGGAATATGGTCTTAAGAGTTGAGGTGTTATTATTCCTCGATGATATTCATGAATAAAATGTTGAACACTTTTTAAAAAAGAATCCACAAAAAGTGACATCACTAAGGCAATCAAGTATAGAATTTCTATTTCTTTTTTACTCCAAGTGGCCAGCAACGAAGTATGTATCATAATGGCCTCAACAACCGCAATCCTGAGCCCATTTATTAATAGCACTAATAATAAGTCTAAACTTAAATCTAACCGATAAGCTATTTGCTCTCCCAAAGCTGCTTTCATTAATTTCGATATTATATTACCCTGCATCTTTCTTTTTACTTTGCTTATCATAATTACCCCCCTGCTCCAGAATATTTTTTCAAACCACAGCTCCACACAACTTTTCCGATGAAAAATAGGACACAGGCATAAGCAAGAGTATAGAAACAGTTAGTGATTAATACGATCTCGTTTCCGTGGAGGAAGGAATCTATAATTGCACCGTTAATAAAATAAAAGGGATTATATTTTAGAATAGGAATCAACCATGAAGGCCAAAATGCTACTGGGAGTAGTTCTCCACCAAAAAATGATTGAAAAGCCGCTAGCAAATTAGCCATAAAAAAACCTCTCACCAACCAAATGGTGCTTCCTGCTAATATCCATGAGAGGTTAAAAATAAGAAATTGAGATAAAACCAATTGTAGAATCAGTAGTATCCAAAAAAGAGGATTAAGATAGATTGATTTGAAGCAGACAACTGCACACACAATAATCGAAATAACCACAGGAATGATATAAAGAAGGCTTTCTCCGAGAAATTCAAAGAAATTCTTTTGATACAATGTAAAAGGCCTTGCCATTCTCAGCTCCAATTGCCCTTCATGAATTTCATTGGCATTCTTAGTAATCACCACATAGCCATTATTGAATCGGCCTATCAAGATTGCCAATGCATAATATGTTATTGTTGTGACGTATGAGTAACCCGAAATAGACTCTATTCCCCTGGAATTATAGACATATGACCAGACAAGATACTGGACAAGAAAAGGCAATGTAGTTGCAAGAAAAAAATCAGTTATAAACATTCCTCTATCACACAAAACTAATTTCAGTCCTGTTTTAATCAATGCCATTGGCATATTGAAAAATGATTTATCATTTATCTTCATGGTCAATACTGTCCTTTAGGGTCCCGTTCTTGATTCACTCGCTTCCTTGTTATCTTTGAAAAATTTAACGATTAACGATTCTAATGACCGCGGTCTGATCTCAATATCCAGATCATTTTCTATCCCTAGCAATACCCCAAGAACACTGCTGGAATATTTTTCCTCTAAGTCAATTTGAATAATGGAATCTTCCGACACACCATTGTTTGGGTATATGCAACCTAGAGTTTCGACTAATGAATTAGAAATAGATATTTTCAGAGGATATTTATTACTAAGATATTCTAATTTATTTTTAATTATACTTTCTAAATTTAATTCGTTCTCTTTAGATTGTATTGGCAATCTGACAATAATTGTTTTTAGTGGGTCAATCTGCTTTCTCAAATTTGAAATAGAACCTTCAAATATTTTTTCTCCCTTATCTATTATCACAACCCTTTGGCAACAGCTTTCAATATCTACCATGTCATGTGAAGTCAGTAAAATGGACATTCCCTGCTCACTCGCCAATTCCTTCAATAGTGTTCTTATTTCTTTCTTTGAAGTTACATCCAGTCCTATTGTAGGTTCATCTAAAACCAAGAGCGTAGGTTTATAGAGCAAGACAGAAACCAGTTCACTTTTTACTCGCTCACCAAGGCTTAAATTTCTAATAGGAGTATCAATCACATGTTTGAGATCCAGCCTGGTTATCAACTGCTCTATCCACTCTTGATCAATAACTGACTGTTTATTATAAATGGCTGCAAATATTTTAATATTTTCCTTAATCGAAAGATCCCACCATAGTGATGATTTTTGCCCAAAAATCACTCCAAGATGATGTTTTAAATTAAAATCTTTATCGCTGGGATCATGTCCCATGACAGCAACATTTCCATTGGTAGGCACAATTAAACCACAAAGTATCTTTACGAAGGTTGATTTGCCCGCACCATTGGGACCAAGAAGTCCAACTATTTCTCCTCTCTTGATAGAAAAAGAAAGTGTTTTAAGAGCCTCTTTTTCTGTATATGAGGGATTCCATATGTTCTTTAAAGAATCAAAAAATGATTTCCCTCTATTGACCTGTCGATAGGACTTAGAAACTTCATTTGCTTGTGCTAAAATTTCATTATTCATTGCTTTACCTTTACCCTTACTTACTATTTTTCATACTATTATTCTTTTTAAGTGATCTCCTATTCCTGTCAATACTTGATAGTTGATGCTGTTTGACCACTTAGCAACCATTTCTGCTGTAATAGTTTCATCACCGTCATTTCCAATCAATGTAGCAACCGCTTGTTCCTCGATAGAAGAAGATACTTCAATATCTGTCAAATCAACAACAATATTATTCATCATGATATTGCCAAGAATTGGACATCGTTTTCCTTTAATCAAAACGTATGATTTCCCACTAGCCTGATATGGATAACCGTCATAGTAACCAATTGGCAAAACCCCTATTGTCATTGGTTTTTGGCATATATAGGCAAGATCGTAACCAGTAGCACATCCAGCGTTTAATCTTTTTATGATCTGGGTTTCACATCTCCAACTGAGCGCCGGCATTAACATTACAGATCTTTGGTGTTTTATTTTACAACTCCACTCCGTTTCCGGTGAAGTCCAATGCCCATATAGACCAATTCCTGGACGTATGAAATCACCAATTGCATCCTGAAACAGAAGTGAAGGGGAACTAGCAGAGGTATGAAATTGCCACTTCTCACTCCCAGAGATTAATGAACGAAGAACATCAATACCTTTATAAAAGTTTTCAAGTTGTAATTTTGCATATTCAGGAGGGCCAATAATGTCTGCATTTGAAAAGTGGGTCATTACTCCAACAATATCTATTAGATCTTTAGCTCTTTCTAGAAACAAAAGGCTTGAAAGGTCATTGTTAGCAATCCCTTCTCTTCCAAGTCCTGTATCGATGTATATATGTACTTTTATCTTATTTTTTAGCGAATATTTTTTAAGCTTTGAAATAAATGATTCCCATCCCAAATCTGCAATAGCTATTTCTACCCCTGCATCGCAAAGAGATATAATCTCTGTTTCGTTTACCGGGCCAACAACCAATATTCTTTTACCTTTTATATTATTGTTCAACAGATACCTGTGTATGTTGATTGCATCTTCAGGCGCAATTACGCAAAACAAGTCCACTTCATGAGCAATGCATTCGAGAGTTTCTAAAATACCATGCCCATAAGCATTACCTTTTAACATTGCACCTATTTTTTGATTATTTCCAACACAGGATCTTATAGTTGCAATATTGCTAAGCAATTTATTTCTGCTAATTTCTACCCAGGATTTCTTTTTCAAATTCATCAGCGTTTTCCTTTCAGAATCTTAATCATCTCTGTGCTTCGAAGTTTTAATGGTCTATCATCATGTTCCTTCAGTTTTTCTTGCCAGTTATGCCTACAAAAACAATCGAACCTATTGACCAAGACTAAGAGCTCTTGTCTATTCAGATTTACATTATATGAATTGATTATCTTATTTGATATTGCTTCAAAACAAACTCTACAGTTTGCCATTTGGAAAAACTGATCAACTGAATATTGTATAGGACTAATGTATACTGGATAATCACTTGGGCTTTTTGAAATAATTTCTAAAACAGACCACAATGAAGGTGTTGCATACAAACCTTTTTGCCATAATTTATAAACGAGTGTCCCCTCCTGAATAGTCATAATCTCCAAATCAACAGCGGGCACTCCCATGTCTTTTAGTTGGCCAATTGAATTGACACAATCATCAATGGCCTCCCTTTCAGTTAAGAAGGGTGGTTTAACTAGCAGAAGTGGCTTGATTTGATAGCCATAAGAGAGGATCGTCATAAATGCTCTCTTAAAATCCTCCAATGAAAAGCCTTTATTAAGACAATTATATCTGATCTGGTCAGAGGTGGTCTCAAGTCCTACTGCAATTTTAAAATCAATAGAAAGATGATTTTTGACGAATAATAATGATTCATCGGTGATATATTCCGGCCTGCTTTCAACGACTAGTTTTTTTATCCAGGTAGATTTATTTATTAAGTTTAAAATTTTGGCAACAACCCCTCTGGATATTTCATTAGCATTTAAAAAACTACCATCGTTATAAAGGCATAATATGGGAAAATGATATTTACGAGTCTCATTCAGAGCCTTTTCTACCTGTTCAAATTGAGCTTCATCATTTATTTTCACTCCTGCATTCGTCGCCAAATGAAAGCCACACATGGTGCAACCACCACCAGTTTTCATCCATTCACATCCTGCGCCTCTAAGAAAAACAACTACTCTACCTACATACTTTCCAGCTAAAAGACCTTTACGGATTTCATAACGAATGGGGGAACTACAAGAAGAATAAGACGGCGGTCTTTCAAAAATATTTAAGTTAGAAGTTGTATATGATCGAAGATGATCATTTGCTATTTTGTTTGGGGTATAGGCATTATGGCCAGTCACAGCATCCTCCGCTTATTGTTACATTTTATATCAGTAGTTATAATTGTTTTTGCCTGAGCTTTGGAAATCCATATAGCAATTGTTGTGCCAAGATTATTAAGGAGGATAACTTGTTGATATATCAGAGTTTTGATGTTTGGTGTAATTTTGATATGAACAAAAAATGTCCGGAATCCTAGACTACAGTCCGGACAATGTTAAAAATTGATATTGATATGAAAATTGACCTTAAAAAAGCGCATGTGGTATGTGGTAAAAACACAGCCTCTCCTATAGATCTTAAAGCAAGATGCCCCTAACAAACTATCAATTTTTTTATTGCCCCCCCCCCCCGCTAATATGCTACAAATCACATTCATTAATACCTTAAAAGGAGATCCATATGCGTAAAACGTTCATTTTGGGTTTATCACTTCTCATTTTTTCTTTTGTCATTATCAATGCGGCAAGTGCTGAGGATAAAGAGTTTGCAAATAGAAAGGGGTTCTTAATTGGATTCGGTCCCATGGTAGGAACAGAAACAAATCATATAAAGATGGTTGCAGGTGGTCTTGGTTTTAGAATCGGCTATGCGTTCAATGAAAAAATATCTCTTTATTATGATGATTCCAGCCTCTTCACCAGGCGTAAAATTGGTGGAGAAATGAGGACAATGATGCTTCTCTCAGGACAGGCAAAGACCCAGGTCTTTTTGTGGAATAATTTTTATGCAAACGCAGGCGTTGGTTTTTCAGATGCCCGGTATAATGACCGAGGCGCCCAAATGGATACAAAAATGGGTTTTGGCTTCAGTACTGGTGCAGGATATGAATTTAGAATGACAAAACATTTTGTTCTTTCACCAGAGATAAGCTTTGGTTACCACAGAATCGGTGGAACTAATTTTTATGCACCTATAGGTTATCTTCACTTGGGCTGGTATTTGTAATTATCTACCAATACCATGTGTTTCTTTGATTCCCAACATGTTCTTATTATTTCCCCAAAAGCCCTACTTGCTTTAAACCTTCCTGCCAAGGGAGGACGTTGACATGACCTATTTTTTTGCGAATGGGATCTCTTGAAAAACAGTAACCCTGGGCATTTTTTAAATCTTTCAAAAACAGCTCAAGAGTTCTTGTGTGTCTTTCATCGATGGAGTCTGTTGACTTGATCTCGACAAGGGCTGTGGGCATGCCTCTCCTCTCAATGATAAGATCGATTTCCGCATCCTCTTTAGTTCTTAAATATGAAAACTGAAAATCAAGATTATGATATACATTCAACCTATGCGCCTCTGATATAATAAAGTGCTCAAAAGTTTTTCCGAAGGAAAAGGTGTTCGGCAAAAGAGGTTGAAGCAGAGTTTTTTCCAGAGCTCTCGAGACCCCTGTATCAAAGAAATAAAACTTTGGATTCTTTCTCTGTCTTTTCCGAATGGATAAATGGAATGGTTCTAACAATGTCCCTATAAGTGTATCCTCTAATATCTCAAAATAGGATTGTATGGTCTTTGTATCAGCGCCGACATCTTTCCCAATATTTGTATAATTAATCACCTCCCCATTCATCTGAGCCGCAATCTCCAAAAATCTTCTGAATGGATCGAGCTCTCTGATGATATGTTCCCCCCAGATTTCCTCCTTTAAATAAGTAAGTGCATATGCATCCAAAAATGCTTTCTTTTCTTCAGGACTATTTAAAAGAACTGCCTTTGGCAATGTTCCCCACTGCAAGGCAGATCCTAAGTCAAAAAATTCTCCCATCTCTACATGCGTGAGCGGAAAAAGATAATTCATAAATGCTCTGCCAGCTAGCAGATTAGCTGAGCCTCTTTTAAGTTTTCTTGCACTGGATCCCGTAAGAGCAAATTTAATATTATATTCTTCAATATACTTATGAACCAGGTTTAAAAGTTTTGGGGTCTTTTGAATCTCATCTATAACAACCCATTCGATATCTCCCAAAACTGCCTCTATCTGTTGGCCAAGTAGATTTGGCCGGCGGGAGTAATTATCTTCCACTGTCGGATCTAATAAATCTATCCAGATAGTCTTGATGTTTGAAAAAAAACTCTTTAGAAATGTGGTTTTACCGGTGCCTCTTGCACCAAATATAAAAAAACTATTAGATTTAAGCGGGTTAAGTAGTCTATGGAACATACTCCACAAATGTACGCCATTTATGGAGCATGGTCAAGCATTTTTATAAATTCACCTGATAAGCGATTTGATGAGTTCATACCTTCCAAACGGTGGCATGATGTAGGCGCCTTTGACGCGGTCCATGCCTTTTGCAGCCTGAAGAGATTCCCTTGCGACCGCAAGACCTACTTCCAGCTGTTTTTCCTTCGACTTGGCCTCTTTCATCTTTTTCATGATCTGGTCTGGGACCTGCATGCCGGGGACTTCGTTGTCCAGGAATTCGGCGTTTCTTAGTGATACGAGAGGCAGGACTCCGACAAAAAATGGGATCTCTCTCACATCGGAGGTCTTTTTGAAAAAGGCCTCCAAAAGTTTTACATCAAAACTCGGCTGTGAAAAGACAAACTCGGCCCCGGCTTCTACCTTTTGTTTATATCTCTCCACTTCGATATCCAAATCGACCGCCCCGGGATTTACGCCGCAGCCTATGAGAATTTTTGTATTCCCGCCCAGCGGACGGTTCGCAAAGTCCATTCCGTTATTCATGTTGTCGGCAAAGCGTATCAGGCTTATCGAATCGATATCAAAGACCGCCGTCGCGTTCGGATAGTTTCCCATCTTTGGCGGATCTCCTGTGATGAAGAGCATGTTGTTGAGGTTAAGCGCCACCGCCCCCAAGAGATCCATCTGCATGCCTAAGAGATTCCTGTCACGACAGCAGTAATGAACTATCACCTCAATATCCATCTTCTGTTTCAGAATAACTGCCATCGCGATAGGATTCATCCGCGCCATAGCGCGTGGACCGTCGGCAATATTGACAGCGTCGACGCCAAAATCCTTAAGCATTTTAGCACCATCGATGGCCTTCTGAGTATCCGTTCCAAGTGGTGGGTATAACTCAACTGAAATCTGAAACTTTTTACCCAGCATGTTGCCAAATTGACTCTTATGAGAGGGGTTTATTCTTTTTCTCTCCGGCTGAGCCTCTTTTACACCCACACACTCTTTTTCGGGCGTTTTGACCGTCACAGGTCTCACCGATTTCAGAAATTTTGCCATCTCGCGAATATGATCCGGCGTGGTTCCGCAGCACCCACCTATCAGACGCACCCCCGCCTGCGCATAACGCCTCGCGTATTCCCCCATATATTCCGGCGTTGCCAAATATCTGAGCCTTCCCTCAACAACCTGCGGCAATCCGCAATTAGGCATTGCCGAGAGTGGCCTCTTCGTCACCTTTGCCATCTCCTTCACCGCCTCAAAGACCCCCTGAGGTCCGTCACAGCAGTTGACTCCTATGACATCCGCGCCCCAGGCTTGCATTTTGCAGGCGGCCATCTGAGGATCGATTCCGGTGAACATCCCCTCGCCAAGATATTTGAGCGTGACCTGCGTGACCATCGGAAGATTACAAACCTTTTTTGCTGCCTTGAAAGCAGCCTCTAGCTCCGAGATCGATGTAAAGGTTTCAAAGATTATCGCGTCAACCCCACCTTCAGCAAGCGCCTCGATCTGTTCGCGATATGCTGAGTCGAGATCAGCGTCAGTAAGGTTTCTTCCCTTAAATGCCCATCGCAGCGGCCCTACAGAGCCTGCAACATAGATATCATCTCCCGCAACCTCTCTGGCAATCTTCGCACCCGCAAGATTGATAAGCCTCACCTTATCCTCAAGGCCGTGCGCGGAGAGGGCGGGACGATTTGCAATAAAGGTGTTTGTTTCGATTAGGTGAGAGCCGGCATCGATATATTCGCGATGAATACCCTTGATCAATTCCGGCTGGGAGATATTGAGCTCATCATAGCAGCGGTTCAGAAACATGCCGCGCTTGTAAAGCTCGGTCCCTATGGCTCCATCGGCCAAAATTCCGTTTTCATTCAGCTCTGTAAGAAATGCCCTTCTCATCTATCCTCCCATGAACGGGTTGTTCTTTTTTTCATAGTCAATGGTGCTGGATGGCTTAGAGCCATAGTCGTGTCCGGGATAGACTATGGTCGACGAGGGAAGCTCCGATAAACGCTTGAGAGACGCCCTCATCACCGACTCGTCTCCGCCGGGAAGATCCACTCTGCCGCATGATTCGACAAAGAGCGTATCCCCTGTGAACAAATTTCCATCGATCAAAAAACATTGAGAGCCCGGCGTGTGACCAGGCGTATGCAAACATTTAAACTCATGATCTCCCAATGGAATGATTGTCCCCTCTTTCGTCTTCTCAACCCGTATTCCTTCCGGCAATTCATCCGCCTCCGACTCGTGAACATACACCGGGATCTTCAGCTGCTCACAAAGGGGCTCGAGAGCATTGATATGATCGAAATGAGCGTGCGTCGCAAGCAAAAAAGAGATGTTTAAAGCATCCGACATCGCCCTCGCTATCAGCTTTTCGGCCTCCCAGCAGGGATCGATTATCACCGCTTTTCCGCTCTTTGGGTCTCCCACCAAATAAGAGAAATTCATCATGGGACCGACCGGAATTTGACGGATCGTCAGTGTTTCTATCATCAATCACCTCTCATATTTTCTCTAAGGGTTGTAAAGCGGTGATAACAAGAAGTTAAGAAAAAACAAACCAAAAAGATTTTAATAGCGGTGGTTTATTAAGAAGCCCTCCACCGTTTTTTAAACAGATAATTGTAATGCAATTTATTTCTTATCCGCACTGCAATCGGAGCGTTACACCCACCCCCATAACTTTCTTGTGTTCGAAGCATGCCATGTGATATTTATACCGCCGACATGAAGAAAAAAGAGGATAAAAAAAATAAGAAAACGAAGCGGGGCGCAAAAGTGAAAAAACCGGAATTCTCATCTCAAAACCATCTCGCAACACTTGAATATATCGAGAGCAGCTGGCCGGGAGAGATGCCTCACGAAATCAATTCCGCGTTTCATTCCATAAGAAACACCCTCATGGAACTTTCAGCTGGTCAAACCCCCAACAAAGAAAAAAGCTCTACCAAGGGAGATTTTGTCGATGTGTTATCTACGATAAAAAAGATGCTCACTAAATATGATATGAGCTTTCTCTCGAGACAGATTCGATATCATTTCGCCGCGTCATCGAGTCTGCTTCCTGCTTTTATAGATGAAGATAGGCTCGAAAAGGCGATATCAAATCTGCTCAAATATCTGGCCACAAACTCCACGATGGGAGGAAGAATTAGTATCGTTGCCTCTGAGGTGGCGTTTAGAACCGGGAAAGCGGTGCAGCTTGATTTTCATGCCGATGATGAATTGCTCAAGAGTGAGACCGGCGCATCATTGATCTCAAGGCTCTATGAACACGAAGGCGTTCCCGCGGAACTTGAGCTTATAGATACCGTAAGAAACATTCTTCTTAAAGAAGGTGGGCAGATGTGGATCGAAAAACTTCGTTCCGGCAGAATTTCATATCGTATTATTCTCCCAACTGACAAGAAACTTGCAAAACATGACGCTCCGGAGAGCTCTTTCAGATTTGACATATCTATCTGCGATTTTAATTTGAAGAGAAAATATATGGGGATAGGCAAGAGCAAGGCGCTCGTCCATCAGATTGAAAACTTCATTAAGAGCCTTGTCAGATATCCGATGGACATCGTCATCTCACAGGATGAAGAGGGTCTTATCTCCACAATCTATGAAGCTCAAAAAGGACACGCCAGCTCCGTTTCAAATAGAATATCAAGAAGCCTTTCCAAAGAGGTGTTTAGAGTTGGAAAAAAACCGGTCGAACTAAAATTTAAATATAAATTAACACCTCTCCATAAAATAAAATAAGGGGATTAATCGTGTTGATTTTTCTTCCTTTTTATCTTGTCCCATTCTTAACAATTCTGTTTTTTCTTTTTCGAAGAAAAAGGTTTGAAATCAATCCTTCTATCAATCAGATTTTTGGATATTGGGAGTTTTTTATCTCACTTCCAAGATATTATATCATCAACCCGATGATGTTTTTCTTCGTCTTCTATTATATGATCTATTTTCCATATAAAATCATCCTCCCCGTTTTGATGCTCGGCAGTTTTCTTCTCTCGCTTAAAATAAAAAAAGATGATCGGATTAAGCTTGTAAAATTCGCTGCATCAAATCCCAGAATTCATCCGATCGATTTTTTTAACCTCTATTTAAAATCTTTGAGCCCGTTCTCATTTGAACTTCCAGCAAATCTTGCTCGAACGATTATGCCCAACGAATGGAACTTCGCTAAATCAAGATCGGGCATGAGTACATTTCTCAGAACCATGATGGGCGCCTATTGCACATTTCTGCTGACGCGCCTTGCCCTATCGATAAGAAAGGATCTCAACGCTGAAGAATTTCAAAACTCTATTTCAGCACTCTCTCTGATCTGGGCAACTGGAATGCTCATCCTGACCTCCAGCTCTCTCAATGTGAAAAATTCAGATCGTTTATCCTTCAACAAAGATCGACCGACAATTTTATTGCTCAATCACGGAAGTTTTTTTGATTTCATTCTACTTCCGCTCATCATCTCCACAAATTTAAACACAAATAAATTTCTCCCAAGATTTCTTTTGGCCAAAAAGCACTTCAAGAAAAACCCCCTCTATTATAGAATTCTCGGGCTCGGCTTGCTGGCCGAGAAACTCGATATGATCTTCGTCAACAGACGTGGAAATGTGGAAGATGCAAAGCTCGACGTCGAACGAACCGGGAACCTCCTTAAAAACAGCTACCTGCCTTTAGCTATTTTTCCACAGGGAACTCGCGCAAGGCGGCATCGTAATCTCGATGGTTCACGGAATGACGCCGGCTATTATGCAGTCGGATCTAAAAAGCGACTTGAGAGTTTTAACCGACATATAAAAAAGGGGTGTGCCCATATCATCAAGGCTGCCGATCCGAAACCGAATGTGATGCCCATCTTCATAAAAAATGCTGCAACCTTGTGCCCAAAAGGGAGTTCAAAAATTCAAAGCGCTGTTATGATCGATGTCGTTGTGGGGGAACCGCTCAGATGTAAAACGGATGATGTCGACGAAATCACAAGAGAGATAGATGACGCCTTTAAGTTGATCGGAGATGTCGATCGTGAGCTCATTCAAAAATTGCAAAGAAGACTCAATGTGCCCGATGAAGCCATATCAGAAAATTGTCATAAGCAGCCCTTTTTCCCAACTTTGGATATTATCTTTTCACTAAGGCCGGAAGCACAAAAAGCCTGCTTGCAAAAGTTTGTCGATGTATTAAGAACCAAACCCTCCGCTGAGGAGCTCGAAAAATTCAGGATGAAAATTGTATCAATCATATAGAAACGATAAAAAATGACAAAAAGGTCGGATAATCAAAATTGGAGGCGCATGCAGCTGATAAAGACAATAAGCTGGGAGGATAACAAGGTAGTTATGCTCGATCAGAGGGCACTGCCCGCTAAAGAGGTATATTTCACCTACGACAATTACCAGGATGTGGCCCAGGCGATAAAGGATATGGTAATACGCGGCGCGCCGGCAATCGGAGTCGCTGCCGCCATGGGTGTGGCTCTGGGTATTTCAAAAGTAGCTGTCGGAAATTTTGACACCTATTATGATAGATTGTGTCAAATTTGTGACGTTCTTGCTCAAACCCGCCCGACTGCCGTCAATCTTTTCTGGGCAATTGAGCGGATGAAGAGCGTAGCCAAGAATAACAGGGAAAAAGTGACCAAAGAGATCACCAACTTATTAATAAAAACTGCAACGGACATTCTCAAAGAGGATATCGAAGCAAATTACACATTGGGAAAATACGGACAGGCTCTGATCAAGGATGGAAGCGCCATCCTCACGCACTGCAACGCCGGGGCGTTGGCTACAGGGGGCTATGGAACCGCGCTTGGAGTGATCTATGCCGCTCACGATGCGGGAAAAAAGATCAGGGTTTATGCGGACGAAACCCGTCCGAGGCTGCAGGGTGCCAAGCTCACCGCATGGGAATTAAAAAAGCATGGCGTCGATGTGACAGTCATCACGGATAACATGGCGGCAAGCCTCATGAAGGCGGGAAAGATCGACGGCTGCATCGTCGGCGCTGACAGGATTGCCTCCAACGGCGATACGGCAAACAAGATCGGAACATATGGAGTCGCGGTCCTAGCGAAGTTTCATAACATTCCCTTTTATGTCGCGGCCCCATGGTCAACGGTAGATATGAATATCAAAAGCGGCGATGAAATCCCCATCGAAGAGCGATCGAGCGATGAAGTGACGACGATAGGAGCTGAGAGGCTAACCCCGGATGCTGTGAAGGTCATCAATCCAGCTTTCGATGTTACACCCCACGAACTCATAACTGCAATAATAACAGAAAGGGGAATCGCAAAGGCCCCATTTTTCAACACCGGGTGTTGAAAAATCGGCCCGCCAACAACTTCTTGTCAGCGGGCCAGTATTAAGGAGAGACAAAATTTCAAGTTTAAGCCGCTAGTTCAGCGATTCCTTCTCTAAAACCACTTTCAGCATGTTTCTCAGCGGCTTTTCAGGGACTACCTTCACAGGCTCTAAGCCATTTGCGGTAGTCAGAAGATCATACGAATATCTCGCATTGAACTTCTTTCTTGGGGGAATATAGATACCGCCACACGACAGGACGATCGGATTGCTACAGGAGAGCTCCCCCCAGCCCTCCGTCAATAACATCTCTATGAATTCCAGTGTATTTGATTTTTTCATTTTGCCCTCACGAGGGCATTATAGAGCAAGATGCGTGCCAAAAAAGCAGTTGATAGTGGATAGTGTGTAGTGATTAGTGAATGAATGTAGAGGATTGAAATTAGCCTAAATTACATGGTTCATCTTCGTCCCAACCCGTTAAACTGCGAATTTGATCAAATTCTTCTTGGTTGACCTCAGGAAGTTCGGGATTTATTGGTTCTACTATAGCAATGTTGGTTTTCTTCATATAAGCGTGTGCCTTTTGTGAAAATATTGTCGGCTCAGTGACTTCAAATTCATCTCCAGGATGCAGTTCCTCACCTTGAAATCTACCACTCTTTGTTTCCACAGTAACAGGAACAAGCGTTCCTTCCTGGGCCTGACACTTTCCCACGATAACGATCGCCTTCCCGTCGCGCCCCTCAACCCTTCCAACGATCTCGCCATATCTATAAAGGGAGAGCTTGCCAAATTCAACCTTATCTCCCTCATCGAGCACTCCTAAGCTATGGTTGCGGCTAATATAATTAATAGCGGACATTTTCGCGATCGAATTTGGATTTAGAGTAGCATTCCATATGGGGGAGAGGGCGGCTATGCAGCTACTGCTTGATAAAATGAATATCTCAAAATCATTTAATAAATTTTGATAGAGACTTGTCGTTTTTCGTCTGCCCATCAGGCCGTTCCCCTCTGCTTCATACGGAGTTGCAAGAGGACGCTCCTCACAATAATCATGATTATAAACTATATAGGCCCCTAAAAGCATGCAAAACTGCCAACCGGCAAAGAAGGGTTTTCGAAAAGTGTTAAGATTTGCTAAACTGACATCTCCATCGAGTGGACCATTCCAAGAAAAATAAATTTCTTCCATAGAACGACTCCAGCAAATCGAGCCCTTTATCGCTCCTACAAACGGATCAGGATCGTCAGGTCTTACGCAGTGATTAACCTCATCCCTCATTAATTCGAAAAAATGGCGATTCAGCGGAATCGGGATAGATTGAAAAGTATTGGTTATTCGAGCGTGTGCTAAAGTTAGTTAAAATTAGGTAAAAAAAAGCGGTTCCAACTTTGGTAATTAAGATGTGAGGTCAAAATTACCAACAAATAAAGGAGGAACCGCCATGAAAAGAGTACAAGGGATAAGAAAAAAGTACAGGAAAAAAGCGCGAGTAATAAAAATAGACGAATATGAAGGGCTAAAGCTTGATAGTCGACTGGAGCTAATCGAGCAGCTGATACCATTAGGGTTAATGAAGGTACAAGAGGAATTGCAAGAGGAAGTGCGACAACTGGCAGGAGAGCGATATAGTCGTGGGGATTACGTCCGGTATGGGACCAACCCAGGGTCTGTAGTTTTGGGGGGACAGCGAATAGGAATAGGTGTTCCACGCGTTCGGGATAAAAGGATGAAGAGTGAAACAGTTCTCAAGAGTTACAGTCGATTGCATAATGGAGCCCATTCGATGGAAGAGATGGCAATGAATCGGATATTGAAAGGTATATCGTGTCGGGATTATGAGTCAGCAGCAATGGCAGTACCGGAAGCATTTGGATTATCGTCTTCGAGTGTATCACGACAATTTGTAAAAGTTAGCCAGGAGAAGCTCAGAGAGCTTCAGGAGCGGGATTTGAGCTGTTATGATTTTGTGGCAATGTGGATTGACGGGAAAACATTTTCAAAGAATGATTTGATAGTAGCTGTTGGACTGACAATAGAGGGGTGTAAAATTATACTGGGGTTTATAGAAACAGCAACGGAGAACAATCATGTTACTATAGATTTTCTGAATGAGTTATTGAAACGTGGGATGTCGATTGAAGAAGGGATATTAGTAATCGTGGATGGGTCTAAAGGGTTGAATTCCGGGATAAAAAGAGCTTTCAAAGGAAAGAGTTTAATCCAGCGATGTCAATGGCATAAGCGCGAGAACGTAGTGGATTATTTGTCAAAAGAGGAACAGCCCTTAGTAAGGAGACAATTACAGAGAGCTTATGAACGGCCAACTTACTCAGAGGCTAAGGCGTCACTTTTAAAAATCCGGAACGATTTAGAGAAAAGAAATTTATCAGCAGTAAGAAGTTTGGATGAAGGGTTTGAGGAGACATTAACATTACATCGTTTAGGTCTTTTTACAAAGCTGGGAAGAAGCCTAAAGACAACCAACTGTATAGAATCGATCAATGCAATGATCGAACAACGCTGTGGAAAAGTTGATTATTGGCAGAACTCATCACAGAGACAAAGATGGTTAGCTGCTACGTTACTGGATGTTGAACCCAGGTTAAATCGAATCAGTGGATATCGACATCTGCATGAACTGAGAATGGCTTTGAAAAATGAATTGAAGCTGAATCGAAAAATTGCTGATGAGGCTGCTTAAAATGTTAACCGAACCGCTTTTCAAAATATCAACTAAGTTTGGGATTGACTCATCAAGAGGGCATAATTACTCCTTACTAAACAACCTTCCATTCACGCCTTTGCAATCAACCGATCACCTCCAACCCCGGAGGTTGGAATTGGCTATGTTTGGTTAATTTTCGTTAAATTGCATGATCCTAAAAAATCGCTAAAAACATAACCTGTTGATATTGTTGATTATTATTTCTCGACCTCATTGGCACGGGCATTGCTTTTACATGGGGTGAAACCAACAACCAAGGAGGAGAGGATGAGAGTAAAAAGAGTTACAAAGCTGTTAATCGGAGTGGCGCTGTTGTTGATAGCAAGTGGATGTGGTGATGTATGTGACAAGGATGGTGAATGTATCTTCACAGATCCGCCTGATAATGATTATGTTGTTTTCCAACAAAGAGACGATCCGCCTCCATCAATTGTGCCGGCAACACTACCGGTTGAGAGCGATTCTCGTGATAGCGATGTTGACGAAACCAACTTTCCAAAAAAACTGAACTCCCCAATTGGAACATATGAAGTCGTCTATAATCAATGCTCGAAGGATGTTATCAACCAGTGTGATTATAGCGCGCACAATAATCTCGTCTGGCTGATTGATGAAGACAATAATGATAAGCTGACCTTTTATCCGTTCAACGACTATTCCAATGTGAAGGACTACGACCTGTTCAGGTTTGGCGATACCGTCACATCCTGCGAAGCCAGAATAGGAAGAAAATATATAAACGGTGTGGAGCATTTTGTGATCGAGGGGGAATGTTTCGAAACGAGCGGCTTTAGCTGCACATTTGAATTCATTCAAATTACGTCAGACATTCTTGCAAGAGATGGCATCGCCTGTGGTGCAAACAACAATCAACCATAAAAACAAAAAGGAGAATCTTATGAAAAAAACATATCTATCAATAGCATTTGTCATCCTCGCAACCTTGAACGCATGTGGTTCGGCTCCATCAACTGAGAATGCGAACATCGCCGATGTCGAAGAGGGAGATGGGGCTCCCATCCTTCTCTCTTCAACAAGCCAGATCAAAAATTATTTTTCTCCTGTGTTTAATGAAGTTCAAAACAAATTCAACGATGCCATGTCGAAGCAAAATGATGTCGGCTCTCAAATTCAATTGATAAACCAGCTCTGTCAGGGGGGAAGCGCTACACTCAACATCGACGAGACGTTCAAAGACAAATATTACTATGGAGATGTTATGCTTTCGGGAGATGTGGATCTCAAAAAAACAGACGGGGACAGCGCAAATCTCATCGGCTTAATCTCCGCTGATTTTGGGAATTACAAAATTCTCAACTCATATAGTTCCGAAAAGATCATCATGACAGGCGTTGTCAAACAGGAGTCCCAGACAAAGATTCTCAAGGGATTTGATGCGATGTGTGATTCCATGTTGAGCAATACTTACATAAACAGCAACGATTCTGTTGAGATGACTGTATGGGAGAAGATCACCGGTGCTTTAAGCCTCTCCGGTAGCAAGGGAGCTGCGATGGTATTTGATATCACGTTCGAGGGAAGCCTCTCGACCGCATCGCAAAAACAAACCGAGTCATTCACCGGAACGCTCCATCTCAAATCGGGAGGGGAAACCATATTCTGCACAATCTCAGGAGAATCCTTTAATAACAGCAATTACAACATAAGCTGCGCGGCGCCCAAGAAGGGGGAGTGAGATGAAAAAAGTAATCATCTATATAGCCTTGAGTGTAATTTATATGGTGCTGCTACTGATATAATCAATATCCAATTTACAATATCCAATACCCAATTAACCCCTTCCTTATAGAAATTGTTAATTGGGTATTGTGAATTGGAAATTGCATCTATATAATGATAAAACTGATGAAGATGAAAAATATCAATTCGTTAGCCGTATTAATTATATCCTGCCTTCTTATATTGCTCTCTATCTATTTCTTCAGAAGCGCTAAGTCGATGATCAGCGAGCCCTTTCCGGGCTTTCTCACCTTTGAGAACAAAATAGTCGGTGCGTTCAACCAGTTCAACTGGACCGGTTACGATGCGGGTTTGACCTATCATGATCATATAAATAAAATCGGCGAGGATCGATATATCATAACGAGCGGCGACAAGGTGCGCTTCGCAACGATTGCACCTATGACGTTCACAATAAGCGATTTCCTCAAGACCTTTTTCCTGAGCTTTTCAACCGGAATCCTCTTTTTAATATCCGGATGCGTCATCTATTTTCTCTTCCGTGGCATGCAAGGTGCGTTGCCCTTCACCCTCTTCTATCTGGGAATTTCCTTTTACATGATAAGCTCCTTCGATCTGCATACACGTTACACCGCGAGTTGGTTATTCATGGCTGTCTTCACGCTCATCCCTGCATTCATGACCCATTTTGCGCTTGTCTATCCAACCCTTCCGAGGCAATTTGAAAAGAAGCGCTGGATCGTCGCGCTCCCGTATCTTCTATCCGCGATGATCTACATCCCTTACTGCGTATCATTCTATTTCTATCCGACCAGCTGGCCAACATTTGAGATCTTAGCCGTGATATATGCAGTTCTATCCTACCTCTTCTGGCTCTTGATGCTCGGATGGAGGATGAACAATGCCGACAGGGCATTTGCAAACATAACCGCAAAATATCTGCTGATCGGTCAGCTGCTCGCCTTCATGGTGCCGCTCACCGTTATGATCGCGATTTTTCTCTTCAGGATGAAAATGCCGCTCAATCTCGTAGCGCCTGTCACCATCCTGCTTCCCATAGCCTCTCTCTTCGGACTCGTCCTCGGCAACCTGAAAAAGACGCAGTTGCAACTCGTGCAGTCTGAGAAGATGGCATCCCTTGGTCAGCTCGTCGCCGGCGTTGCCCATGAGATAAACAATCCGACAACTTTTATATATTCAAACATCGAACCTCTGAAAAATTATACCGCCTATCTTGAGACGATCGTGCCATTCGACGCCCCAAAATACAAAGATGAGATGGCCTCGCACGAGGTGATTGCAGATCTCAAGTCGATGATCTCAAATATAGAAGAGGGGGCAATTCGTACCAAAGAGATCGTTGCCGATCTTAGACACTTCGCCCACTCGACCGACGATGTCGTTGCTGATGTTGATCTTGTCGAGGGGATCGAGAGCACCATTCATCTCTTAAAGCATGAGACGAACGAGAGGATCAGCGTGCACAAGGAGTTCAGAAACCTCCCCAAAATATCGGCAAATGCCGGCCAGATAAATCAGGTCTGGATGAACATACTAAAAAATTCGATCGACGCGATCGATGGCGAAGGGGACATCTGGATAAAGACCTCTGCAGAAGAGGGAAATGTTTGTGTTGAAATAAAGGATTCAGGAAGAGGCATCCCAGAGAATATATTGCCGAAGATCTTCGATCCATTCTTCACGACAAAGGATCAGGGAGAGGGTATCGGCTTGGGCTTATCTATATCCCATCAGATCGTAAGCAAACACGGCGGAAAGATCGACGTGAGTTCAAAGATAGGAGAGGGAACAACGTTCAGGGTATCGCTTGCGATACCCAGTGCGTAAGTGTAGAAGTGTTTGAGTGTTTAAGTTAACAAAACCTATTTTTATTGTAACTTCTATACTCAAACACTTCTACACTTAAACACTGCATTTATGAAACCAATAGTCCTTTACATAGATGACGATCAGGCGAATCTCGACACGTTCAAACGTGTATTCAGATTCGATTATGATGTGCGACTTGCGCCCTCTGGTTTTGAAGGCCTTGATATCATAAAGAGGGAGCCTGAAATTGCGCTCATCATCACAGATCAGCGCATGCCTAAGATGACAGGGATTGAATTTTTAAAAGAGGCGATGAAGCTCAATCCACACCCACAGCGCATCATCCTCACCGCCTTCACAGATAACGAGGCGTTGCTGAAGGCCATAAACGACGGGCATGTCTATGACTATGTCGTAAAACCGTGGAAGCCGGAATCATTGAAAAAGATCTGCGATGGAGCGATTGAGATATACAAAGAACGCATAGAAAAGATAAAGCGTCTCAAGGCGGCCGAGACGAAGGTAAAGGTGCTCGAGGATGAGATTAAATCGAATCATAATTTTCTCACGATCATAGGCGCTGAGGGAGGGCTTTCATCGGTCATGGAACAGGTGAGAAAGGTCGCTTCCACACCTTCAACTGTTCTGATCCGCGGCGAGACAGGGACGGGCAAGGAGCTGATAGCCCGGGCAATACATGACTCGAGCCCGAGGAGCGATAAACCATTCGTAGCCGTACACTGCGCGGCACTCTCTCCGGGTGTGTTAGAGAGCGAGCTCTTCGGCCATGAGAAGGGGTCATTCACGGGGGCGCTTCATGCAAAGGCCGGCAGATTCGAGCTTGCCGACGAAGGGACTCTTTTTCTGGATGAGATTGGAGACCTACCCGATCAGGTACAGGTAAAACTTTTGAGGGCAATTCAGGAGAGGCGCTTCGAGAGGGTTGGCGGCGTTGATACAAAAGAGGTCAACGTAAGGCTCATAGCCGCAACACATCAGCCACTTGAACAATTTGTAGCTAATGGAAAATTCAGGCAGGACCTCTTTTATAGATTAAATGTAATTCCGATCACCCTTCCCGCGCTGCGTGAGAGGAGGGAAGACATCCCATACCTCATCGATCACTTCATTGCTAAATTCTCACGCGAATTTGGAAAAAACCTGAAGATGTCTCACGAGGCTACGAGCCTCCTCTGTGAATACGACTGGCCGGGAAATATTAGGGAGCTTCAGAATATAATAGAGAGGGCGGCAGTGCTCGGGGATGGAGAGCTCGCGCCAAACGATCTGGGGATCGACCTTGAAGAGGCTAAAAGGGTCGTTAATTCAACCGTCGATTCATCGGTTCTTGAAAACAAAGATGTGTTAAATGCGATAAAGGGTGAAGAGGCTGTAAATTTGATCGGCGCCCTGCGCAAGGCTTCGGGCAATATCAGCGAGGCGGCGAGGGTTTTGAATCTTCCACGCTCCACACTCGTGCATAGACTCAAAAAATATCAAATCCTCTAAGGAATAATCTTAAAGATCTATTTTTCATCGTCGGACAGCTTACTGCCATCGGGCATGAGGTTTAGCGGGATATCTTTCCCTGCCTTCTTTAATATATATCTCTTACACCTTATATTGTTTTGAGAGAGACAATATTCTTTAGTAGTTTCTCTAAACAGCTCAAAATCTTTAATCGAAAGAGCTTTGAATATGGGGCATCGTTCAACCATCTCACAAACAGACCCTATTTTCTTAATCGACCTGTAGAAGGGACACTCCTCATGCTTCTCTGAAACACAAAACCCTAAAGTCGATATCTCCTTGACAGATCTGATGTATTCAACACAGCTTCTTACATGGTCCTCGTATAGGGGACATTGCCGGCCTTCCTGATCTTTTTCCTCTTCCATGTTTTTCCTCCAATTCTATTAAATTAAAAACAGCCCATCCTTCATGAGCGGCTTATCGTCAACGATGATCGTTGTGTTCTTCATCACGCCATCGATGTGATGCTCTGAATGCCAGGGGGCGCCGGTCTTGTCGGGATAAGAATCGCCAAGGGCGATATGAACGCCCGGGAATTTTTCGTCCTGCAATAGATTTCCGATCAGGTGGTCAAGACCGATATTTGTCCCAATCGCAAATTCCCCCACCCTCTCGGCATTTTCAACTCCACCGAAGACATATTTTTCTAAATCATTTTTGAGCTCTTCATTTTTACACTTAATGCTTCCCTTAACTGCCTCCCCCTCCTTGAGATCAAATTCTACAGGGTTTTTATCAAGCGAGCCATACTTCTCACTGAAGTAATCTCCAAGCGTCCCATCGATCACGACATGGCCATTGACACTCTTAGGGGCGGTGAAGACCTCGCCGTCGGGGAGGTTCATCCAATGAAGTGGTCGAATATCTCCATCGGAAATGTGCCACTTATAATCGGGGGAAAACTCGGCCGTGATATCGGTGCCTGATGGCGTGGTGACGCGAATCTTTTTCGCATGTTTCACTTCATTATAAACCTTCAAAGAGAGCGCCTGAATCGCCTTGTAGTCGGCGGCCATCCCCTCCTCCATCATCTTCTCCTCAAAGCCTATCATGTGAGCATGTTTGAGTTTAAATTCCTCGACAAACTTGAGCATCGGTCTTCTGAAAGTTTTGAGTTCCCCGGGCTTTCCCTGAGCGATATAAAAGCTAGCTTTCGATGTTCTCATCGCCTCTACAATCTCGCGTGGAAATTCAAGCGGATCCGACCCATCCTCGGATCGATCGCCAAAATCCTCCATCACAAAGAGATGGATATCATTTGTCAATTCACTCGCAACCTTCTCTATCGCCTCAGCGAGCGCCTCGGTCTCAAGGTCGGTTATTATAACAACCCCCTCCCCCTCCTTTAACTTTACACAATTTAAGACGGCCTGTCTGGCCCCCTCCATTATTTTTTTACTATGCTCTGTCATAATTTTCTCCTTTGTTGGACGCCTATAATAACTTAGGAATAGTGTTCTAGCAATAGAAACAAAGGCGCATGTGGCATGTAGTATGTAGACAAAAATCGGTTTAACGGGGTTTTCCACATGCCACATGATCTTTTTTCCTATTGACCCAAACCATCCGTCACACTAGATGATCCTTTATGTCTAATGATGAACTCAAAAATCTTGGCTTCAAATGCGGTGTGGAGATTCATCAACAGCTCCTGACCGATAAAAAACTCTTCTGCAGGTGTCCGGCCGGCAGATATTCAAAAAACCATCATGCTGAAGTCCTGCGCCATATGAGGCCTACCCTCTCCGAAATGGGTTTTTATGACGGCTGCGCCCTCATGGAATTTAAGACCAAAAAGGAGATCCTCTATCTGCTCAACAAGGAGTCGGTCTGTACTTATGACCTTGATGACACCCCGCCATTTTTGATCAACCCGCAAGCCCTTGATATTGCAATAGAGCTGGCACTGCTCACCAACTGTTCGATCGTCGATGAGATGCATATCGCCCGCAAACAATACCTCGACGGTTCGATTCCGACCGGGTTTCAGAGGACGGGGATCGTCGGTATAAATGGAAAGGTCCCGTTCGAAGGGAGGGAAATAGAAGTTTATCAGCTCTCTATCGAGGAGGATTCGTGCAGGGAGGTGGAAAATTCAGGGCATCTCATCAAGTTTCGTACGGACAGGCTGGGAACACCTTTGATCGAGGTCGTAACCGCCCCCTGTTTTAAAACGCCTGACGAGGCAGGCCGCGGCGTCAAACATATCGGCAGGCTTCTTCGATCATCGAAAAACATAAGGCGCGGAATAGGTTCGGTGAGACAGGATGTAAATGTGTCGATTGCGGGAGGCTCACGTGTAGAAATCAAGGGAGTTCCCCGCTACCAGCTGATCCCAGCCCTCACGCGCATCGAGGCCTTGAGGCAAAAGGCTCTCCTCGATCTTCGCGACGAATTACAAAAACGTTTCCTCAGAAAAGATGGCCTTGCTATTCATGAAGAGGATGTCACTGAGATCTTCAACAATACAAAAAACGAGCAGATGCAGAGGGCGCTTGGCCAAGGTAAAAACATTCATGCAATAAAAATTTGCGGCTGGAGTGGCCTCTTCAACTGGCCGACACAGCCGGGAAAGACTTTTGCCCATGAACTCTCAGGGCGCGTGAGGGTGATCGCCTGTTTGGATTCCCTCCCCAACATCTTCCACACAGATAACTATCCCACATATTCAGGGGATGATATCGACTTTCGTAAATTGACAAGGGCAATGGGAAGGGGCGATGAGGATGTGGTCGCGATCGTCTGGGGCGATGCTGCCGATACTATCACAGCGACTGATGAGATAAAAAACAGGATTCTCGAGGCATATGATGGCGTCCCTAACGAAACCAGAAAGGCCTGCAAAGCAGGGCTCACCGAATTCGAAAGAATTCTCCCCGGCGCAGAGAGGATGTATCCTGACACAGATCACCCACCGGTAAAAATAGAGTCCTCGCGAGTTGAAGAAATTAAAAATAAGCTCCCCGAGCCCACATATACAGTTGAAGCACGCTTTAGAAAATATGGTCTACCTAAAGACACTATCGACAACCTCTCACTTTCAAACCATATACCTCTGATTGACAAGTTTGCTAAAGATAATATGAATATGAAGCTCGTCGGCAGAGTGCTTGGACAAACCCTGCAAAACCTCAAACGAAGAGGCTTTGACGTTTCAAAACTAGACAAATCTGACTTAGAAAGAATAATAAAATCAGCAACGAAGGGTAAACTAAAAGATCTCGGAATTTTGTTGGTCTCCCACTTTTAAACAATTTCTAACAACGTAAAAAACTAGCAACCTTTTTAAGAAAATACCGATAAAAGAACAACTATCTTAACTTCAAGGAGGTCTCATATGAGTGGTAATTTTGGAATTTCTTTTAATCCGCATGTCCCTATGCCGACAGTACAAAGCCCTTCCCCTTTTGAAAAAAATCCGGCCGGAGATCGTTCACAATTTGAGTTGGATGGAACGCCACACAGGATAGATTGTTTTGCGCTTAATGCGTTTCATGGCAAACCTGCTTTGGGGTTAGGAAAATTTCATGTTGATGTTGGCGCCGTTGATCTTTTAATTCCCTCCGGTCCAAAGCAGAACTTCTTGATAGGAAAAAACCCTTCACATGCTATAGAGCTGCCCATTTCATCAGAAATGCCGGTTGTTTTGGGAAATATTTATTATCAAGGAAAATCAGGGACGATGAAACTAGATGGGACCGCGATAAAGGCAAACGTGGCAGATGTGATCTTTGTAAATGGAGCCCTCCTACATGAAAATCAGTGGGTATTTATAGATGAGGGTTCGCTGATCTCCATTGGAGATGGCCCTAAATTTAGGGTTAATCTCATCGATCCAAATAAAGCCCCAAAATTAAATCTCGCAAAGGAGCTTCCTAGTAGAATACTGAGACATACCGATACCGGCACAGAATTTATCCCAGCCTCAAGCAACCCCCGAGAATACACCGTACAGAGCATCTTGGAAAGTGCTCTCGGCGGCACGTTTTCATTTGAATATGGTGTCCCTGTGCTCCTCGGTGCTGCACCACGAGCACACTTTCAATTCGATGGAAGAGGTTTTGCGCTTGTAATTGAGCGTGGAACAGTCTCTTCCGATGAAGATACTCCGATGAAATCTGAACGTTTTGCCTTGGAAGTTCCAGAGCTTGTCACGCTTGGTGGTGTTCAATTTATGTTCACCACAGAAGAGATGAAACAGCTTCCAACCAGGACTATTATGATCGATCTAAACAGTACACGGATTGTTCATGGATATGTGAATCCCGTAGCTAAAGGGGTTCACGTTATAGATGCACGTAAGCTAAAAAGTGATCAAACGGTGGTTGAAAATGTAACCGAGCTAAGCCCTGACGATCCAGATGTTCAAGTTCTCCATCAACCCGAGCAAACAGTAGCCTTCTCGATAAAAGATATCGTCTATCCAATCATCCCGAAAGGAACAACCCCATTTACAGACAACGGATTGGGAAATGGGGTAGTGCCAAATCAGCACAGCCCAATGGGAGAGGTACTTGGCTATCTACAGATAGCTACAAAAAAAGATGGGGAAAAAACAGAGGCGCTGGGATTTCTTTCGATTGCAGCTTCAGGAAATAATGAATTTGTTTTTGGTCGCAATTCGGCCATTGCTCAGACTGGCAACCGTCTGACTATCGATAGAGACTATGTTTCCCGCGAACACGCAAAGCTTATTTTCAAAGCTGATGGAAGCTCTTTTGTCGCTGACCTGGGAGCAAAAAATCAGCTCTATATCAGAAAACATGGAACAAAGCTCTACTTCCCTCTTTCCCATAATCTTTCAAATCAACTCGAAGATGGGGATGATTTAAGAATTATAGGAAACGGTGAAATGATAATGATGAGGATAAGGCTCGTCAAACCTAACGATCGCAGAGCACACCTGAAATAATAAACTCCTCACACAAAACAAAGCCCCCGAATATTTTTAATCAAATATCGGGGGCTTTTTATTTGCGTTGTCTTTTGCCCACATGCCACATGCTCTGCACTACATGCTGCTTTTATTTACGCCAGGCTCTTTCCTAAAAACTTCTTCCAGCTCACTTTGCCTCTGACGAGATCTCTGACGCGGATGTTGTTATTGTACATCACCTGCTGAATTACTCCTGCTGCGGTGCTGATCAGGATATAGAGCACGAGACCCACCGGCAGGAAGAGCATGAAGACCGTGAACATGACCGGCATGATCATCATCATCTTCTGCTGCGTAGGATCAGCACTCGTCGATGGCATCATCCTCTGTTGCAGGAACATGAAGACTCCCATCAATACCGGAGTGATGAAATATGGATCTGAGGCTGACAGGTCGGGGTAATATAAAAATGGAACGTGATAGAGCTCGGTTGAATTCCACAGCACTTTATAAAGAGCTATGTAGATCGGAAACTGCAGAAGCATCGGCAGACATCCACCCATCGGGTTTGCCTTGTGGGTCTGGAAGAGCCGCATCGTCTCCTCCTGGATCTTCTTCTTGTCACCCTTATACTTCTTTTGCAGCTCCTTAAGTTGCGGCTGCAACTTCTGCATCGCCTTCATCGACTTCATCGATTTTTTCGTGATAGGATATAAAACTATTTTGATAAAAATCGTGAGAAGGATGATCGAGATGCCCCAGCTATCGACCAGCGTGTAGAAAAATCTCAGTAGATAAAGTATCGGAACCGCTATAAGTGAAAACCAGCCGAAATCGATCGCGCTTTCCAGCCCGACACCGACCGCTTTCAAAAGATCGATATCTTTAGGGCCGGCGTAGACGCTATATGCAAAAGTCTTTGACCCACTTCCTGGAATTTGAACGCCCGCGTTCGAAAGGGAGGCGGTGATGAGCTTGCCGGGTTTCTCTCCATCAGGAATGTCACGACTGCTGATGATGAGCTTTTCAGAATCGGTGATTGTGCGGGGAATCACGGTCGTCATGAAATAGCGATCCTCTAAGCCTGCCCAGGAGATAGCGCCTGTGAAGGCCTTTTCATCGGGAAGCTTGAAAACATTCGTCTCCCTCTCAACCTTTCTGTTGAGAGAGTAAACGGGATTTTCATTTGTCACAGGAGGTTGTTTAAACATGCCAAGTATTCCGGATGATTCTTTTGGATAGGCATCTCCTGCAAACGTCATAGAGGGATTAACAACTATAGGACTCGATGTGAGATTTTTCACCTCGGCTTCCACATCGAAGAGGTAGTTTCCCTCTTTAAACTTATATCTCTTGATCAGCTCTATCTTCGAATTCCTCCAGCTGAATGTCGCTTCGTCGGTCGTCGATGAAACAACTTTAAACCTCGGCTTTTCTGGTATTCCCACATCACCAAGAGAAAAAAGCGCCATTGCAAGGGTTTCCTGATTCTTCGTTTTAGCTAAGTCCAAAAGTGGGCTTTTATCACCTGCCTCCACCCTGTAATTTTTGAGTTTAAAGCTTGTCGGGAGAGCCCCCTCAGAAGATATCGTCACAGCATAGAGTGCGTTTTCTATAACAACCTCTGTGATGGGAATCTCCTTCTGTGGATCAAATGCTCCCTGTGATTTTATCGTAGCGGCGCTCTCTACCGGCATCTCTTTAGATTGTTCTACAACCTGCTGGGCTGCGGGTGTTTTCGTATCACTCACTGGCGCTGGCTTGAAAAAATGCGACCAGGCAAACATAACAACGGCACTTAAAACGACCAGTAAAATTATTCTTTTGTGATCACCCATAACTCTCCTCTTTTCATCTATTATCGCAACTTTCCTGTGAATGTTGCTAAATCAATTATTTTTATTATTTTCTGTGGCTAAAAAATCAACGCCCCCATCATGCCACGGCCCACACCTTAAGAGCCTCTTTATTACTAAAATTGTTGCCTCAACAAAACCTCTTTTTTCGTATGCGATGAGCGCGTAATGAGAACAGCTTGGATAAAACCGACAGCAACCACCCATAAAGGGAGAGATGGAAAGCTGATAAAACCTTATCATCATCACTGCTATTCTTTTAAACAAGAGGCCTTCTCTCTTTTTGCCGATAACAACAACAAACCCTTAAAGAGCGTTGCCCTTAACTCCTCGTTGGTCTGGCTTTGCGCGCCCGACATCGCTATCACAACTACATCTCCTTGTGGATAGAGATCCCGGTTCAGACGAAAGTGTTCCCTTACAATCCTTTTTATCCTGTTTCTCTTTGGGGCGCTGCCGCAACTTTTGCCGACAACCGTACCCAGTCTTTTGCTCTTGCCTTTGAGAAATGCGATCTTTAGTTTTCCACTTGATATTGAGACGCCTGTCTTTTTAACCTTCAGGAAATCCGAGGAGGACAACACCCTATCACAGCGGGAAAAGGTAAGCATAGCCCCCTTTAAGCAGAAAGCTTTGCCCTTCCCTTGCGGCGCCTGTTGTTGATAACCTTGCGCCCACCGGCAGTGCTCATCCTTGCCCTAAAGCCATGTTTTCTCTTCATCTTGATGTTGCTTGGCTGAAACGTTCTCTTCATGATTAAACCTCGTTAAAAACAGTTTTTAGTGTATAGTGCTTAGTGCTTAGTGCTTAGTTTTACAACTTTTATCCCTACCCATAACACCGGACACCTTAACCTGCTTTTCTCATTAAATTCAATACGTTAGTTTTCTTTCCCGTCACTAAACACTTTGCACTAAGCACTATAAACTGCCTTTAAAGTCAAGCTTATTCTTTTAATACGTATCTCTTAATAAAATTTGCTTGCAATCCTAAATGGCAACTGATTTATGAACAATATCAACTTTGCTTATCAACACCTGTGGATAAATATGTGGATAACATTTTATGAACGAATTACTTTCTTCCTTAAAGTCTAAAATAAAGTGTAAAATCAGCGAGTTAAACTACAACACATGGTTTAATCAAATCGAGGATGTGACGATTTCTGGGGATAAGTTTGTAATTTTGATTCCCAATAAGTTTGTAGGTGACTGGATCAACGATTTTTATAGGGATCTTGTATCCCAGACGCTCAAGGATATCACAGGAAAGAATCTTCGCGTCACCTACGAGATCAGTGCTGCGCCCGAAGAGGCTCAGCCAATCAATCGGGAGATCTTCGTTCCTCAGTCTCAAGCGATGAGGGATCAGATTAACTCCTCGGGTCTCATCTCACGTTTAACCTTCGAAAGCTTTGTGGTTGGAAGCTCCAATCAATTCGCCCACGCAGCATGCAAGGCTGTGGCCGATCTCCCAGGTGGGCGCTATAACCCGCTCTTCATCTACGGCGGAGTGGGGCTCGGAAAAACACATCTTCTCAATGCAATAGGAATAGAAGTCAGGAAAAAATACCCGGACATCGCTGTGCTATATCTTTCCGGCGAGCGCTTCATGAACGAGCTGATCACCTCAATCAGGTTCGAAAGGATGCCGGAGTTTAGAAAAAAGTTCCGTGATAAATGTCACGTCCTGCTCATAGATGACGTACAATTCATCGCTGGAAAGGAGCGGACCCAGGATGAGTTCTTCCACACCTTCAACGCGCTTCACGAATCACAAAGACAGATAGTGATAACGTCTGATAGATTCCCAAAGGAGATCCGGGGACTTGAGGAGCGTTTGAGGTCGAGGTTTGAATGGGGACTCATCGCTGATATTGCACCTCCTGATCTTGAGACTAGAATAGCCATATTACAGAAAAAGGCAGAGGCGGACAGTTTGAGATGTCCCGGCGATGTAGCGATGTATCTGGCAACCAATATCAAAAACAACGTTAGAGAGTTGGAAGGATCCCTCATCAGATTAAATGCCTTTGCCTCGTTGACGGGGGCAAAGATCACTGTCGATTTTGCAAAAGAGGTGCTTCAAAACCTGATTCCATTCCAAAATAAGGTAAAGATAACAATCGGCGATATTCAACGAACCGTCGCCAACTTTTACAGCATCTCTGTGGCAGATTTAAAATCCACATGTAGAACTAAGGTTTTGGCCTATCCAAGACAGATAGCTATGTACCTCACTAAAAAATTATTAAAGACCTCTTTTCCTGAGATAGGAACAAATTTCGGTGGAAAGGATCACACAACGGTTATGCATGCCTGTAAAAAAATTGAGCGGCTGCTTCAAAGCTCCGAGGAGTTGAAGATAGATATTTCTAAAATCGAAGGCTCTCTCGAGGTTTGATTTTTCCACAGGCTGCTGTGGAAAAGCTGTTGATACAAAGTTTATAATCACATATTCTCGATCGAAGAAAGATGAGATTAAAAAGTTATTAAATCTTATTAATAGTTTTTTTTAGTTATGAACATGTTATTAAACCAGGGGGACATCTAATAGACAGGGCTTTGAGTCAGTTATCAACAGTATCAACAGGGCCTGTTACTACTACTATTTATATTTATATATTATATTATAAAGATAAGGAGCCACCAAATGGAATTAAAAGTTAAAAGAAATGAACTCGTAAAGGGATTGGCAAAGCTTCAAAGTATAGTTGAGAGAAAGACGACAATGCCTATATTGGCAAATATTCTCATCAATGCCTCCGGCAAAAGCTTAACTCTCACTGCGACCGATTTAGAAATCGGGATGAAGTACTCGCTTCCTGCTGAGGTGTTAAGAGAGGGGAGCGTTACCATTCATGCGCGCAGTTTTTATGATATAATAAAGGAACTTCCGGAATCTCTTATTACAGTTGAAGTCGGTTCCGACTATTCCATCAAAATCACCTGTGGCGATGCCAAGTTCAAGATCATGGGACTGACCTCGACTGATTTTCCTGCCCTTCCTAAGGTTGGAAAGGGAGAGTTTCAGAGCATACATTCAAACGATCTGAAGGAGATGCTCGATAAAACTGCCTTTGCAATGTCCACAGATGAGACGAGATACAATCTGAATGGTGTGCTCTTCGAACAGACAACAGATGGATTGAAGATGGTCGCTACGGATGGACACCGTCTTTCGATAGTGGAGCGAAACATACCTGTGAAATGGGATATAGGGACCAGGACGGGGGTCATCATACCGAAGAAGGGGGTGAGTGAGCTTAAAAAAATTCTGGAGGATTCTGAGAGTGTAGATCTTCTGGTTTCGGAAAAATATGCGGTTGCCAGATATGAAGGAGTTGAGTTGATAATCAGACTGATAGATGGTCAGTTCCCTCCATATTCACAGGTTATTCCCAAGACTGCCCGGAAAAAGGCGACCGTTTCAAAGGACGCTATATGCAAATCCTTGAAGCTTGTCTCCGTTCTGGCCATGGAGCGAGGGAGAGGGGTGAAGTTCACCTTTTCACCCAAAAATCTGGAGCTTCTCTCCTCCAATCCGGATATGGGCGAAGCCCGGGATATGCTCGAGGTCGATTATAAAGGAGAGACCTTCGATGTCGGCTTCAACGGCAAGTATTTTTTGGACGCCCTTTCTGTGCTTCCGGATGAAAAGATAACATTCGATTTGGGGGATGACACCTCTCCGTGCGTTATCAGGAGCGAAACAGATAAGGGGTTTGCACATATCATCATGCCGATGCGCTTGTAAGTGCGTGAGTGTTTAAGTGTAGAAGTGTTTAAGTTACATAGGGAGGGCACATGAACTGTGCCCTTACTTTTTATGTTTTTAAAAAATCTAAAACTTAGAAATTTTAGGAATTTTTCTTGTGAGTCGTTTGAGCTCTCCGAGAGCGTCAATCTCATCATGGGAAAAAATGCGCAGGGGAAGACGAATCTCATCGAAGCGATCAATTGTCTTATCGAGGGGAATTCGTTTCGCACTTCGCGACCTCACGAGATTGTATTTTGGGGAGAGGCTAGCACGATCGTTGAGGGAGAGGTTGAGCGCTACGATGGTTGCGGCGATGTTATAAAACTCAACATCATTGATGGGAAAAAATATTTTGAAGTCAACGGCAAGAGAAAGATGCACAGCCTCTACAACGGGGCGGCCACAGTTATCTTTTCACCTGAGGATATTCTTCTTCTTCGCAACTCACCATCAGCGCGCAGGAATTATCTCGATTCGTTGATAGCTCGTTTTGAAACGGGATATCGTAGAACGCTCAAGGAATATGAGAAGATCGTAAGCCAGAGAAACAGGATCCTGATAGATGCTTTTGAGAATAGATCTGTATTAGATCAGCTGGATATCTGGGATCAGAGGCTCATAGCTGTTGGGTCAAAGGTGCTAGTTTATCGCGCAACATGGGTCGGGATGATCGACTCTGAACTGCCAGTTCAATACAGTGCAATCGCCCCGTCTGATGGAAGGGCGTCGATCGAATATGCTTCGGCATTAGGAGATTTTAAAAATTTAGATGTTGAAACCATCTCCTCTCTTTTTTCAGAACGATTGATTGAGCGACGTGCGGATGAAGTTGCTCGCGGTTATACACTGGTCGGTCCTCACAGGGATGATATATTGGTGAAGATAGGCTCCAAACCTCTCAAAGAATACGGATCGCAGGGACAGTTGAGGACGACGATGCTTGCGTTAAAGATATCGGAGCTGGAGCTTTATAAAAAGAGATTTGGACATCTGCCGCTTCTCTTGCTCGATGATGTGTTGAGCGAGCTCGACGAAGAGCGGAGCCGGTTTTTGCTCGATTATCTATCTACAGAACAGGGGCAGGTGCTGGTTACGACGACCGACACCTCCTCGCCAAAGCTCTGGAGCGGCATGGATCCGAAGATATTTACAATTGAAAATGGAAAAAGGGTCTGAACATGCAGCTTGAAATCCCTTTGACAGCAACGCCGGAGAGACTCTCTTCCCAACTGAGTCAGCTGTTGAGGATGGAGGTGAAACTGACTCTGACCAGAAGCCGATGGTCTATCCTCTCAAGCAAGATTGATCACGGATCAGCGAAGATAAAACTGGACGAGGTGTTTTTATATGCCGACGAAGCGGTTTTAAGTGCGGTGGCTAAATACGCGTCGTGCAAAGATCGGCTGGCGGGAAATATCATCAACGATTTTTTTGTGGCCAATCGACAGTTGATATCAGGCGATTTGAGAAAAGAGAGGGCGCTTAAAAAGGATGGTAAGTATTTCGACCTGGATGAAATATATGAGAGGTTAAATGTTGCCTTTTTTGAAAGCCACGTTGATGCAAAAATAGGCTGGGGAAGAAGGCCTGCCCAGAAGAGGAGAATCAGGACTATTCAGCTCGGATCATATTGTGCGCGGGAGAAACTGATTACGATTCACCGACATCTCGATAGAGATGAGGTCCCACTCTTTGTAGTTGAATCTGTTGTCTTTCATGAGATGTGTCATCAGCTGGCGCCAAGAGCGGATGCCCACAAAAACGGAAGAAGATCTCATCACCCAAAGGTATTTAAAAATATGGAGAGGGAATATCCTCAATTTAAAGAGGCTCACCTCTGGATAAAAAAAATGAAGGGCTTTCTGATGAAACCCAACAAAGATTAAGGAGACAACATGAAGGTCAACATCCAGGGACATCTGAAGGAGATCTCAAATTTATACAGGGAACGCAAGAACCAGAAGATAGCAGCGCTGTCGAAGATGGATTTTTTGAGCTATATCGCCATACACAAGGAGCTGAAAAGGATTTGCCGACCGCCCATTTGCCCGGCGCATAATAGCGTGATAAAAAGATTTTTGAAAAACCCGAAGAAATTTATCGACGATTCCCTTGGAAAGGATTTAACAAAAAGCCGAAGATGCTTTGAATTAAAGGCTCAGACGATGTTGAAAATTGCGATGCCCTATTTCAATGTATCCGTAGCAAAAATGGTGAGTGATGAGATTATGAAAAAGCTACAGCGAGAGATGCTCTCCGTCTGTCCATCAACCCCGAATGAAAAAAACGATGATACTCCGGTTTTGTTATAATTTTGTAGGGGCGGTTCGCGAACCGCCCCTACAATTGAACTACAAACAACTAATGAATATCTTTTATGTCGAAACCCCTTCAAAATGTTCTTTGTGCCTCTCCAACTCCTGATATCTTTTGTAGAGTGTAGATTTTTCTGAGAGCGTTTTGTGATCGCCCTGTTCGATGAGATATCCACCTTCAAAGACGAAGACGAGATCGGATTCCCTTATCGTTGCGAGCCGGTGAGAGACTGTGAATGTGATAGCATTTCTAAATTCCGACTTGAACTCCTTCCAAAATGCGCGCTCCTTGTATGCGTCGAGGGCTGCTGTGCAGTCGTCCAACAGAATCAGATCCGGCCTTGCCGCCAGAGCCCTTGCTATAGCTATTCGCTGCCTCTGCCCTCCCGATATGAGTGATCCCTTGCTGCCGAGGATAGTTTCCATTCCGTGAGAGAGCCTTGTCAGATCATCCATCTGGGCGATGGAGAGAGAGCGCTCGATGCGCTTTTTCGATATCATTCTGCCGCATGAGACATTTTCCCTGATGCTCACTGAAAAAAGCAGATTCTCCTGCGGGACGTACCCCACCCGCTCTATGAACGATCTGAAGTTCAACTCTTTTAGCGGGATGTCGTTGATTAGGATCTCACCCTCCTGCACCGGCAATATGCCTGACAGCACCTGCAGGAAGATGCTCTTACCAGAACCTACTTCGCCTATGAGGGCAATGCGCGAGCCTTTTGTCACTGTGCAATTGATCCTCGTTATCCCTCCGCCGCGATCGTGTCTGAACGAGACATTTTTAAATTCAACCTTGTCTATGCTATTCAGCTCTTTACCTGAAGACCCTTTGTGATAGAGAACTGGAAAGTTGGATATCTCCTCGACGCGCCCAACCGATACCGAAAACTGTTTCCCCCCTACCATGAGCATAGGAAGATCCATCATCACGACGACGAAGAGCTCAAGGTAGATATAGAATGTGTAGAGGATGGCCAGCGTCGTCATGCCCTCTAATACCATGTAACCGCCGATCGAAATTACGATCACCTGTCCCATGCGAACGGTGAGGCGGTCGAGCGAATGAACGAGCATCATCAGTTTAGCCAGATCGAGCTGAACGCCGATCCTGTTGTGCAGCAGCTTTTTCAATCTTTCAGCCAAACCATTTTCAGCCCTGAACGCCTTAACGATATTGATCCCCGAAAACGCAGACTCGAGGAGGTTGTTCGTGTTCGAGACCTGTTGCTGCTGTGATTCATATGTCTTTCCCAGCCTCTCCCTCAAGCGAAGGAAGATATATATCATCGGTGGAAATGGAACCAGCGACAAGAGAGCTAACTTCCAGTTTAAGATGAGCATCGCTATCGTGCAGGCGATGAGCATCGCCCCCGATTCACACCCCCTGAAGATGCCGGAACAGAGAAACCATGAGACCTTCGGATATCCTGTTATGTCGTCGGTCATCCTTGTGACGACATCCCCCGACCTGAATCGAGCGAGGAAGCGATAATCCTTTTCCAGAATTTTTGAGAATGTGTTTTCTCGGATCTCGTTATCGAATGTGATGTTCATCAGCGCCCTGAACGAGGGAAAGAGGCGGGATATAAACCGGCCGACAGCGACCAATGCTAAAATTCCAAATATTCGAGTGAGATGTATAGATTCAGGAGATGACCCCTGTGCGATCTTGGCGAGGTCCCCCACCGCCCTTCCGAAGAGGAATGGAAAGCTGACGGCGACCAGCGCAGACATGCCCGTGAAGAAGAACATCACCAGAATCATCCGCTTATGCGCGCGCCAATAGCGCCAACCCCATTTTATGTTGCTGATCATAACACCTCCTCCGGCGCGTTTCCGAACTGCAACTCGATCAGCTCCCTGTAAACCCCATCCTTATCGTATAATTCCTTATGAGTTCCCTCCTCGACAATCTCGCCATCCTGAACGACCAAAATCTTATCTGCGTGCGTTATCGTTGATAGCCTGTGTGCGACGATGATTGCCGTTCTTCCCTCCAACATGCAGTTTAGCGATTTCTGAATTTGCCATTCGGTGATAGGATCGACGGAGGATGTGGCTTCATCCAAAATCAAAATCTCCGGGTTGTTGACGATGGCCCTTGCAAACGAGAGGATCTGCCTCTCTCCCTGTGAGAGGTTTGTCCCGCCCTCGTGAATCTCCTCGTTCAATCCGTTTTTAAATCCGCTCACGATCTCTTCTGCCTGAATGATCTCTATCGCCTTTTTGAGAGCCTCTTCCGGTATATGGTCGGAGAATGCGCGAAGGTTGTCCGCAAGCGTTCCCGGGAAGAGGTTTATCTGTTGCATCACGAGTCCAATATCTTTTCGCCACGCCGAGTGTTTGATATCTTTTATATCGATCTTGTCTAAAAGTATTTTTCCCTTGGTAGGTTCATAGAATCTCAACAGAAGGTGTGTGATGGTGCTCTTTCCCCCTCCGGAGACGCCGACCAGCGCAACCTTTTGGCCGCGTTCGATTGAAAAGTTGATATTTTTGAGGGCGCCGACGCCGCCATCATATGTGAACGAGACATCTTCGAACCGGATCTCTTTCCAATCCTTTGATATCACTTCGATCGCGCCCTCCCTGTCCGGTGTCTTTGAGGGCGTGTCGATCAGATCGAAGACGCGATCGGCAGAGGCAAATGCCCTTTGAACGAAGGCCATGAACTCGGAGAACATGACGATCGGAAGGAAGAGCTGGCGGGTGTATTCGATGAAGAGTACCACAGTGCCCAGGCTTATGCTTATTCCAAGTAGAGATTCGGAGGAGATATAGATGATGATCATAACGACGACGATCTCCATCGTCATAAAAAATCCCCAGTAGCTGTTTTCCATTATCCATGCGCGTCCTTCGGAAGAATAGATGTTTTTTCCAAGGCCGTTTAGTTTGGCAGAGGCGCTCTTTCCGTAGCCGAAGAGCTGGATGATGGGCAGCGCCTGAACATACTCGATCAGAAAACTCGATATCTTTGCGAATATGTGCCGGGCAACTTTAAGTCGTTCCCTCACATATCGCAACACGAAGAGCGTTCCGATCGCCATCGGCAGGATGATCGTCAATACTATCAGAGTCACTTTGTATGATGTGGCAAACATAATAGCGATCGTCGCTATTGATACGAATAGGGATCTCAGGAGGGGCTGCAATATCTCACCGAATAATGTCTGCAGCCTTTCAGCATCCGACTCGACGCGCGCGATGAGTGAGCCGGGCGCGTGCTTGTCGAAATAGGCGAGCGACAGGGAGAGCAGATGCCTGAACGCCTTTTCCTTCAATCTGGTAACGATCCCCAACCCCATCTTGGCGATGACGATAGTCTGCAAATATGATGCTAGCGTTCCTGTGCAAAGAAGGAGTGCGTAGATCAGCGAAGTGGTGATTATAGCTGTGAGGTCATGTTTTTCTATCCCAGAATCTATTAGATATTTGAGCGCAAGTGGGCCGCCCAAGTCTCCCAACGAGGCAAAGACGAGAAAAATTCCACCGATGAATATCGGCCTCTTGCTCTCTAGCAGGTTTAAGAGCCTTGAAACAACCTCTCTAGCGCTGAGCTGTTTTAGGTGCCCCTCCTCCTCTGGCGTGTAATCGTCGAACCACATATAAGGCAGTATATAGTGTTTAGTGTTTAGTGTGTAGAAAAATCAGTTTTTAGTGCATAGCGAAGCCTAGCTTTAGATTATTTCTTGCGTCGATACTCGACATACGATATACGACCGGATGCATTTTGGGCGTTTAGCTCAGCGGGAGAGCGCTACCTTCACACGGTAGAAGTCACAGGTTCAAATCCTGTAACGCCCACAAATAAAGCAGTGATTAGTGTGTAGTGTTTAGTGCCTAGTGTTTGCGCTTATAGCTCAGCGGATTAGAGCGTCTGCCTCCGGAGCAGAAGGTCGCAGGTTCGAATCCTGCTAGGCGCGCAGGATAAGGCAGTGATTAGTGTGTAGTGCTAAGTGCTTAGTTTGTGGTGATGGATCAATTTACTAAACACTACGCACTACAAACTGGTTTTTTGGGGCACTAGCTCAGCTGGGAGAGCGCCACGTTCGCAACGTGGAAGTCGAGGGTTCGAATCCCTTGTGCTCCACAAAATAAACCGCCGATTGGCGGTTTTTTTGTGGAAACAAGAGATCGAACCCGAGCGCCCAAGAGGCTTTTTCAGCGGGGGTATTGGCGTTGGATTTATTTTTGTCTTACATCTCGTAATATGCTGAGCATTTTTCAAGTTTTGCTTCTAATTTTTCTAGCTTTTTTTTTGCAGCATCGTCCTCAGATGATTTGAAACCCATAAGAAGTGCATTGTACTCAGTCATCTTTTCGGCATGTTTCATCATCTTCTGTGAAAAGGCCATTTTTTCTGACATGGAGGCAGATTTAAATTTTTCTCCATCTGCGCAGTAATCTACAACAAAATTTTCATAATCCTTTAAGAAGTCGCCCATGTCACTTTTAGAACCTTGCATACTCGGTTTGTCGCCGCCACTGCAACCAACACAAAAACCAGCTAACACAACAAAAACAAACATTACTTTAAATAGTCTCATTTTTTCTCCTTATTAAAAGATTAAACGAAGCTGGGGGATAATACTTCATTTGGTTTTGTTTTCAAATGTTTTTTAGAGGTGAAGCCTCGAGCACACTGTTTGATTTTAACTCCCTCTGAGTTTATTGCTATTCGTCAAACGAACATATTATCAATTTTATCAAGTTTCTCGATAAGCTCCTTCCAAGCGTTTTGAAAATCGATTTTTTCGCCTATTACCCTTATTCCAGGCCAGGCTGCACTGAGAAAAGCGGCGAATTTGTTTTGCTTTTTCACCATTCATTATGTGAGTGCCTCGATGTATGATCTGATGCGATGTTCAACTTTCATTTTCTTTGCCACATCATAAAGTTTGCCAAGTTTTATCTTTTTCTGTGAGACAGCTTTTTTAAGAGCTGATAGGGCTACTTGAGACCCAACTATTTGCTTATAAACAAGACAATCAATGAGCGTGCGTTCAATTGTAGTGATCCAATACGATTTTGTTTTTTTAATACCGATATCCCATTTCGGAGATCTGGATCGCATAAGCCTTAATTCATTTGCGCGGATTCTTTTCGAATCCGGCACAAGCATCCAGGTTTTTCTAGGGATTTGGTCAGTTAAATGATAATGATCCAGAGCAGAGAGAAGGCACACACTTGAAGGAAGGTCACATCTAAGGGTGGCAGCGGCATATTGGTCATCTTCCGAGCCTTCAGATTGTTCAGAGAGCTGATAAACGCCTCGACTTATACGCTCAATAGTACCCTGTTCTAGGAGTTTTCTGAGCGCGTGTTCAGTTAGGCCTGTCTTAAGTGCTTCCTGATAGGAAAAGGGCTTTTTGGGTAACCTATTGATTTTTATAGATGTCATAGTTTATGTAGATTGACACAATTTTAAATATGTGTCAATCTATCTTTAAGAGGAATGTTTCATCTATGGTCCTGAGATATCATTTAAATACATTATAGCAATGACTGTGCCAAGTTGTGAATGCTTTAAATACAGGTGTTTAGAGATTTAGATGGAATTTAAAGATTCGAAATCAAAATGCGCCGCCCGATTTTAGCTCTGTCTGGGTAAATCTAAATTGGCAAATGAAAGGTCTGAATGATTGAAAAACAGAAAGTTATAGAGATGATATTGGGAAACAATGTTGCTAAGATAGTTTAGCTTTAACTATCAATGGCTCAAGCTTGAGCAAGCTTCGATTTCAGTTACCCTCTTCCCATAGCCTTTGTTCGGTCTCCCTTGTCCAAGGATGATCAGCATTAATAGGAGGAGATGCTCTTTCCCCTTCCACAATATGAATATTTCCCATCACCACACCCTGTCGCTGAACAAACATGCACCAGGATACCATTGCCGCACCACCTCCAAGATTTGTCCAAATTTCTTCTTGGTGAGAACCTGTATAACCTTCATGCGCAATATAAGAAACCGCGTAATCTCCACTATCACACCTTAAAACAATTCGTTGTTGTCCAAATTCATCCCGATCTACACCAAGCGTCATTGTTGGGCTACCACTACGCAATCCAGGAGATGCCCTCTTGTCAAGATCATAAAATATACTTTCCAACGCCCTCGGTTTATTTGGATCTGCAGGGATAGAATAAAGAACATTGACACTATAGCAGCTGATCAAAGCCCATCCACCCATATCATCTCCAAGTTTTGGAAGAAGGGCAGGGAAATAAGGTCCGTCTAAATTACGAATTTTCACATTCTCTGGGGAATATTCTTTATCGACCTCTGCAGAAAGCTTAAAAACCAATGCGCCATTCATAATCTCTGGATATGACCACAATTTGACACATCCCAAAGTCATATCTCTACCAAAAGTAGAATCTCCCTGAACAATATTTCCAGATTCGTCTCGACCCAAATAAATTCTGCCAAATTCTCCAAATTTTTCTCCAGGTTTAATGACTCGATCAAATTCTAGATTAAATATAGCACTTGAAGCATCTCCAACCTCAACTTCACCATATTTAACATATGTAGACTTAATACTGGGGTCGGGTTTAAGTTTCCCCTGCGACAGTGCGAAGCGTCCTGTTTTGAAAACCATCGGATTGCGGTTAAGTGTGAGAATTTTACCAGGTGTCGGAATGCTCATTTTGTCTCCTTTATATCCTGATCAACATACCTTATCAATTTTACATACCCATTCTATGTTTCATAATTATTATCGGCCATATCTCACAATTTGTTGCGTGTGCGAGGCAGATTTCTTTAACGGAAAAGGAGAAAGGAGGTAAAGGCAAATAATCCCCGGTGGTTAGAAAGATCCGGAGAAAACCACCCAAAGCCCTTGCTGAGGGTTTATTGAAGTCAAAAGCGATGCTTG